>NZ_JAYEDA010000011.1:0-127704 GCF_034651565.1 Chryseobacterium sp. MHB01 | reverse complement strand
ATCATTGATAATGTTGAGCAGGTTTTCCCCCGATTCATTAATGTAATTAAGATATTGGGTCTGAATTTCATTCAGTGGTGTTCTGAGAAGAAGATCAGAAAATCCGATCACTCCGTTGAGAGGCGTACGGATCTCGTGGCTCATATTGGCAAGGAATTCAGATTTCGCCTTACTGGCCATGTCGGCCACTTCCTTCGCATTTCTCAGTTCCTCATTAATCAATATTGCATTTGTTATATTTTGTACGGAAATAATGATACCCCCCACTTCATCTTCAGTAAGATACCAAGGTCCCACCTTCAGATCATAATGCTGAATTTCATCTTTACCTGGTATTTTAAGGGCAAAATCTCCATTAGTATATGTTTTACCCAATAAAGCATTTTGGTATATTTCTTTTCTTTCCTCCGGAACATCCTGTGATATGGCAAACAAGCTGTTTCCGATAAGATCCACATCATTCATATTGAATTCCTCTCTCCATTCGGTGCTCACGGAAACATAATTAAGGTCCTTATCAAACATGGCCAGAGGAATCGGAACATCCGTTACAAACGACTGCATCATCGCTTCTTTTCTGGTCACTTCCAGAAACATTTTTTTGAATGCATCAATATCCTGGATGATCCCGAAAACCCTGCTGCAGACCTCACCCTCAAACTCCGGGAGCCCTTGTACCCTTACCCAGATCGTAACTCCGTCATTGCGTACAAGCTGTAATTCTTCATCAAAAGGAACTCCTTCAGTCATAGCTCTGTTAAAGAGGAATTTCATTCTGTCCAGGCTATCATCTTTGAAGAAGCTGACCGCATTTTCAAAATCAGGCTGAAAATCATTTCCGACTTTATGAATTTCTTTTGTACTCTGGGACCAGAAAACAGTTCCTGTTTTCATATTGACTTCCCAGCCTCCTACCTGGGCAACGGAGCTTGTCTGCTCAAGAATTTCTTTTGTGTAAGAAAGATCACTTTCCAATTTATCCCTACGGATAAGGTCGGCTTTTAGCTGTATATAAAAGAATATTGTTACCGCAATGGCTGCAACAGCAGAAAAAATAATAAACAAAACAGTGGATTGAGAAGAGCTGTTCAGATCATTATCCTTTACAGCAAGCTGCATTTCTTCATATTTTACAAATTCCCCAACCAGCGTACGGCATTGATCCATAGCTGTCTTGTTCTGAACGAGTTCTTTTGGGGTCATTACTATTCCGTTTTTGCGTCTTTCAATGAACAATGCATTTGCTTTCATCATTATATCTGAAGTGCGCATCAGCTCATTCAGAAGCTTAAGCTGGTGTTTATCTCTAATATTTAAATCATTTATAGTAGAAATAAGCACAGCATATTGTTTCATCCCTTTATCCAGAGGCTCAAGAAAATTTTTCTGCCCTGTAAGCTGATATCCACGGATACCTGTTTCCGTATTTAAAAGAGAATTTAAAACATCTTTAACTAAACTTATTGACTCTTTACTTTTCAATAAACTTTCTCTGTTTTCCATTTGCTTTTGTATGCTAATAAAAGATGCAACAGAGCCTGCAATCAGCAGTAATAAGGAAAGTGCTACTCCAATCCGGAGATTTCTTATGATTTTTTTCGGCATTAAAAATTCTTTATGGTAAAGTAAAAAAAATAAATTCTTATATAACTAATTTAATTTAACAATTTATCATAATATACGCCAAAATAATAAGCATATATTAAAGAATCAGAGAATTAATATTTTTGAAAATCAATTGATAATTGTTCAGAACACCTACAGAAAAAGCTTATCCTTATTTTTAAAAAATAATTCTCCAGTTTGATTATCAGATATATCTAAAAATCCGAAGAAATTCTCCGGATTTTCATAGCCTCTTCATTTATGGTGATGTAGCGACTGTAATAGGGAAATCGACTGATTGTTCTCCCATAGTCAAAAATTTTTTTTACTCTTTATTACTAAAAGCATTTTTTTTAACATAAGCCGCTATATGTTCTATAGGAATCAGGTCAAGTAGATCATCTACGTTAATTATTTTGTGCTCATCCAGAATACTTTTTACGGCTTTGGATGCTCCCGGATATGTGGTAATCCGTTCCAAAAGACCGTATACATTAACCATTTTTTTATGCGTGTTTTCTGAATCACCACCAAACCAGGAACCATTGAAATGATGGCTTACATAATTTTTAGGCAGATCTTGTGAAAAATAAATCGATGGATATAAGGTCACATCATGTTTTAGCTTCTGAATGGTGTCACTATAGCGATCCGCACTATACTTTTTTTCAAGCATTTCTGAGAAAATATCAGTATTTATACGTTCTTCAAAACCTTCTTGTTTATTGTAATAGTCTACAAAATCTTTAGATAACTGATGTTTTGGTTCGGCCATCCAGAAAGCAGAATACGGTACTCCTTTAACCTCAAAACCGCATACTGCTTTTTCATTCAAGAATTCATCCAAAGGCAGCTTCAGTTCCATGTCGGTATCCATATACACCCCACCATGTTCGTACATCACTTTAGATCTTACATAATCTGAAACAAAAGCCCATTTTTTTTGGGCAAATGCTTCCTTCACATAATTATTATCATCCAGAGGGGCATTATTTTCATTCCACTCGATAATTTCATAATCCGGGTGAATTTTTTTCCAGGTAGCGATGCAATGTTCGGCCAGCTCGTCTTTAGGATGCCCTCCAAACCAGCAGTAGTGTATTTTCTTTGGTATCATAACTTAATATTTTAGAATTGGTTTGATTTAACCATACAAACATTAAACCTTTATCGAAAGCAAAAGCAATAAAAATATGCTTTTACATCAGTTTCTTGCAGATACCCTGTTTATTTTTTTCTAAATCTATTGATTTTATGCTTGATAGGTATGATATTCGATACAGCATTGATTGATTATTAATAATATTCTTATGGAACATATTTCAGATCGCCGGTACCAGCCCAGATCCTATGTTGAAATTTCCACGCCGGAATGGGTGAAAAATGCAACACTTTATGAACTCAATATAAGACAGTTTTCTGAAGAAGGTAATTTTAAAGCGATAGAAGAACAACTACCAAGACTTAAAAAGCTGGGGATTGATATCATCTGGCTGATGCCAATACACCCCATCGGGGAACTTCATCGTAAAGGAAGCTTAGGAAGCTACTATTCTGTTAAAAATTATTTTGAGGTTAATCCTGAATTCGGAACTGAAGAAGATTTCAAAAGCCTGGTAAAGAAAATCCATGATGAAGGGATGTTTGTGATTCTGGATTGGGTAGCCAATCACACAAGCTGGGACAACACTCTGGTTGCAGAGCATCCAGAATGGTACACGAAGTCGAGAAAAAATACTTTTCAGTCTACAAGATGGCGTGACTATGACGATATCATTGAATTAGATTACAGCCATCCTGAGCTGCGCCGGTATATGACTGACGCTTTGAAATACTGGATCAGCGAATTTGATATTGACGGCTATCGTTGTGACATTGCGAGTTTCGTACCCCTTGATTTCTGGGAAAATGTAAGATCAGAACTGGACACCTTAAAACCTGTTTTCATGCTGGCTGAAGGTGAAGACCGGGATTTGCACAGGAAAGCATTTGATGCCACTTATAATTGGACTTTATGGAATATCCTGCATCAGATTGCTGTTAATCATTACAGTGTTAAAACGTTAACTGAGGCCTATCTTGCAGAGCATGTATCCGTATTTCCCAAGGAGGCTTTAAGAATGAACTTTATTGATAATCACGATAAAAATTCCTGGGAGGGGACACCTTCCGGTAATTTTGGAGATGCTTTACAGGCAGCCACCGTCTTTACTTTTATGATGGATGGTATTCCTTTGGTTTACAATGGTCAGGAGGCCGGACTTGACCGTTCACTGGAATTTTTTGAAAAAGATCCCATCAATTGGCAAACGCATGACAATGCAAAACTTTATGCTACGATTTTTGATCTGAAGCACCGCAATCAGGCATTGTGGAATGGCCGTTTTGGAGGTGAAATCGTAAGAATTATGAATGATAAGATGGACCAGATCATTTCATTTGTCAGAGAGAAAAACGGCCATAAAGTACTTACATTTATTAATCTGAGCAAAGATCATGTACTCGCACAGTTTGATACATCTTTTGATAAAGGATCCTATGAAAATCTTTTCTCAGGAAAAGAACAGATTGTAGATGGTACCCTGATTATTGATTTGGAGCCATGGGATTATGTTGTACTGCAACATACTCCATCAAATTGAAGTAAAATTTTCAATACAAATTGCATTTGGCACTAATTATGAATGGTTTATTACATTAACCTTTAAATCTAATTGTTATGGGAATTAAACCAGGACCGAAAAAAGTTGCAGAATCAACGGATAAGTTAGATCAGCGCCAAAGAGATAACAAGGAAACTCCAAAGAATAAAAAAGAACTTAAACCTCATCACCACAAAAAAGGTGACTAAAAGTATTCTTAAAATTAAATAAAAATATCCCGGCATAAGCCGGGATATTTTTGTACTAAATTTAGTTGAGATCTGCATTCAACAAACTTCCTTATTTGCCGTTTAGCAATAGTATTGGTGTTAATTACATCAACTTGTCAAAATGAATAGGAAGATCATATATTCTTTTTCCTGTTGCATGGAAGATAGCATTTGTAATAGCAGGAGGCATTCCTACTCCACCGATTTCTCCCACTCCTTTTACTCCCAGGTCATTCACAAATGAATCATTTTCTTCTACAAAGATCACTTCCAGGTCATGAATATCTGCATGTACAGGAATATGATATTCCCCAAGATTGGCGTTCATATATCTTCCGAATTGATGATCGAGTATGGTTTCTTCGTGCAGTGCCTTGCTGATTCCCCAGATCATCCCTCCTAAAACCTGACTTTCCGCTGTTTTAGGATTGATAATTTTACCGGCTGCCACCGCTGTGACGGCTCTTTTCACTTCAATAACGCCAAGTTCTTCATCCACTTCTACTTCAACGAAAACTGCACTGTGAACGGCTCTTGCTTTTTTCCCGTAAGTTAATGGGTTGGGCATCGCAGAATTAGTCGTTCGGATGGCTTTACCCTCGTTTGCTTTTAAAATCTCTTTAATATCAATCTGTATTTCAGGCTGATCTTTGAGTGTGATGAAACCATTTTTAAAAATAACATCTTTAAACTTGATATTTTTTAATACTGATCCGTTTAATTCTTTAGCTTTTTTAAAAAGTTTTTTATTTAAAGCCTGGCAGGCATTCTGTACCGCAGGTCCCACCGTTGCTGTAGTAAACGATCCACCTTGGATTGGTGCAAAAGGCATTTTACTGTCGGCATATGAAAATGTAATATTTTCAACCGGAAGACCAAGTTCATCGGCTGCAATCTGGGTCATGATTGTTTTCGTGCCGGTTCCGATATCGGTAACGGCACTTTTTATTTCAACTTTTCCATCAGCAGTCATGATCGCTTCTGCGCGTCCCAAAATACGGTTGGCATCCCAAATTCCGGTAGCCATTCCGTAACCGACGAGCTTATTTCCACGCTTCATACTTCGGGGTTCAGGATTCCTTTCCTTCCATCCGAATTTTTCCGCACCTTCAAGATAACATTTTCTGAGTTCCTTACTGGAATATTCCTTATCGCTGCTTTTATCAATTTCCGAATAATTGATAAGTCTTAATTCCAGCGGATCTATATTTAACTGGTAAGCAATTTCGTCCATTGTCACTTCGATAGCGTGCATTCCGGTACTTCCGCCGGGAGCCCTCATGTCAAGCGGACTGTAAACATCTAGTGGAACAATCTCATGTTCCAGCAATGTATTTTCTGCAGGGTATAGCATATTGGCCCAGTTAACAACAATTTCCACATAATCTTCAAACCTCGACGTTTCTCCGATTGCTTTGTGATAAATTGCATTGACTTTACCTTCTTTATCAGCCCCAAATTTTGTATGCTGCAACGTTGGAGGCCGATGTCCTATCATGTACATCTGCGAACGATCTAAGGTTACACGAACATTCCGTTTTAAAGCCAATGATGCCATTACTGCCATAAAAAGCTGCTGTTGCGGACGAAGACCAGAACCAAAACCACCACCAACAAACGGTGAAATCACCTGAACGTTCTTCATTTTCAGCCCAAAAACATTGGCAACATACATTTGGGAATTGATGGTTCCCTGGGTTTTATCGTAGATGGTCAGTTTATCTTTTCCTTCGTAAATTACGGTAGAAGCATACATTTCCATAGGATTGTGATGCTCGGTGCCATGACTGAAATGACTGTCCGTTTTTACAAACGAATTTTCATATTCTTTTTCAAAATCACCGGTAGGTTTTGGCGGAGGCGGTTTCAGCAGCGATGCCAACCCTTTCTTAGGATCCCTTGCTTTATCCAAATTCGTTTTAAGATCTGTTTCAAATTTCTCCTCTTCATAGACGACTTTTATTTTTGCTGCAGCAAAACGTGCTAACTCAAAAGTTTCTGCTACGACCAAAGCGATTGGCTGACCATTGTATTTAATCTCATTATCTTTAAGCGGTTTAAAAACAATTCCCGGAGGAGCATCCATATCGGCATACTGAAAATCAAACCAGGCCGTCGAAGGTCTGTTTTCGTGGGTGAAAACCTCAACAACGCCTTCCATTTTCTTTATTTCTGAGGTATCAATGGCTTTAATTTTACCTTTCGTGATCGTGCTGTTTACGATATATCCATATAACAAATCGGGAGCGTCATATTCTGCGGCATACTTTGCTTTTCCTGTCACTTTCAGATGCCCTTCCAAACGACTTATTGGTTGTCCGACAGACGGTGTATTTTCCATAAAATTTTAATTAGCATTAATAGTAAATTATAAAGAAGGTTTTGCTCCAGGTCTCTGAGAGGTCGGATCGATTGCCATCATACAGTTTCTCACGATCGCTTTTTTAGCCAGATTAATTTTAAAGCTGTTATGTTCAAAACCTACCGCTCCCTGTAAAATAATATCTGCAGCGGCAGCAAAACTTTCAGCATTTGCCACTTTGTCCTTTAAAAATTCTTCAGCTTCTTGTACACGCCACGGTTTGTGTGAAACGCCGCCCAACGCAATTCTCGCTTCTTTAATCATTCCATTTTCAAGTTCCAGACCTGTTGCAATAGAAACCAGTGCAAATGCATAAGAACTTCTGTCCCTTAATTTCAGATAGGAATAATTTTCTGAAAATCCTTTTTCAGGCAGCTCAATTCCTATGATGACTTCACCTTTTTTCAGATTATTGTCTATGTTTGGAGTGTCTCCCGGAAGTCTGTGAAAATCTGAAAATTGTAATTTCCGGTCTCCATCTGGTCCCGATATATGAACAACTGCATCCAAAGCAGCAAGCGCAACACACATATCCGAAGGAAAAACAGCAATACAGTTTTCGCTGTGACCTAAAATAGCATGGATACGGTTGTATCCTTTAATTGCAGAACATCCGGATCCGGGAGTTCTTTTATTGCAGGGAGTATTTATATCGTAAAAATAATAACATCTGGTGCGCTGTAATAAATTTCCACCGTTGGTCGCCATATTTCTGATCTGCGCCGAAGCTCCTGCCAGAATTGCTTTTGAAAGCAACGGATATTTTTCTTCGATAAGTGGATGGTAGGCTGTATCTGCATTGGTCATTAAAGCACCGATAAGAATTCCTCCGTTATCAATTTCAACAATATCACCTATTCCCTCAATTTTATTAATATCAACTAAAGTTTCTGCCTCAGTAACAAAATATTTCATCAGATCGATAATATTGGTACCACCGGCAATGATTTTGTTGTCTTCGTTTACATTGGTCAGTGAAACTGCCTCATCAACACTGTATGCTTTTGTATAGGAAAAATTATTCATAAGTACCTTGTTTTACTGATAGTACAGCGTTAATAATTCCTCTGTTGGCACCACATCTGCAAAGATTTCCACTCATCAGATCCTGAATTTCTTCACGGGTATTCGCTTTGTTTTCATTTAATAATCCGATGGCACTGCAGATCTGTCCCGGAGTACAGTATCCACACTGAAAAGCATCATGATCAATGAAAGCCTGCTGTACAGGATGTAGATTCTCACCATCTGAAATGCCCTCTATCGTTGTAATTTCAGCATCAGCCTTCATCACACATAGACTCAGACAGCTTAGAACTCTTTTACCATCAATTAAAACGGTACACGCTCCACACTGTCCGTGGTCGCAGCCTTTTTTTGTTCCGGTAAAATGCAGATTCTCTCTGAGAGCATCAAGAAGTGATACCCAGGGAAGTACATCCAGATGATGTTCCTCTCCATTTACTTTTAGTGTAATAGATTGTTTTCCGGTATTTGCCATATCTTTGTAATTTGGTTACCGGTATTGATACAAAAAAGAAACCGTTATCCATGAAAATGTCTTATCTAAGGCAGATTAACTACTAGAAATGTTTAAATGTATTCAATCTAAATAAGAATAATGACTAAAAAAAATATTCTGTAACCTTCAGATACAGAATATTTATATGATTGTAAAATTTGAAATGATAATTTATCTGCGTGATAATGCCATAAGTATTTTATCTGGGGTAATGGGCAAATCTCTCATCCGTACACCGATAGCATTATAAATAGCATTGGCTATTGCGGGTGCCGTACCAATAATTCCAACTTCTCCGAGACCTTTGGCGCCGGAAGGATTGATATTCGGATCTGGTTTATGAATAAAATCAACCTCGATAATGGGTGCATCAGCATTTACAGCAAAATGATATCCTGCCAGATCATTACCGATTAATGTTCCCAATTTTGCATCGATCTGGTTTTCTTCCATCAAAGCCATTCCGATACCGCCAACCGCAGCTCCTGACATCTGATTTGCAGCAGCCTGACTGTTGATGATTTTTCCGCCATCTGCCACGACAGCCAGTTTTTCTATTTTCACTTTTCCTGTTCGCTTATTGACGCGGACTTTGCAAAAATGTGCCGCAGATGAACAGAACGCAAATTTTTCACGCTCACTTCCCGGTTTTGATGCTACTTCAAGACGTATTTCAGTCAGATTATTCTTTTCAAATAATTCGTCATACGAAACAGAAACTTTAGGATTACTTTTTAAACTGATGCCCGTATCCGAAAGAATAATATTTTCAAGAGCCACTTCTTTAAAGCTTTGATTAACTGACGATGCATATTCTGCCAGCTTTTGTTTTAATTCATTGCTCGCGTCGTAAACCGCTCCGCTTACAGAAGACAGCCCTGTACTTCCGCCCTGGCTTGGTGCGGGAGGAAGTGCTGAATTTCCAAGCTCTATACTGATTTTATCTTTTGAAATCCCGGTAATTTCGTGTGCGATATTCTGCATTCCGGTTCCCGTACCGGTTCCGATGTCGGTCATTGCCGTCTGGACAGTGATGGCGCCATTTTTATGCATGATAATAGCTGCTTTTGCTTCTCTTCTTCCCGCATTCCACATTCCGACAGCCATTCCGTAGCCAATATACCAATCTCCATCACTAACAGTGGTGGGAATTGATTTTCTGGCCTTCCATCCGATCATTTCAGCGCCTTTCTTCAAACCTTCGTCGAGAAAATGGGTAGACCACGGCAGATTGGAATCAGGATGTTTTTCCAGTGAGATATTTTTTAACCGCAGTTCTACAGGATCCATTTTAAGCTTGTAAGATAATTCATCTATGGCAGATTCTAAAGCAAATACCCCGGTACAGTCACCCGGGCCGCGCATCCACGTTGGAGTACTTAAATTTAAAGGAACACTTGCAGCTTCTGTCTTTAGATTGGGAAATTTATAAATTAACCTCGTCACACGGGTAATACCATCATTAAAGTTTTCATATACTGAAGTTTCGTTCTTCGCCTGATGTAAAATTCCTAAAAGATTTCCCGACTGATCTGATCCTACCTTAATTCTTTGCCAGGAAGCCGGTCTATATCCTGTCGCTGCAAACATCTGCGGACGGGTGAGCATTAGCTTTACAGGACGCCCGACCTGTTTGGCAGCCATCACTGAAGCTAAAACGTGGGGCCAGACTCTTAATCCAGAGCCGAAACCTCCTCCTACAAATTCACTGAATACTTCTATATTTTTTTCAGGAAGTTCAAATAATTTGGCAAAGGTTTTCTGAACATTGTTTACCCCCTGGTTTTTATCATAAAGACGTAAACTGTCATTTCCAGTCCAGTGGGCAATCGTAGCGTGCATTTCCATAGGATTATGCACATCTGCCTTAATATTGTATTGCTGATCTACCATGAACGGTAAATTTTGCCAGCTGTCAACGCTTCCTCTTTCTTTTCCTTCTGCTTTTAAAGCAACGGACTCTTTCTCAGAATCAAAATCTACCGCAAAACGGTCTTTCTGATACTGAGCTTCTACCAATGATGCAGCGAAAGTCGCGTCTTCCAACGTTTCGGCGATAACCATTGCAATAGGCTGACCTTTGAAAAATATTTTATCCGTATGAAAAATTGGTAAGCCAAATTTTGCTTCTTTGATTTTTTCTTCACTTGCCAACCCCGGCACCGAAGGTTTATGCAGATGGGTAATGACATCAATAACACCTTCCACTTCTTTGGCTTTATCAACCAATATTGATTGTATTTTACCGGAAGGCACCGTACTGTTTACCAGGACAGCATAACACACGTTTTTTACCTCATATTCGGCAGCATATTTACCGATTCCGGTCACTTTTTCTACCCCTTCAACGCGTCCTTCTGGTCTTTTAGACTTGATTTTCAATAATTCGAGTAATCCCATAATTGTTACTTTTTAATTTTCCACCCTTATTGATTGACACAATTTTGTAATGCTGTTACCATCGCTCCCTGAAGCATCGGAATCTTATAGCCGTTCTCAGACAGTGGTTTCAAATCTTTGGTTGCCAATCTTGCTGCTGCCTCAAAAACATCTGTTGTAGCGCGTTTGCCATTCAGAAATTTTTCCACGTCAAACCAACGCCAGGGTTTATGTGCCACGCCTCCTGAAGCCAGGCGTGCATTTTTTATTGTTTTCCCGTCAAGATCCAGTGCTGCTGCGACAGAGACCAAGGCAAATGCATACGAAGTCCTGTCTCTTACTTTCACATAGGCGGAATGTTTCCAGAATGCATTATCCGGAACTTCAATATTCGTTATTATGGCATCCTGCGGTAAATTATTGTCCAGCCAGGGCGTATCTTCCGGCAACTTATGAAAATCCTTAAATGGAATTTTAATTTCTTTCTGATCCTTCGTTTTTGCCGTTACGTTAGCATCAAGGGCTACCAGTGCTATACAAAAATCTGAAGGATGAACAGCTACACATTGATTATTATAACCTGCAATGGCACTCATTCGGTTGGCTCCATCAATAGCGCTGCAACCGCTGTTGGGCTTTCTTTTATTGCAAGGTGTCGTGACATCATAGAAATAAGGACATCTCGTACGTTGCAACAGATTTCCTGCCGAACTTGCCATATTTCTGATCTGTGGTGATGCACCGGCCAAAATAGCTTTTGAAATAAGAGGAAATTTCTCAATAACTTCTTTGTTATTTGCGACTTTACTGTTGCTAGCCATTGCGCCAATCTGCAATATGTTATTCTGATGATTTACTGTATCAGATAATGCTGTGGTTACATCAATCAGCACTTCCGGTTGAGCAATATTTTTCTTCATCAGATCTACCAGATTCGTTCCGCCTGCAATATACTGACCGACTGCTGATTTCATGGCAGAAGCTTCAGCAGCAGATTTTACTTTTTCAAAATTAAACGGTCTCATGGGCTGCAACTTTTTGAATGGATTGAACAATTCCGTTATACGCTCCGCAACGGCAAAGATTGCCGCTCATATATTCTTTGATCTCCTCTACAGAACCTGTGTGGCCTTCCTTCACACACGCAACGGCCGACATAATCTGTCCCGGCGTACAATATCCGCACTGAAAGCCATCACATTCAATAAATGCTTTCTGCATCGGATGAAGCTCATCTCCATTTGCCAGACCTTCAATCGTTGTGATCTCTTTTCCCTGGGCCATAGCCGCCAGTGTAAGGCAACTCAATGCCCTTTCACCGTTAATATGGATGGTACAGGCACCGCACTGTCCGTGGTCGCAGCCTTTTTTAGACCCTGTAAGATTTAACTGTTCTCTGAACAAATCCAATAAGGTAGTTCTCGTATCAACATAAAGCGTATGACTTTTTTTATTGATGGAAAGCGTAAGCCTGGATACGTTTTTCTTTGGAACAAGATACTGCTTTACATCCTGATAGAATGCTTTCACTGAAGACGGAATAGCCATAAAACCGGCTAGCAATCCCGAGACTTTGAGGAAGTTTCTCCTACTGTATTGTCCTTTCAATTCCATAAGTTATTTTTTTTCAATATAGTATAAATTGTATGTGGATTAGGTTTTAACAAATATCATTAAATATTATTACAAATCAATGATACACATTACAGTTTCATATACCAATATTACAGTTTTTAATTAAGGGTTCTAAAAAAACAGATATTATTTATGTAAATTTGAATATATAATAACTTTTTAATGATTTTACCTCAACAAAAATCATACTCAAGTTTTAAAATAATGATTAATCCATAAAATGTATTCTGATGAAAGAGATCAATGATATTGTAAAAGCTTATAAAAAAGCACAGATTAATGGGTTAAAAGCAGCTCTGGCAACAGTTGTAAAAGTGGAAGGTTCCTCTTACCGGCAAGCCGGAGCAAGAATGTTGGTTACTGAAGATGGAAAACTTACCGGTGCCATCAGTGGCGGATGCCTGGAAGGAGATGCCCTGAGAAAAGCATTGCTCGCCATTCATCAGAAAGACAACAAACTCATCACTTATGATACCAGTAATCCGGATGATGTCGAATTTGGAGTTCAGTTGGGCTGTAATGGGATTGTCCATATTCTTTTCGAATATATTGATGAAAACTCCTCTCAAAATTCTATCTCCCTTTTAGAAAAAACAACCGAAAATAGAAATGAATCTGTCATCGCAACCCTATTTTCACTGGAAAAGAGAAATAAGCAGACGGGAACTATCGGATTGATAAAAAAGGAAAGTACGATGATATCAGACTCTGGTTGTATTTCAGAAAGTGAGCTGAATCATTTTTATTCAGAAGTTTTAGAAAAAAAACAAAACCTACTTGCCAAACTTTCATCGAATGAAATTTTACTGCAATATATTCCTCCGCAGACAACATTGATCATTGCAGGAGCCGGAAACGACGTCAAACCTTTGGTGGAAACCGCTTCTATTTTAGGCTGGAAAACAGTAATCGCCGACAGAAGAGCAACGCATGCCCTGAAAAAGAGATTTCCACTCGCCGATGAAGTATTGCTTGCAACACCCGAAGAAATTATCAAAAACATAGAGATTCATGAAGCAACGGTTTTTGTTCTGATGACCCATAATTATAACTATGATCTCAATTTGCTGAAGCTCATTATTCATCAACCTGTACAATACATCGGATTATTAGGACCAAAAACAAGGTTCAACAGAATGATGGACGATCTTAAAAATTCAGGAATTGAATTAGGTGAAAAAGAATTAAATAAACTTTTTGGTCCGGTTGGAATAGATATTGGTGCTGAAACGTCGGAAGAAATTGCGATTTCCGTCATTGCAGAGATCAAAGCGGTCTTAAGCGGAAAAAAAGGTTCATCGCTACGGGATAAACCGGAAAAAATGCATACTGATATTCTCAGTATATAAAAAAATTATGATAACAGATCAATTCGGAAGAACCCATAATTATCTTCGGATATCTTTAACGGATAATTGTAACCTGCGTTGCTTTTACTGTATGCCGGAAGAAAATTATGATTTTACACCGCATTCAAAACTGATGCAGGCTGATGAAATTGATACCATTGCCCGATTATTTGTACAGCACGGTGTCAATAAAATCAGACTTACCGGTGGGGAGCCGTTTGTGAGAAAGGATGCTTCAAAGATCATTAGAAATCTGGGCAAACTGCCTGTACAATTGACGTGTACCACCAACGGAATTCGTATTGATGATATGCTTCCCGAAATTATTCAGTCTAATTTTCACAGCATTAATATCAGCCTTGATACTTTACAAAAGGAAAAATTCCTTAAGATTACCCGTCGCGATTACTTTGACCGCGTCCTCAGAAATATTGATCTGTTGCTGCAGCACAACATCAAAACCAAAATCAATGTTGTTGCCATGAAAGAGATTAATGACGATGAAATTTCAGATTTTATCGCTTTTACAAAAGATCATCCTGTAGAAATGCGGTTTATCGAGTTTATGCCTTTTAGCGGAAACAGATGGACCAGCAATCAGGTCATGACTCAGAAAGACATTCTGGATATCATCAGGGAAAAATATGATTTTATTCCTCAGCCAATGGGTTTTCATGATACCGCGAAGCAATTTAGCATTAATGGTCACAAAGGAAGCTTTTCAATTATCAGTACAATGAGCGAGCCATTTTGCAGTGGCTGCAATAGAATCAGACTTACCGCAGATGGAAAATTAAAAAACTGCCTGTTTTCAAAAAAAGAAACCGATCTTCTCACACCTTTACGAAACGGTGAAGATATTTTACCGATTATAGAATCTGCGATCTGGTCGAAAGCAAAAACGCAAGGCGGACAACTGAATGAACAATTCGAAAAAATAAATGCTTCCATCATTCAGAATAGAAGTATGATCAATATTGGCGGATAATGAAAAATACAGGCATTATATTACTGGCAGCAGGAAATTCTTCGAGAATGGGATCTCCGAAACAGCTTTTGATGTATCATGGAAAAACATTTTTAGAAAAAATAATTGATACTGCTTCAGAAATATTTGATCCGAATCACATTTTTTTGGTTCTTGGAGCCCATCATCATGAAATATCTTCTGTCATTAAAAATAAAAATATACACATTGTTATCAATGAAAATTGGAAATCAGGAATGGCTTCCTCCATACAAGCAGGAATGAAAACAATCTCCGAGCTTTTTCCGGAAATGGAAAGATGTTTCATTTCAGTTTGTGATCAGCCTCATCTTACGGATGATTTATTTTCAAAAATGCTTCAGTTGAAGGAGACTTCAGAAAAGGAAATTGTTGTCGCAAAATATGCCGATACATTAGGCGTTCCGGCTTTATTTTCAAAAAAATATTTTAAATCATTAATGGAACTTACCGGTGAACAGGGTGCCAAAAAGATCATTCAGCAGAATATGAACGATGTGGAATCTTTTGAGTTTGAAAAAGGTGCTGTTGACATTGATACTCCATCAGATTATAATCATTTAAAAAACCAACCATGATAAGCGTAGAAGAAGCAAAAAAAATAATCGAACAAAATATTCCGGAAAGAAAAACCCGGATTCTTCCTTTGAAAGAAGCCTTCGGACATACAACTGCAGAAGATATTTATTCAAAATATGATATCCCGAATTTTTCACAATCCTCAATGGACGGCTACGCGATCCGTTTTGAGGATAAAGATCTAAAACTAAAAGTTTCAGGCGAAATGCAGGCGGGATCCACGGAACAGTTTCATCTCGAAAAAGGCAATGCCTGTCGTATTTTTACGGGTGCTCCGCTTCCTATCGGCGCAGATACCATTGTTATGCAGGAAAAAGCCCTCATTGAAAACGAATATCTCACGGTAAATGACACCGAACTCGAAAAAGGTTTGCATGTACGAAATGCCGGAAGCGATGCTAAAAAAAATACCGTTGCGATCAGTTCAGGAAGTTGTCTTTCAGCCGCCGCGATCGGATATCTTGCCGGAATCGGATGTACGGAAGTCAAGGTTTTTGCTGCTCCATCGGTTTCGTTAATTCTTACGGGAAACGAACTCGTACAACCGGGAGAAAATTTAAATTTCGGGCAGGTTTACGAATCTAATTCTTATCAGCTTGAAAGCGTTTTAAAACAATGTGGAATTACTACTGTTAAAAGCTTTTGGGTAAAAGACGATCCTTCAGAAGTTGAAAAAACGCTGGATCTGGCCATTTCCAAAACCGATATTGTGATTTTGGTAGGTGGCGTTAGTGTAGGCGATTACGATTTTGTGATTGATGCCACAAAACAATGTGGTGTTGAACAGAAATTTCATAAAATAAAACAAAAACCCGGTAAACCATTTTATTTTGGAACCAAAGGAGAAAAACTCGTTTTCGGATTACCCGGAAATCCGTCATCGGCATTGACCTGTTTTTATTTATACATTGCGCCTTTACTTTCAGAAATGATGAAACGTCCGGCGATTACGGAGAAAACCAATGCAACTTCCACTTCTTCGTATGGAAAGAAAACCGGTCTTACCCATTTCCTGAAAGCAACCTATGAAAACGGAAAAGTAACGCCGCTTCACGCACAGGAATCGTATCGTCTTCAGTCTTTTGCAGAAGCCAATTGCCTGATGATTTTACCGGAAGATTCTGAAGGCTGTAAAAAAGATGACGTGGTTGAAATTATACTGCTAAAATAGAAATCACGCAATGAACGTAGAATTTTTTTATCTGATTTTATTTGTGATTGCGGCTTTATATGCAGCAGTCGGGCACGGTGGCGCAAGCGGTTATCTGGCGTTAATGGCTTTATACGGAATAGCTCCCAAAGAAATGAAGCCGACCGCTTTGGTGCTTAATCTGTTCGTTTCACTTACTTCTTTCATACAATATTATCGTGGAGGACATTTTAAACTCAGGATCTTTATTCCGATTGCCTTAGCATCCATTCCTCTCGCTTTCGTGGGCGGGATGATCCATATTGAAGATACTTTGTACAAACGCATTTTAGGTATTTTACTGCTTTTTCCCGTTGTCCGTTTTTTCTTTTTTAAAAGTCCGGATGACAGTGAACTGAAAGATCCCAAAATCTATTTATCTTTACTTTTCGGAGGAGTGATCGGTTTATTATCGGGAATGATCGGCATTGGCGGAGGAATTTTGTTATCTCCGGTTCTTATTTTACTGAAATGGACCAACCAGAAACAGACCGCCGCGATCAGCGCAGCCTTTATTTTTGTCAATTCCATAGCAGGTTTGGGAGGAATGTTCACCAAAGAAATTTCCTTCACTAATGATATGTGGATGTATATCATCTGTGCATTTGCCGGAGGATTGCTCGGAGCATATTTAGCTTCAAAAAAACTGAATCAGAACGGTTTGAAATATGTTCTTGCCGTTGTACTTTTAATGGCTTCCTATAAATTAATATCAAGCACTATTTAAGATTATTAAATGAAAAATTTTATTCTACTTCTTACGGTTTTCTGTACTTCTCTTGCTTTTGCCCAATCTGCAAAAAGCATTGAGATTGTCGCTCCGGATAACCAGAAAACAATTGTTACATCCGCTGAACTTTTAAAATATCCACAACATACAATAGACAGCATACAAATTACCAATCATTTAAAAGAATATAAATCTACCCTTAAAAATATCAAAGGCGTTTTGCTAAGAGATATTCTTTCAAAAATTTCATTTAAAGAAAAATCACCAAAAGTTTTAAGCGAATATTATATTACCTGCATTGCAGAAGACGGTTATAAAGTTGCTTTTTCGTGGAACGAAATCTTTAACACGACGGTTGGTGATCATATTTTAATAATTCCAGAAACCGAAAACAGACCTAAAGATGGTATTTCTACCCTCTCCCCGACCGATTTTGCGACCGGGAGACGATATGTAAAAATGCTGAAAACAATACGGCTAAAAAAAGTAAATGAATGAGCAATATAAAAATAATTAGCTTTGGCAGACTGAAAGAGATTTTAGGTCCGGATTTTGAAGCTGAAGCAGAAAACACCGATGAACTGCTCAGTCAGCTCAATGAAAAGTTTCCACAGTTGAAAGATCTAAAACTGAGAATTGCGGTTAACCAAAAAATCATTTCAGAAAATACGGAATTACAAAACAACGATGTGGCAGCCTTAATGCCACCTTATTCAGGAGGATAAATTATGTTGAATTCAGAACGATACGACAGACAAATTAAATTACAGGGTTTCGGCATCGAAGCTCAGGATAAACTTGCTTCAGCGAAAGTTCTGGTGATCGGAGCCGGTGGTTTAGGCTGTCCGGTTCTCCAATATCTCACCGCAGCCGGAGTCGGCAATATTGGTATTGTGGATGATGATCAGGTTTCATTAAGTAATTTGCACCGGCAGATTCTTTACACCTCGAATGACATCGGAAAACTGAAAACAGAAGCTGCTCTCGACCGGCTGAATGCGATGAATCCCGAAGTACAATTAAGCATTATTCCTGAGCGGATCACCACTGAAAATGCGGTCAGAATAATTTCCGAATACGATGTAATTATAGACTGCAGCGATAATTTCCCTACGCGCTACCTGCTTGATGATGTGTGCAGAATTTTGGGTAAATCCTTAATTTTCGGGGCAATTTATCAGTATGAAGGGCAGATTGCCATTTTCAATGTTAAAAGCAATGAAGGTGATGTTACGCATTACAGGCATCTTTTTCCTGAACCGCCAGAGCCGGGAGAAGTTCCGGATTGCAACGACGCAGGTGTTCTGGGCGTTTTACCCGGAGTGATAGGAACTTTACAAGCTACAGAAGCGATTAAATTACTCACAGGAACCGGCGAAGCATTAATCAACAAATTAATGACGATCAATATCCTCAATTATCAGACTGCTGTTTTTGAAATTCCTTCGTTAGATTTAACGGATAAAAATATTCCTTACAGCATCGAAGAATTTGAGAATATGAATTATCAGCTTCACTGTGGAATTGAATTTGCCGGAATTAAAAATATTTCTCCTTTAGAATTTACAAAAACAGTAAAACTTCCCGACACAATTGTTATTGATATTCGCGAAACTGAGGAACAACCAAAACTCAATCTTCCATATATTTCCATTCCTTTATCCCAATTAAAGGAAAATACAGACCAGATCAGTGACCGCAATATTATTATTGTCTGCCAATCCGGTAAAAGGAGTATAACCGGAGCAAAAATTTTACAGGAAATTTTAGGCACGGAATACAATATCAGTCATCTGGAAGGCGGCATTAATCATTTAAATAAAGAAACTCATGAGCAAGGTTAAAAATATATTCCAGAATAGTCCTATTTCACCTCTATTTATCGCGGAAAGCATTACGAAACATTCCACGAAAACGGAAATTGGTGCGCATCAGATATTTCTGGGACAAATCCGGGCAGACAAAATTGAAGATAAAACCGTCAAAGCAATCGAATATACAGCTTACGAAGATTTAGCACTCACTCAAATGGAAACGATCCGCGAAGAGATTTTTGCAAAATATAATCTTGCCTGTATGCATATTCATCACAGTTTAGGTATCGTGAATGCAGGAGAAATCTGTCTTTTTGTATTTACCTCATCAAAACATCGGAAAGAAGCAACCTTAGCCTGCAATGAAGTCGTTGAACGCATCAAAAATGAACTTCCGATCTGGGGAAGAGAAATTTTTGAGGATGAAACGCATCAATGGAAAATAAACCAATAAACCATGGTAGATATTACTTTTAAAACCTTCACCCTGCGAAAAGCAATTGCAGCGGCAACTATAAAAACTTCAGACATTTCAACGGTAGAGGCCGTACAAAACGGAACGGTTCCGAAAGGAAATGTGCTCGAATTTGCAAGAGCTTCCGCTCTACTGGCGATTAAAAAGACCAGCGATGTTATTCCTGACTGTCATCCTTTGCCAGTTGAATTTGCTGCCATTAATTATGAAATGAGTGACTTACATATTAATATCACTGTTGAGGTTCACACCATTTATAAAACCGGCGTTGAGGTGGAGGCAATGCATGGCGCTTCTGTAGCCGCTTTGGTGATTTATGATATGCTGAAGCCTATTGATAAAAATGTAGAGATCTCCAATATCAGGCTTTTGCAAAAACAGGGCGGAAAAAGCGGTCAGAAAAGTATAGAAACTGAAAACCTTACCGCTGCAGTAGTAGTTTGCAGTGATTCTGTTGCTCAGGGACTTAAAAATGACACTTCCGGAAAATTCTTGGTAGAATCTCTTAAAAATCAAGGAATTATCAATGTTGATTATTCAGTGATTCCGGATGAGATTTCTGTTATTCAGCAAAAGATAGAATTCTTTAAAAATAAAGGCTGTCATCTTCTTGTTTTTACAGGCGGAACCGGGCTTTCTGAACGGGATGTTACTCCGGAAGCGGTTTTACCGTTTATTACCAAAGAAATTCCGGGGATTATGGAGACCGCCAGAAACTACGGACAGGATCGTGTTAAAACTTCCATGCTTTCGCGGGGAATTGCCGGATTTTCCGACGATATGCTGATTTTGACATTTCCAGGATCTCACGGTGCGGTAAAAGAATATGTTCAGGCTCTTTTTCCGCAGGTTTTACATGTATTTTCCGTAAAAAAAGGAGACGGACATTAATTTCTGCTTCTCAACTTTAGAACTGTTTTCTCTATTTTTTCCACAGCTTTTTCAATCTCTGAAATTGTGGTATATTTCCCTATGCTGAATCTTATGGAAGATAATGCATCACGATCATTCATTCCCATTGCCTGAAGAACATGTGAAGGCTTTGTAGTGACAGCATTACAGGCAGAACCGCTGGAAACACATATATTTCCTAAAGAAAGGATTAGTTCTTCGGAATTGATCCCTTCAAAACAGATATTGGTGGTATTGAAAATCCGTGCAGAATGATTTCCATTGATAAATGTTTGAGGAATTTTCAGCAATACATTTTCAAGATGATTTCTTAGTTCTTTTATTTTTTGTGCATCTTCATGCATTTCCTCAAGAGCGATCTGCGCAGCCTTTCCCATACCCACAATTCCCGAGACATTTAAAGTTCCGCTTCTCAGATTATTTTGTTGGCCCCCTCCCTGAATCTGTGAATGTATTTTATTTTTAACGGAAGAAGAAATATAGAGCGCTCCTACACCTTTAGGTCCGTAAAATTTGTGGGCGGAGAAAGCCATCAAATCGATATTGAGTTTTTTTGCGTCAACTGGTATTTTCCCTACGGCCTGCGTTGCATCACAAAAAATATAACAGCCATTCCGGTGAACAATTTCGCCAATTTCTTTGATGGGATGAATGACTCCTGTTTCGTTGTTAATCAACATGATACAGACCATTAATGTTTTTTCGGTAATCAAAGATTCCAGTTCTGTAAGATTGATATTTCCCAAATGATCAACAAGGAGATAATCAACCCTGAATCCGTCTTTTTCAAGTTGCGCGCAAGTATCCAAAACAGCTTTATGTTCTGTGGTAACCGTAATAATATGGTTTTTATTCTGATCTTTTTTAAATCCTTTTAAAGCAAGGTTTACGGATTCTGTAGCTCCCGATGTGAAAATAATTTCTCTGGAGTCGGCCCCGATAAGTTCTGCTACTTCTTCCGTGGCATTTTCAACCGCTTCTCTTACAGTAAGTCCGAAAAGATGAGAACTTCCTGAGTTTGCATATAATTGATTAAAGTAAGGCAACATGGTATCTAAAACTCGCTGATCAACCGGAGTTGTAGCGTTATAATCCAGGTAAACGAAATCATTATCCATCATAACATTTTAATTCATTTATAAAAATAGCGAACTTTTTTAGATTAGTTTTAAATTTAGCCAGAGCTTGTGTACTGCCGAATATTTGTATGTTTTAAAGTAATCTTTTTGCCGAAAAACATTCATTATATTTGTATTTAGATTCACAATATGCATTCCAAGACTGATTTTCCAAAAATAAACGGACTGGTACTCGCCGGAGGGAAAAGTCTGCGAATGGGAAATCCCAAAGATAAAATCAACTGGCACGGCAAAGAACAGCGGTATTATATCGCTGATCTGTTGTCTCCATTGTGCGAGCAGGTATTTATTTCCTGCAGAGCGGATCAGCTTGAAAATTTCAATAATGAGTACCAGGCTATTACCGATACTTTTTCAAACATGGGGCCTTTTGGCGGATTGCTTTCTGCGTTGGATTTTCAGAGAGACAAAGCGTGGCTGGTCATTGCCTGTGATCTTCCTCTTTTAGACAAAAACCCGATAGAATTTCTTATCCAATCCAGAGATCCGGAAAAAGTGGCAACGGCTTATGAAAGTCCTTCTGATGGTTTACCGGAACCTCTGATCGCTATATGGGAACCTAAAAGCTATCCTTTGCTTCATCATTTTCTTTCAAAAGGAAACACCTCACTCCGAAAAATTTTAATTAACAGTGATACAACAATCCTGAAACCAGGCCACCCGGATTTTATGATGAACGTGAATACTCCCGAAGATCTGGAGAAAGCACAGAAAATATTAAAATTTTAATTTTTTAACCAAACAATTTTATTCTATACCTGTTCCTGCTGCTGCAATGATGTGTTCGTCGATCTTTTTAAAAATATCGGGATTATGTTTTTTGATTTTAATCCGGACATATTTCGAAGCGGGCATATTGGCTCCGTTCACCACATTATTAATGGAGACCAAAACATTGGTTTCCGGGAAATAGGTCATGGTACTTTTCTGCGGAATAGGATATTTTACGACAATGAAAAGTGGTGCAATCCTTTCTTTACCATCATCATAATTGAACAGATCTACATGATCTCCTTCTTTTAATCCAGCTTTTTCGATATCTTTTTCGTTCATCATAACCACTCTCCTTTCGTTGAAAATTCCACGGTAGCGATCATTTAAACCGTATACAACGGTATTGAACTGATCGTGTGTTCTTGTGGTTCCCATCAGATATTCATCTTCGTCAAGCAAATTATCCGGTACCGATGTAATGTTGAAGGCTGCTTTTCCAGGAAAAAATTCGCTGTTGAATATGCCGTCTCTTGCAGCATTCGGAAGATAAAAACCACCTTTCTGTACTACTCTTTCATTGTAATTTTCAAATCCCGGGATGCATTGCTCCACATCATGACGGATAGCATCATAACTGTTGATGAATTTATCCCAGTCAACTACGGAACGGTCTCCCAAAACAGCTTTTGCCATTCTGCACGCAACATGGATTTCGTTAATAAGATGTTCCGAAACGGGATCTAAAACTCCTTTTGAAGCCTGTATTACTCCCATTGAATTTTCCGTACTTACATGCTGAATTTCTCCATTCACTATATCTTTTTCACTTCTGGAAATTACCGGCAGGATGAGCGCTTCTTTTCCATGAATGAGATGATTTCTGTTGAGTTTAATAGAAACCATGACCGACATTTCGAGATTACGCATGGCTTCTGCAGTAAAAGCGGTATCAGGTGCCGCAGAAAGAAAATTTCCTCCCATGCAGAACATAAATTTCACTTTTCCTTCGTGCATTGCTTTCAGCGCATTTACTACATCATATCCTCCTTTTCTCGGAACGTTAAAACCATAATATTCCTGCAGCTTGTCTAACTGTTCTTTTGTGGGATGGTGATTGATAAGTAAGGTCCTGTTTCCCTGAACATTGCTGTGACCACGGACCGGGCAGACTCCTCCCCCGCGAATCCCGATGCTCCCCTTCATTAATAAAAGGTTTACAATATTATAGATCATTTCTACACCGTTATGCTGCTGCGTAATTCCCATTCCCCAACAAATAATGATGCGTTTTTTTGAAGCAATCATATGTGCTGCTTCCTTCAAATTTTCTACCGCAATTCCGCATTGTTCCGACAAAAAATTTATGTCATAGCGTTTTAATTCTTCAGTCAGGGCTTCAAAACCGGCTGTTTTATTCGTTATAAAATCATGATCAAGAACTTTTCCCGGATTTTTCGCTTCTTCTTCCAAAACAAGGATTTGAAGCGCTTTTAAAAGTGCCATATCTCCGTTGATCTTTACGGGAAGATGTAAATCTGATAATTCAAAAGGCTTATTCAGTAATGCACGGACATTCTGAGGATCTTTGAAACCTTTCAGACCGGCTTCCGGCAGCGGATTAATTCCTATAATTTTCGCTCCGTTTTTCTTTCCTTTTGTAAGGGCAGAAAGCATTCTCGGTGAGTTGGTTCCCGGATTTTGTCCGATAATAATAATTAAATCAGTATCATAAAAGTCTTCCAGTTTTACAGTTCCCTTTCCTATTCCGATACTTCTGGAAAGTGCATAGCCTGAAGTTTCATGACACATATTGGAGCAGTCCGGAAAATTATTGGTCCCGAATTCCCTGGCAAATAGCTGATACACCCACGTTGCCTCATTACTCGTTCTTCCTGAGGTGTAAAATATGGCTTCATCCGGCGAATCCAGTGCGTTTAATTTTTCTGAAATTTTTGCAAAGGCATCATTCCAGCTTATCGGCTGATAATGTGTTCCTCCTTGCGGAAGATACATCGGTTCTGCAATCCTTCCCAGCTGGCTGATTTCAAAATCTGTCATTTTTGCTAAATCATATACAGAATTTTCTTTAAAAAAACCTGCACCGATTTTTTTTGAAGTAGCTTCTTCTGCCAAAGCTTTGGCTCCGTTTTCGCAATATTCTCCTAATTTAGAACGCTCATCATCCGGATCGGGCCAGGCACAACTGGGACAATCGAATCCGTTAAACTGATTCATGCTGAAAAGAGCTCTCCCACCCCGAAGAACAGAAGCATTAAGAACAAGCTGATCTATGGAATGGATAACGGCGGGAACTCCCGCTGCCCAATTTTTCGGAGACTTTATTTTAAGGTCCGCTAACTGATATGGAGATTCCGCAGAAGGTGTTTTGCTGCTTTCTTCTTTTTTACTGAACAGATCTTTGTTTTCCATGATTTTCTACATTTAAAAAAATGAAAGACTTAACATTTAATATTCGGATTAGGATAATTGTCGCTTTGATCTTCCAGGGTGTTATCAATACAGACAAAATCTTTTTCCACCAAAATCTTTACCAAACCGGATTGTCCTTCAAAACCTACTCTATCGGTAGAAATCCACTCATCAATCATGGTTTCAGGCATTTTCAGAATAATTTTATTTTCAATGAAAACTGTTGAAAGTTCCGAATCTTCTGTTTTTTCAATAGCATAGACAAAAGAGCGGTTGATGAATGCTGTGGTGTTTGAAATCTTTCCGCTTTTTCCTAATTCTGCTACTTCGGACTGAGTTAAACGGTATCTTACTGAATGGTCTTTAATTCTTATTTTCATAATAAATTTTCAATTTTAAAATGGCTTCCGCAGTGGTAAATATTAAATCGGTTGTTGCGCAGAAAGCCTAATAAAGTCATATCGAATTCTTTTGCAAGTTCTATTGCCAGACTTGATGGGGCTCCTATTGCAGCAACAGTTGTAATTCCCGCCATTGCGGCTTTCTGAATCAGCTCAAAGCTTGCTCTCCCGCTGAGAAGCAAAATTTTATTATCCAGTGGAAGTAAATTTGCAGACAGCACATATCCTATAAGTTTATCCAAAGCATTATGCCTTCCCACATCTTCGCGTAAGGCAAGAAGGTTACCTTCCAAATCAAAAATACCGGCAGCGTGTATACCACCGGTAATACTAAAATTATTCTGAAACGACTGCAGCTTTTCAGACAGCTGATACAGTATTTCCAGAGAAACTTCCGTATTTTCTTTTTTATGTTCTTTAAAAATGCTCACTGTTTTAATGGATTCTATAGAAGCCTTTCCACAAACACCACAGCTGGAAGTAGTATAAAAATTTCTTTCCACTTTCATAAGTTCAGGAACGAAAGATTCATTCAGTTCGACAATGATGCTATTTTCGCTGTTCTTTGAACAGGCATTCTCCGGATAACAGATGGTTTTTATCTGTTCGTTACCGGTAATAATTCCTTCTGTAAATAAAAACCCGACCGCCAGTTCCGGGTCATTTCCGGGGGTTCTCATGGTGACCGATATATTTTTAGATTCTTTTTTACCCGCTAAATAATATATAATCCTTATTTCCAAAGGTTCTTCCACAGAGACATCATCTGTATAACGAAGACAGGTGCTATCCTTTACCTTAACGATTTCTATCTGCTTTACCGATGTACCTGATAACAGATGCGCTTTCATAATTTATAACAATTGTAAATAAAGGTACAAATTTTATCTATCAAATAGAAAATGGGCCGAAATCATTTTACAGCTATACTTTTCATTTCTTCTTTTATTAGTGAATGCTTTTAATTCCGTTAAACATATTATTATATGATTCGTTTTACTCTTCCTCCTCCGTATTTTTCAGTTTCATCAAAAGCGTATAGGCATTTTTGGTAACGATCTTTTTATTTTTAAAATCATCAAAATTGAGAATCTGAACAAAACCGTTTTCCGTTTCTCCTAAAGTAACCGGCATTAATCGATAGGTCTGTTTTTTAACTTCAACAAAAACGAAGTCTTTGCCTTCAAAATTCACGATGCTTTCCTCCGGAACCGCATTGGAAAAAGAGGTGTTGGTTTCAATTTCGGCATTCATATACATTCCCGGAACCAAGGTTTGATCGTATTTGTCGAAATGACAGTGAACTTCTGCCAGACCGCCCTGACTGATATCCTTGCTGATCAAAAGAATTTCGCCATAATATTTTTTGCCCGGATCTGCATTGGTGTACGCTGCGAAACGCTGTCCTTTTTTCAGGTTTTCCAGATCTTTTTCGTACACTTTAAGATTCAGATGGATGTCATCCGGATTGATGAGCTCAAAAAGTACATCCGAAGGATTTACATATTTCCCGATATTCACATTCACTTTGCTTACAAAACCATTGATGGAGCTGTACACCGGAACACTTTTCGTAATGCTTCCCGATTTTAAAGATTCAGGATTGATATTGATGAGTTTGAGCTGTTGTGCCAATGAATTCATCAGAATTCTCTGGCTGTTCATTTCGGATTGAGCAAGCTGCATCGCTTTGTCACTGCTTGCCTGACTTTGGTTCAGGGTTTTCTGACGGTTGTAATCCAGTTCTGCAAAATGTGCTTTGGATCTTGCCATTAAATAATCCTGCTGAAGCTGAATGAATTGCGGATTTTCGATCACGGCAATCACCTGCCCTCTGGAAACCGGCATTCCCGGAAGCAGATTGCTGGATTTCAGATAGCCGCCAAGCGGAATGCTTACAGAAACGAGATTTTGCGGCGGAACATCGATCATTCCGTTTAATTTTAGGGTTGAAGCAATATTTTGAAGCGAAAGTGTTGTTGTTACTATCGGTGCATTTTTGAGCTGAGCATCGGTTAAGGTAACTACATTTTCATCTTTCGGGAGACTTTTTTCCTGCTTTGGAGCTTCTTCTTTTTTGCATTGGATGAAGACAAAAAAGCTGATTAATAAGGCATATATTGAAATTGATTTCATTTTTTTACGGATTTAAAGTAAGGTATTCCAGTTCAATGGCACTTTGGTTAAGTTTCCAGACGGCATCGGTGTAATTGTTTTTAAGCTGTACCGCCTGGTTCACGAGGATCACAAATTCAAGGTAATTGATTTCACCGCCGATGAATTGTCTTTTCGCCGTTTCGGTAATGACCTCTGCATTTTTCAGATCGGAACTTTCATATTTTGAAACAATTTCCAGACTGGACTGATAGATTTCTCTTGCTTTTTTAAGCTGATTCTGCAGATTGAATTGCGCATTTTTCAGCTCACTTTCTGCGACAGACTGCGCCACTTTTGCAGCTTCAATTCTCGCTTTTTGACCTCCGGAAAATATCGGAAGCGAAACACCGACCTGAACCGAATGGAACTGAGGCGTTGCATTATACAATTTATCATCCGGTCCCAATCCTTTAAAGCTGTTCAGGTTATATGCCAACTGCAGACCGGGAAGCATTTTCGCTTTTTCCAGTGCGATCTGTTCTGCGGAAATATTTTTCTGCTGTTCCCAGATTTTGAGCAAAGGATGATCCGCCGGTTTTTCGTTTAAAGAATTGGCAAAAGATTTTGAATCTTCAGGAATGAAATCGGTTTCCGTATTCAAAAGCCACTGAAACTGAATCTTTAAAACGGCTAATTCCTGCTGCAATTGTTTCAATTGAATTTCTATCGCCAATTTCTGGCTGGAAGCGGTTGTTTTTTCCAGAATATTGCTCTCTCCTGCTTTCAGTCTAAGATTTGCTTTGTCTGAAAAGTCGGTGTACAGTTTCAGGATTTCATTCAGCAGTTTTTCTTTTTCCTTCCAGTACAGCATATTGTAAAAGGTAAGACTGACTGCCTTTTTAAGTTCATATTCTTTCAGGGAAACATTCAGCAAAGATTTTTTCCATTCTTCGGTGTATACATTTTTCTGTTTTTTATACACTGTCGGAAAAGCAATGTTCTGAGATACGCCAAATTTCATATCGTTGTACGCACTGTTGATCTGTCCGTAATCGAACGTTACACCAGTCTGTGGAATATCATTAGCCGATTTTATCAAAGCTTTGGAATATTCCGATTTCAGCTTTTCGTTTTTAAGATTTCTGTTGTTTTCCAGTGCGGTATTGATCGCAGTCCGAAGATTGATCGGCGTTTGTGCCTTCAGTCCAAATCCTGCAAAGCTGAATAGCAAAATGAATACAGCTGTTATATTTTTATGATTATTTTTCATATGTAGATATTTATTGTTTTTTAAAGGTCATATGTAATCGCGTTTTCTTCAAATGCGTTTGCGTTTTCCAAATGATGGCGATTTCATTTTAAATCCTTTTTCAATGGTTACATAAAGAAGCGGCAGTACAAAAAGGGTAAGGAAGGTTGCCACGAGCAAACCTCCGATCACCACGGTTGCCAACGGACGCTGAACTTCGGCTCCTGCTCCGTTGCTGAGCGCCATCGGAATAAATCCTAAAGATGCCACGAAAGCCGTCATCAAAACCGGACGAAGTCTGGATTCTCCACCATCAATTACAATTCTTACGATATTACGGATTCCGCTTTTGTATAATCTGTTGAATTCTGAGATGAGAACGATTCCGTTGAGAACTGCCACTCCGAAAAGGGCGATGAATCCAACACCTGCACTGATGCTGAAAGGCATTCCTCTCAAAGCCAGAAGAAATACGCCGCCAATAATTGACAGTGGAATAGCGGTGTAAATCAGCAGACTTTCTTTTACCGAGCCGAATGCTAAAAACAACATCACAAAAATAAGCGCCAAAGCAACCGGAACAGCAATCATCAGACGCTGTTTTGCATTGTTCAGGTTTTCAAAAGAACCTCCGTAAGTCATATAATAACCTGTCGGAAGTTTTATCTCTTTGTTGACTTTAGTCTGAAGTTCTTCCACGATGCTCTGAACGTCTCTTCCTTTGATGTTGAATCCAACGACAATTCTGCGCTGTGCATTTTCTCTCTGAATCTGGTTTGGTCCGTTTTTCACTTCAACTTTTGCGAGCTGGGAAAGCGGAATTTGGTTTCCGAAAGGGGTCGGAACCAACAGGTTTTTAATATCATCCACATTTTTACGGACTTTGGAATCGAGACGGACAACCATATCGAAACGCTTTTCGCCTTCGAAAACGAGACCTGTACTCTGACCTGCGAATGCAGCATTCACAATCCGGTTGATGTCGGAAATGGATAAATGATACTGTGCGATTACCGGACGGTTGTACTCTATCGTTACCTGCGGCATTCCGGCAATCGGTTCGATGTAAAGGTTTTGGGCTCCGTCTACAGTTTCAATAATTTTCCCGAGTTTCTGGGCATTTTTTGAAAGCACGTCCAGATCATCTCCAAAAATTTTAACCACGACATCCTGTCTTGCTCCCGTCATCAGTTCATTGAAACGCATCTGCACCGGAAACTGGAAACTTACCGTTACCCCGGGAACATCCTGCAGTTCTTTGGTCATTTTATCTGCCAGTTCCGGGAATGTGGAAGCGGAAGTCCATTCTTTTTTATCCTTCAGAATCAACATTATATCCGCGGCATCCATCGGCATCGGGTCTGTAGGAACCTCCCCGCTTCCGATTTTTGTCACGACTTTTTGTACTTCGGGAAATCTTGATTTCAGGATGTGAGCAGCTTTCTGTGTACTTTCAATAGTTGTGTTGAGATTGCTTCCCGGCAAAACCCTGGTTTCAACGGCAAAATCCCCTTCTTCAAGCGAAGGAATAAATTCACCTCCCATTCTGCTGAGAATGAAAATCGCCAACACGAAAAGTATAGCCACGATGGAGAATACTATTTTCGGGACTCTTAAGATTTTAAGCAGTGTTTTCAGATAGATTTTCTCCACTTTTTTCATCATTCGGTCAGATAAACTCGGCTTTGAGCTTCTTTTTCTTAACAGCAAAGAACTCATCATCGGAATGTAGGTTAATGACAATAAAAATGCGCCTAATAAAGCGAAAGCGACCGTCTGAGCCATCGGTTTGAACATTTTCCCCTCAATTCCCTGTAAGGTAAGAATCGGAAGATAAACAATGAGAATGATGATCTGTCCAAAAACGGCACTGTTCATCATCTTTCCGGCTGAATCGATGACAATGGTGTCCATTTCTTCTTTTCCGACGGAGAATATTTTTTTGAATTTTGAATTATGGCTGAACTGATGCAGAACGGATTCTACAATAATCACCGCACCGTCAATAATCAATCCGAAATCCAATGCGCCGAGACTCATCAGGTTTCCGCTGACTCCGAAAAGATTCATCATACAGATGGCAAAAAGCATTGCGAGCGGAATTACGGAAGCCACGAGCAATCCGGCGCGTACATTTCCGAGGAACAGAACCAGTACAAAAACAACGATCAATGCGCCTTCTGTAAGATTTTTCTCAACGGTTCCGATGGCATTGTTTACCATTTTGGTACGATCCAGAAACGGTTCTATCACCACTCCTTTCGGAAGTGTTTTCTGAATCTGGGCAATTTTTTCTTTTACGTTTTTAATGACCTGATTGCTGTTTTCGCCTTTCAGCATCATCACTACTGCTCCGGAAACTTCTCCCTGATCGTTGAATGTCATGGCGCCGTATCTTGTTGCAAAGCTGGTTTTCACCTCTGCAACGTCTCTTATAAACAATGGAATTTCATTGGTTTTGGAAGCAATCGCTATATTTTTGATGTCTTCGATATTGCCAATCAAACCTTCGCTTCGGATGTATAAAACGGTGGGACCTTTTTCAATATAAGCTCCTCCTGTGTTTTGGTTATTGGTGTTTAATGCATCGAAAACATCGTTGATGGTGATTCCGTAAGCGTTTAATCTGTCGGGATTGACGGCAATTTCGTATTGTTTCAGTTTTCCTCCGAAACTGCTGACTTCGGCAACGCCTTTTACACCGAGCAGCTGTCTTCTCACGATCCAGTCCTGAATGGTGCGGAGTTCTGTAATATCGTATTTTTTCTCGTAGCCTTTTTCGGGACGAATCACGTACTGGAAAATTTCTCCTAACCCCGTGGAAATAGGACCTAATTCGGGGGTTCCGATTCCCTGCGGAATCTGGGTCTGAACCTGTTGCAGCCGTTCTGCAACCTGCTGTCTTGCCCAGTAAATATCGACATCATCCTCAAAGACGATGGTAACGAGCGATAAACCGAACCGTGAAAAACTGCGGATTTCTTTTAATCCTGAAATATTATTGTTTGCCTGTTCTATGGGAAATGTCACCAGTCTTTCAATGTCTGTTGCCCCAAATGAAGGGGCAATCGTAATGACCTGAACCTGGTTGTTGGTAATGTCCGGAACAGCGTCGATCGGCAGTTTGGTGACCTGATAGGAACCCACGCCTATCAATCCCAAAACCAACAGCGCAATGATGAGTTTATTCTTTACAGAAAACTCAATGATTTTTGTAAGCATAATGATTTGTTGAGCTTATTAGCAGATGATAGATAATAGATAACAGATGATAGATAACTATGCTATAGATAAATATCTCTATTTGAATTTACTATTCCAGCAAATGCTTATGAATAAATAAGTTTGATCGCCTGATAAAAAATTAATGAACCTATCGTTGATCAACTTAATATCAAAACGTTCTCAAAAATATTTTTGAGAAGAATTCAGAAAAAAATCAACAAAATTTCGGCGGTTGCCAGATAGAATTGAGAATATCTTTATTGTAAAAGATGCTTTTGTAAAAAGTCTGTTTGGATTTAATAATCGGGTTGGATTCTTTGTCGGACAAATGAAAAGTAAAAGGTATCGCCGGTGTACAAACGATCACAAGATGCGCAGCGTGCGAAACGAATGGCAGTTGCTGATCTTTGTTATAATCTGAATCTTTTACCGGGTTTTCGTAATGGATTTTAAAGAACGAACCGATTGTGATAGCAGGATTTTGCTCCTTATGCTCCAGATAATGTTCAACAAGAACCGGTACTTTCAAAAACTGATACAGCTCGGTTGTAGAAACCAAGTATAAACTAAGCAATAGTATTGAGATCAGTTTTTTCACTTATGCAAAATTATAAAATGTTTCGTTAAGAACAATTTTAAATAAGCTAAATCATTTTTTTGCAATATTAAAAGCTATGTATTGTATATTGGTACTCATTATAGAAGTGATCTTTTTCTTAAACATTTCTTAAAAAGGATTTATCTTTATTTAAGAAACACATCTTTTCAGCTGTAGTTTATTATTTTTGTAAGCCATCAAATATCTTTTACTACAGTATTCAAATCTACATTTATTGCCACTACTATTTTTTATTTCGAAATTTTTGTTTAAATTTTAATATCCAATGTTTTAAAAATCAAATTATTCACTGAATCCTTGGGGTATTAAACAGACCTGGTAAAATTGACCGTCGGGGCATAATGACGGGAGATAAACGCCAAAAATCGTAAATTTACAATCTATTAAAAAAGAAACGATGAGCAATGATTACAATTACAAACCGATAGACAAGATCGTGCAGCCTATGCAAAGATTTATTCAACAGGAAAAGTCTGGAGGACTGTTGTTGGGAATCAGCGTTATATTGGCCCTTATTTTGGCAAATACACCTTTGTCTCATGCCTATCATGAAGTTTTGGAACAATCTTTTGGCTTCCAGTGGAACAATGAAACCTATTTTAATTATACCATTCACCACTGGATTAATGACGGTCTGATGTCCATATTTTTCTTTGTGGTCGGTTTGGAGCTGAAACGGGAGATTATCGGGGGAGAGCTTTCTAATGTCAGAAAGGCTGTTTTACCTATTGTAGCTGCTGTTGGAGGCATGGTAATGCCTGCCCTTATTTATCTTCTTTTTAATCCTTCAGGTGAGCCACACAAAGGCTGGGGAATCCCGATGGCTACAGATATTGCTTTTGCATTGGGAGTTCTTTACCTGCTGGGAAATAAAATACCGTTGGCACTTAAGGTTTTTTTAACAGCACTTGCTATTGTCGATGATCTTGGAGCAGTGCTCGTTATCGCATTTTTCTACACCGCTGAAATCAATATGGTATTTTTACTGGCCGGGTTTTTCATTCTTGCTTTAATGTATTTGGGAAACAAGCTTGGCATACGATCCATTATTTTCTATGCAGTTTTGGGAATCGGCGGAGTCTGGACCTGTTTTCTCGTGTCGGGAGTTCATGCTACGATCGCCGCCGTACTGGCTGCATTTACGATCCCGGCCGATGTGAAGATCCGGGAAAGTGTTTTTATTGCCAAGATTAATTCCTATCTGGAACGATTTAAAAATATTGATCCTGACCAGAATACACCCACCCTCACCAATGAACAGCTACATGTCCTGGAAAAAATGAACGAGGCAACCCTGGCTGCCACTCCCCCATTGCAAAGACTGGAACATGCCATGCATCCTGCCGTTTCATTCCTGATTATCCCTATTTTCGCTATAGCGAATGCCGGTGTCTCGCTAACTATTGATATAGAGAGTCTTTTTAACAATAATATTGCAGTAGGTACTGCTTTAGGTCTGTTATTGGGTAAAGTAATCGGCATTGCAGGATTCAGTATTTTGTTTATAAAACTGAAAATTGCCAAAGTTCCTACGGGAATGACAATTAAAAACCTTTTCGGACTTGGATTTTTAGCTTCCATAGGATTCACCATGTCACTTTTTGTAACCTCACTGGCCTTCAGCCATGAAGAATACCAGACTCAGGCAAAAATAGGTATATTTGCGGCATCACTTATCGGTGGAATTATAGGATATGTGATTCTCAACCGATCTGCAAAATAACTAAGGATGATTAGAATATAGATTAGGAATATGACAAACAGGGTCACCGACCAGATGTATTATACCAATTATAAAATAAAAAAAGGAAAAAGCACTCTTAAAATGCTTTTTCCTTACAGGTGACCCCGGAGGGATTCGAACCCCCAACCGACGGAGCCGAAATCCGTTATTCTATCCAGTTGAACTACGGAGCCATTTATAAATGATAACTGATGAATTATAAATGATTAATCATTCATCAATTATCATCTATCAATTATATTTAGAATGTAATCTTTACGCCTCCCAAAATTTGTGCACCAAGAACTTTGTAGCCTTTGTACGTTTGGTATTTTGAGTTCAGAAGATTATTTCCGAGTGCGAAAATACTGAAATTTTTGTGAATTTTATACTCTGCTGATAAGTTTAAATCAGCATAGCCTCCAACTTTATCATTTGTATCCTCTGTAGACAGGTAGGTTACCGGATTGCCAACTCCCTCAAGCACAAATGAATTCGTCGTTCTGTCGCTTGCAAAAATCCCTTTAAAACCAAGCATTAATTTTTGATCAAGCATGGTATATTTTGCTCCGATTGACGCCGTTACGAGCGGTACATTATAGATATCCGAGTAATTATCGAGGTCAAATTTGGTAAATTTTACTTCTGTATCCAGGATAAGATTTGCCAGCGGGAAATATTGAAGGCTACCTTTAATATCGCCCACATTACCATTATCATAAACAGCAGAAAAAGTATTGGCATAATTATAAGCGGAACGATTAACCGAAGTATAATCGAACAAATCATTTGCTCTGAAGAACATGATATCATTCATTTTTCCGTACCCTGCAGAAACATCATATTTGAACATTTCATCAATATCTCCTCTTAAACCTACATAAAAATGATATTTTGTTTCAGTAGGTCTTAAGTACTGATTGGAAACGATAAAAGGGTTTTGCTGTAAAAGATCAGCATATGTATTCAGTTTAAGACCTCCGTCTACCCCACCGTAGAATTTAAACTCATCAGCGGCTGCATACTGGAATTCAGCCTGTGGAAACCAATACGTTTTATTATTTTTCATCTGTTCAGCCATCATCATATTCTGATTTTTCGAATTCAGAAATGCAAACGAAGAACCTAACATTAAATATGAATCTCCTTTTCTAAAGGTAACTTTAGGAGCAAGATTCAGATTAACAAAATTGGATGAATTCTGATCAAGAATGGCAAATTCGCTTTTTACAGCTTCTACACCTACTCCCAGATCAGCGTTAAGGTTAAAACCTGACTTCCCGATTTCAACCGCATGTTTTGACAAATTGGCTAAAATGGAGACCTGGTTTTCCTGAGCATCAAAATGGTCTTTCAAAAAAGATGACTTTACACGCACATCATTCAGAATTTCATTGGAATAAAAATCATAATATCCGTTTACTTTAAATTGATTAACTCTCTGATCCAGATCAACATCTCCAGGCTGCAGTGCATAAATTCCGTAGTAGTTATAACTGTTTAAGCCATATTCAGCATTCAGATTGAATTTCCCTTTATCTCCGTAAGAATTGAGAAAGGCTCCCAAAGTAGTGGAACTCTGCTTGGAATCCCAGTCATATTCTTTTTTAAGGCCTTGTGTTGAAAGAAAATGGGCATCAACACCCACCTCAATTTTGTTTTCCAGTGTTTTGGAAATATTGGCATCTCCGAGAATTTTCCCGTAATTTCCCATTCCGAACTGGATATAATTATTTTGCGCAGAACCTTCAAATTTTGGTGTAACATCCTGGCCCTGGATGGTAGAAGTTTTAAAATCCGAAACTGCGGGAACATCCGTTATTCTGTATTGTACAGGATTTTGGGATTTTTCTTCCGGCGGATAATTTTTAATGGTTTCTACCGAAGTTTTCTTTTTTTCGATCTTCTTTACTTCCGGTTCTCTTTTTTTATTAAGAATCAGTTTTTCTTCTTTGATCTGGGAAAACGCCACCGATGAAAACCCTAAAAATATGATGGATAATAATTGAATTCTTTTATTCATTTTTTACAATAGGTATTAATGTATAATGTCGGATGTATAATGTATCTGAACGCTACATTTTACTTTTTACACTCTACGTTTTACATTTTATACTTTTATTTTTTAATCTGCTTTTTAACCTCTTTTGCTTCCGCTACGATCTCCGGAAAATCTTTATAATTTTCGATAATCTGATCGCATGTATAGCTCGCCTGGTAATTGTCTTTTAAACCAACATAGTTTTTCGCCATTAATACAAGAGCTTTTGCTCCCCAATATTCCTCCGAAGAATAATTATTGGCCAGTTTAAAAATCGTTTCATTGGAAGGTTTAAAGGCCTTTGCTTTACTCTGATAAAATGCTTTTGCATAAAGCGATTCTGCCGCAACTTCCGTATTAGAAGATTTTTCCAAAGAAGCATATGCAGCCTGTGCATCCTTATCTTTTCCGGCATTCATCAGGCTTCTTGCTTTAATCACTTTTGCAGTCTCAATAACGGCCGCCGAGTTTTTACCGTTGGCAATTACCGCATCGGCAAGCTTTTCAGCTTCAGCAAAATTCTTTTCTTCAGCGTATAATTTCATTAATTCTACATTTGCATAGTTTTTAACATTTACATTTGAAGAATTTTTGATGTTTTCTAAATATTTTCTGGCTTCTGCCGAATCACCCTGTGCAATATAGATCTGGGCCAGACGGGTTTGCGCATCATCCTGATAATCGTTTTGCACATTGGCAATTTCCTGTAAAACCAGCAATGCTTTTGTTGTATTTTTTGTCTGGTAGTAACTTTCTCCAAGCTCATATTTTGCCTGGTAAAGACCTTCTCCTGTAGGATTTTGGGTTAAATATTTTTCGTAGTACGAAATAGCACTCTGATAATCTTTTTTAGCAAAATACTGTTTTGCCGTGGAAAGGTTGATCTCGTCAATTTCAGCAGCATCGATGTTGACTCCGATATTTTTAGCAAAATTCTGATAGCCGGCAACATCTCCGTTTTTAGTGAAAATTGGCTTCGCAGCCTGCGCTATTTTTTCAGCATAAGCTGTATTTCTGTACTGCTCACCAAGAGATTTTAATTCAGATAATGCTTTATCATTCTGGTTTAAATCAATATAATTTTGTGCCCTGTAAATTGAAGCATTCGCAACCAGATCTTTATCCGATGAGTTTCTGATTACTTTGGCAAAGAAATCATTCGAGTTGGCAAAATCATCCTGCGCCGCATAGGCTGTTCCTATTTCATACTGAGCATCATCATAATACTCCGAATCCGGATATTTTGACAACAGGTTTTTCAGATTGGAAATTTTAGCCTGTGTATCGCCTTTAAACCCTAAGGCCATTGCCTTCTGATACAATATATAATCTGTGGCATCTTCATTTTTCTCATAGATGGCGATCGCTTCATTCAGATTATTATTGGCGTAATTGATGTCTGCCAAACGAAGTTCAGCATCATTTTTAAATTCAGGTTTCGGATTTTTTAAATATTGGGTAAAATACTGTTCTGCCTGATCAAACTTTTTAGACTTGAAATAGGCATATCCCAAATCGTAAGGAAGCTGCTGCTTTTCAGGGAAATTTTCATTTAAAAGCTTTTCATAGCGTACAATGGCAGAAGGATAGTTTCCTTTCTGGTAATACACCTGTCCCAGCCAGTATAATGCCCTGTTGTTAAACTCTTTATTGATATTAAACCCTAAACTTCTGAGGAAATACTGTTCCGCTTCATCATAATTTCCCTTGTTGAATTCTTCCGTTCCCAGTAAGTATGAAACTTCCTGGTCAATTTTATCAATTTCCGGAGATGAATTCTTAAGCCTGTCGATTGCATTCAGTGTTTCTTTATAATTTCCCGAATAGAGGTAAGATTTCACCAAAAGTGATCTCATCTCTGAAGCATTGGTTTCCGGATTTTCGGTAATATAATTCTGAATTACCGTGGAAGCGCTTTCAAAAGGATTCCCGATATCATAACTTAATTTTGCATACTGCTCGTGGGCCAGCTTCTTCACTTTCGGATCATAGCTCATCTGGTACGAAGAACGGAAAGCCGAAAGCGCTTCCTGTTTTTTATCAACCGCGAGATAAGCATTTCCAAGCTGATAATAAGCATTTTGAGCCAACGCTGAATTGCTGTTTAATAATTGGTTGTAATAGGAAACCGCTTCATCATATTTTTTAAGCTGAGCTGCCACAAATCCCATTTCATACAGATCATTTTCCGAAGGATTCTGCTGAACGCTCAGATAATCTTTAAGGTGGGGATATGCTGACGTATAATCGCCCTTCATGAAGTAACTTTCTCCGATGATTTTATGAACTTCCGCTTTATAAGCTTCAGAAATATCTTCATTCAATAAAGCTGTACCTTCTGAAATTGCCTTATCATAGTCCTTATCATTATAATACATCTGAACATAATAAGGACGAACGAGTTTTGAATATTTAGGCTGATCTTTTACCGAATCGAAATATCGGAATGCCTTTTCATTCTGCCGGTCGGAATAATATAAATGTCCTAACATGTAGGCAATATCCCCTTTTTGGGATTCGTCTGCTGTTTTGTAGGCTTCTTCAAGAGCATCAGTTGCCCCTTTAGAATCTCCCATCATGAATTTGGCATATCCTAATTTCAGAACATATTGCGTATTTTCTTCTTTTGAAAGCTGATATTGATTTACTTTTTTAAGTGTTTCCAGGGCTTTCGGAAAATCCTTTTTAGCAAGATAATAATCGGCTAAAGGTAAATTGGCCTGTGCAAAATACGCCGAGTTCGGATATTCTTTAATAAAAGCCGTTAAACCTTCTTCCGCATGATTTTTCTGAAGAATAACTCCAATCACATTATCAAAAAACTGCGCCGCTTCCTGTCTTGACCTTGACAAATTCTGGTTGTAGAAATATTGCCGGGCATATTCATATTGAGAAGCATTGTATATTTTGGTCTGATAAAGATTTTCAGCAAGGTTGAAGCGGTAATTTTCTTTTTGGCTAAAGTATTGAGACTGCTGTGCATCGGAGATTCCGAAATAGAACACCGCAGCCGCTAAGAGTATTTTTTTTGATTTCATTAATTTTAAATTTTAAAATGTTTAAGGCTGGTAATCAGCTTTACTATATTTAAAATTCTGCGGAAAAATTATCCACAATCCATCAACGAAAATATTGAAAAGATATTGTATATACAAGTGTTTTAACACATTGTTAATAAGTGGATAAATTTTTAAGACTTCTTAACTTTTCGGTAAGAAACCTTAAGAAAACCCGAATTATTTCAGATAAATAATTACATTTGCTTTTTTCAAATCAAATTTTAGAATTGAATGAGTCAGCTTTTTAGAAGGAAAATCTATTCAGAGTCAGATACATCCACAAGCCTTCATAGGGTTTTGGGTGTTTGGGATATTGTGTTCTTTGGTATTGCAGCGATTATTGGTGCGGGAAGTTTCAGCAGTTTGGGAGAAGCGGTTTTCAGAGGAGGTCCCGGAGTTATTTTACTGTATCTGATTTGTGGTTTTGCCTGCGGATTTACGGCACTTTGTTATGCTGAATTTGCCAGCAGAATTCCTACTGCAGGATCGGCTTATACTTATGCCTATGCGAGTTTTGGTGAACTTATTGCCTGGGTTATCGGCTGGGCATTGATTATGGAGTATTCCTTCGGAAATATCTATGTCGCCTTTTCGTGGTCGGATTATTTTACCAGCTTTTTAGAAAGATTGGGAATGCACATTCCGGACTATCTTACCTGCAGTTATACGGAAGCTAAAAAAGCCTTTATGAACGGCTCAGAAAACAAAGAGCTCATCAGTGCATGGAAAAATGCACCGTTGTTGGGAAATTTAAAATTCATTGTTGACTTTCCGGCATTGGTTATCAACGGACTAATCACGTGGCTGTGCTATGTCGGCGTTAAAGAAAGTAAAAACTTTAATAACGTTTTAGTAATTCTGAAACTTGCCGTTATTGTTCTGATAATTTTGGTAGGTTTCGCTTACATTAATACAGATAACTGGACCCCTGTAAATCCTGAAACACAGGTCGCTTCTTTTATGCCGAACGGCTTTGCAGGCGTCATGAGTGCAGTTTCAGGAGTATTCTTTGCCTACATCGGTTTTGATGCTTTAAGTGTACTTTCCGAAGAGACAAAAGATCCGCAGCGTACATTACCTAAAGGAATGATCATTTCCCTGGTGCTGTGTACTGTTATTTATATCGCTTTGACTCTGGTGCTGACAGGAATGGTAGATTACAGGAAATTCGACGGTGTTGGAGATCCGCTTTCTTTCATCTTTGAAAAATCCAATGCCAATGTTGCATGGATGGAACTCGTGGTTTCTTTTGTTGCTATTGTTGCTATTACGACGGTTTTACTGGTATTTCAGATGGGGCAGCCGAGAATATGGTATGCGATGAGCCGTGACGGACTGATGTCTCCAAAATTCCAGACGGTACATCCAAAATATAAAACCCCTTCTTATGCAACCGTAGTTACCGGAATTGTAGTTGGTATTCCTATATTATTTACCGATAAAAGCTTCATTCTTGATTTTACAAGTATCGGAACTATTTTCGCATTTGTACTGGTTTGCGCAGGTGTTCTGATGCTTCCTGCAAAAGAGAAACTGAAAGGCAGATTCCATCTTCCTTATATTAATGGTAAAATCATTTTCCCGGTTATTTTTATCGGTAGCCTGATCGGTTTCTATTTCTGGCAGCCTGAATTTTTTAACACGCTGATGGATTGGAATGATCCTAAAGAAGGAGAATTCAGAGCTTCTATATTTTTCTTTATATTGATTAATCTTGTTCTTTGCATCTTTACTTTTATAAAGAACTTTTCATTGATTCCATTAGTCGGGTTAAGCTCATGCTTATATCTTTTAACCGGGATGAGCCATGACAACTGGTTTTGGTTCGGGCTATGGTTTGCAATAGGACTGATTATTTATTTCTGCTACGGATACAGAAACAGCAAGCTCAGAAAAGCTTAACATATAACAAATACGGAGCCGGATTCTTTAAAAGAATCCGGCTTTTATTTTTTGGAAACTTTAAAATTTGGCGAACTTATTGCTTAGATTCTATTAATTAAAATACAAATGCCATGTCTGAAAGAATAAAAACATTCAAGGAATTTTACCAGTTTTACCTTACCGAACACCGTAAAATGGGAACGCGAATTTTCCATTTTGTAGGAATTTTATTGGTATTTTTTGTAATAGGATACGTGATAAGTTCAGGAAAAGAAAGGTTTTTATGGTATGTTCCAATATTTGGATACGGCTTTGCATGGTTTAGTCATGCTGTGATTGAAAAGAATAAACCGGCAACATTCCGTTATCCGCTGTGGTCATTGATTTCAGATTTCAGACTTTTTTTTGAACTCCTGATCGGCAAACAGAAATTCACTGGAATTCCGGTTCCGAAGAAAACGGAAGAGATTTAGAGCTTTTATAATCAAAAAAATTTCGGGCGGGTTTGCTTTGCAAACCCGCCCGAAATTTTCCTTAACCTTATTTAAATCTTTTCTTAAAGTTAAACTTCAGCATATTCATCAGCCCCGGTTCAATAATATCAATTCCCAAACCAAAATTACTGTCCGCTACCGTGTGATGATCTGTTCTGAATTTTTCAAATTCATCTTTCGGAATTTCAAGATTCACAAGAGGACTGTATTCTATGTAGGCTGTTGCCCCGTTCTTAATTACTTTCTTTCGGCTTTTAAAATCAAAATACGGATTACTGATGCTACTTTCCTGAACCGTGTATTTTTCTTCCGTATCAATCTTTTGGTCGGTGTACAAGTTGATTTCATATTTCTCACTGTCAAAATTATGCCAGAAAGGAAGATCTTTATGCATATAATCCCGGGCGCTGGCTTTCACCAAATTCCGGTCGAAATACATCAGAAAACGGTTATTTTTAGGATCCACATAATATGGATTTTCTATAATGGACTGATACTGAATTTTAAATTCATTCTGTTTTTTGTCATCACTTACGATATCTATTACAGCATCTTTAAAAATATTTCTGATATCCGTTCCGTTTCTGTCTCCCGAATAATTAAGGCTGTAAAAAAGGAAATTATTCCAGCTGTCGATCACTTCTCTCCTATTTGTGTTTTTAAAATACCTTCTCATGGCATTGGCACGGTTACCTTTATAAGTTGTGGTAAGGGTGAGTTTTCCTATTGTATTCTGAACCCGGAAATCTACTTTTTCATCTACACAGAAATAAGGATAGCGGTACGGTTTTCTTTGCTTCAGTTCCTGATCGGGTTTCACTTCCAAATAATGCATGAAATAAATGAATCCGCGGTTTTCAAGTGTTCCGAATTCATCACGAATCGTAGCGTCTATAAAAAACTCTTCACCTTTATAATTAATTTTCACAATCGCATGATTGAATGTCAGCAAAGAAGGCAGATAATATTTAATGTAAAAATCTGTGTGAAAATTTACCAGAACAATAGAGGCCTCCACTCCGATGTAATCCAGAATTACCTTTAAGAGAACAGATTTGGCCTTGCAATCGCCTTGTTTATTATCATAAGTTACAGCAGGTTCCTGTGGCTTGTGGCCATTCATCTCATCAGCATTAAAAATGTAATAGATATTGTTCTGTACATATTCAATCGCAAACTGGATTTTCTCATCAAGATCCTGTAAAGCATCAAGTTTCTCAATAAGGTTCGGTGCAAAATCCTTTAAAGAAGCATTGTTAAAGATTTCCTGATAAATCGGTGCAATATAATTGGAAAGCTCTTTCCAGGTGTTGTCCGTTGCAAAATCTATGAATGGGAAAATTTCACGGTTAGCATCTACGGGATTGATATAATCAGTCTCTTCAAAAACGAATTTTTCCCCTTTTTCAAGGTAATGTACTTCCGGCTCCTGTACATTGCCGCTTTCATCCCTGAAAAATGTTTTCTTATAAGCAATTTTTTCACTGCGTTCATTGATGAAGGTAAATTTATAGCTGCCGTAGGCCCAGTAATTATCAGGACTTACCCAAACGTATTTTGAAAATTCTTTTCTCAGAAAATCGCGTTCGGTAAAAGGCTTCACTCTTGAATCTTCCATAATAAGAATATCATAGAGCCGGAGATCTTTTATGGTAATATTGATTTTCTTGTTGCTGCTCAGAATCCCTCCGCTGCTGTGATTCTCGCTGTCCAGAACTTTAATTTTCGTATCCGGGATCTTATCAATCAGAACACCATCTCTTAAAACACTGATGCGGTGAATATGGTAGACTTCATTTTCCTCAACAACGACATCTGAAACAGAAGCTCTTTCAAGATTGGCGGGCTCATTTAAAGTGTAGGCCATACAGACATATTCACTGTTTTCCGTATTGCTGGTGTAATACTTTTTATCTAAAAAATAACAAAAATCCTTTCCTTCATTGTTTTGCTGTCGGGCAAAATCGGAATCCTGTATTCTGTTTATGAGTTCCTGATCATCAATATTTCCAGCCCATTCTTCCGGTTTCCGGATTCTGTAATTTTCAATTTCGATCTGATTATCCATATTATATTTTACTAATTGTGTCTTGGTGTATAAATAATAAAAGGTTAAATTAGGTATTTAAAATCTTAAAAACAAGACCGGAAAATGTTAAGATAATTTAAAAATGAGGCATAAAAATTGACTTCTCTGCTTTGAAAATTCAACACAGTCTCATCAGGCAGATTTCAAAAACAAAAAAATAACCTCAGCAAAACTGAGGTTTTATTTTAAAGATCGTTATTGGTATTGTTGTGATTATGATCCTTTGGCGGTTTAGGATAATTTCCTTTGGTAACCTCTCCCACTGTGTTTGCTGCAGTCATCGCTACGACAAGATCATTCAGCATGTTGCTGGCTGCAGTTGGAGAATTAGGCAGAAGCACAAGATTACTTCTGTTGCTGGAACCTACGGAATGTAAGGTGTCATAATGCTGGGTAACAACAATCAAAGCAGAAGCTTCGTGGGAATTAATTTCCACATTATTCAACATTCTTACGGATTCTTCAAGCCCCTTGGCAATTTCCCTTCTCTGGTCTGCAATCCCTTGTCCCTGAAGTTTTTTGGATTCCGCTTCTGCTCTTGCTACGGCAACAATGCGGATTCTCTGGGCTTCAGATTCGTATTCTGCCGCGGTTTTCTCTCTTTCTGCCGCGTTGATTCTGTTCATCGCGTGTTTTACCTGTTCATCCGGATCAATATCTGTTACTAATGCTTTAATAATATCGTAACCATAACTTTGCATGGCTTCCTGTAATTCTCCTTTTACAGCAATAGCAATATCATCTTTTTTTACGAAAACATCGTCCAGCTTCAGCTTGGGAACTTCCGCCCTTACCACATCAAAAACATAGGAAGTAATCTGGTTTTCCGGATTTTCGAGGCGATAATACGCATCTCCCACCTGTGTTCTGATCACCTGATATTGTACTGAAATTTTCATTTTGATAAAAACATTGTCTAATGTTTTGGTATCAATCATCACATCCAGCTGCTGAATTCTAAGGTTCAGTCTTTTGGCAATCTGATCAATAATCGGCAGCTTAAGATGAAGCCCCGAATGCTTCACGGCCTGGAATTTTCCAAAGCGTTCGATGATGGCTGCAGTTTCCTGTTTCACCACAAAGAAGGAAGCAAATAAAATAATTAATCCGATAAAAATAATAGGTACTAAAAAAAGACTCATAGTTATAATTTTTGATATAAATTTGTATTCTTCATAAAGATATGGTTTTTAGATTTAAAAAGAAAACCGGACACTCTATTGCATCCGGTTTTAATATATCCTCTCTACAGTCGTTATAATAAGATTACATCGTCATACCAATATCAATTCCTTTTATTTTACGGTAGAGATCCGTGGCAAAATTATCCGTCATTCCGGAAACAAAATCTATTATTCCCAAAACCTTTTGGTAATCGGTTCCGTTTTGATAAACAAATTGCTGCGGAAGGAGTTTTAATGCTTTTTTGTCATAGGACTTTCTTTCGTCCTCATGCTTCAGAATAGAAGGAATAAAGTGATCCAAAAGTTCATACATTACGTTATAACCTGCATTTTCGATTTCAACTACGGCTTTATGATTGTATATTTTCTCAATAGAAAAACTTTCAATATCCTGTAATGTTTTATTCTCGGATTTATAAAGATCCAAAAGCGCTGTATCAAGATTTCCTTCCAGAATTTTATCAAAGTTTTGTTTATACATTTCCAGCGATTGGTTGATCAGTGCGTTAATAACCTTGGCACGAAGGTATGAGATCTGTTCATTTTCATTGGAAATAGAGCTCAGTTTGGTCTCAATGCGCTTTACATCATCTGATTCGGACTTTACCAGTTCAAAAAAAAGATTTTTGCAATCGGCGGTAGAAACAATTCCGAGGCGGTGTGCGTCTTCCATATCAATAATATTGTAGCAGATATCGTCAGCCGCTTCTACCAGCCATACAAAAGGGTGTCTTTTGAAAATATGAGGATCTTCACTTTCTGAAATCAGATTGGTTTCTTTAGCAATTTCAAGAAAAATATCTTTTTCATTCTGAAAGAAGCCGAATTTTTTACGATGAATAAACCCTTTCTTTTTGGCAATGGCTTCACAGGGATACTTAGCGATACTTGCCAAAGTTGAAAACGTAAGCTGTATTCCTCCGGCATCTTTTCCCTGCTGTTGCTGCGCCAAAACTCTTATGGCATTGGCATTTCCTTCAAAATTCATCAGATCTGCCCATTCTTTTTCATTGAATTTAGGCTTTAGGTCTGTCTCATTTCTCTCAAAATAGCTTGCAATAGCATCTTCCCCGGAATGCCCGAATGCAGGATTTCCAACATCATGGCAAAGGCACGCCGCAGCAATTACATTTCCTAAATTATGGAGATAAAAATTTTTAGCATCTTCTGTAAGATCATTTTTATACTGATCATGAATGAACTCCCCCATTACGCTTCCCAGACTTCGGCCCACAGAAGAAACTTCCAGTGAATGCGTAAGGCGGTTATGTACAAAAACACTTCCCGGCAACGGAAAAACCTGAGTCTTATTCTGAAGTCTCCTGAATGCCGATGAAAATATAATTCGGTCAAAGTCTCTCTGGAAATCCGTTCTTGAAGCTTTTGTGTTCGGATTGTTACCTGTACGCTGATTTGTGAAAATCTGGTTTAAGTTCATCATGTGCCAAAATTAGCTCAAATTTATTTTTTTTCCGACACATCCTCATCATTTTTTATCATCTGTTTATATTCTTACAGCTGCTAAAGCTTGTTGTGGCAAAATTATTGTTATCTCGAATATAAAATAAGATCATGCCCGAAGGTCCTTCCATAATTTTAATGAAAGAAAGCATTCAGAAATTTGAAGGCGGAAAAGTTCTTGAAGTTTCCGGAAATGCCAAAATCGATAAAGAAATCCTGGTTGGAAAAACGCTGAAAGAAATAAAAACCTTCGGAAAACAAACGTATCTTATATTTGATGATGTCGCGGTAAGGATTCACCTGCTGATGTTCGGTTCTCACAGTGTGGATGAACAGACGAAACCCGACCGGCAGCTAAGGCTGTCTTTACTATTTTCCGGCGGAAGCATTTATTTCTATACCTGCCATGTAAAAATGGTGGATTCTGAATTCTTAGCCGGTATTGATTGGGAAGCTGACGTCATGAGTGACAGTTGGAATCCTACAAAAGCATTAAAGAAACTTAAAGCAAATCCCGAGATGATGGTTTGTGATGCTTTGATGGATCAGGATATTTTTTCCGGAGTCGGAAATATTATTAAAAATGAAGTTTTATTCCGAATTGAGGTACAGCCCGAAAGCCTTTTAGGCAAAATGCCGGATAAAAAATTAAAGGAACTAATGAAAGAAGCCCGAAATTATAGCTTCGATTTTCTGGAGTGGAAGAGAGAATTTACGCTTAAGAAACACTGGCTGGCCCACACTAAGAAAACATGCCCGAAATGCGGACAAAAATTCATCAAAAAGCAGACAGGTAAAGGAAAAAGAAGAAGTTTTTTCTGTGAAACCGATCAGCAATTATATCATTAATTTCTACTTACTTTCTATCTTACACATTTTAAAAATTATATGATTTGTTTTTTATTGAGCCATGTAAATAACACATTTACAGCAATATTTCATTCTCATATTTTGAAATAATTTTCACCTCTAAAGGATTTAAAAATTAAATTTTGTTCATATTAAAGTATTTTACTCAAATTTAGGTGATTTAAATCAGGTTTTATTTGAAGCTATGCGACGCATTTCGATTATTAAGTTTTGAAGCTTCAACATCTTCTTTTGAAAGAATCACAAAAAATTAAATAAAAATTAACAAATTCATAAATTAATTTTCAGTTATATATTAAATATACGTAAACTAATTTTAGCCTAAAAGTTAATTTAACACACTTAAAACACTGATATACATCATAATTTTTACTTTCAGATATCATTTTATTGTCGTAATATTGCAATATCAAATCAACAATAATTAATCAAATAATTAAAAATACAATAAAATGATCGCTTACATCGGAATCGCAACATGTTTAGTAGTTTTTTCTTCTTATTTCGCAACAGTTAAGAGAGAAGAAAGAAACTAATTTAAATTCTGTGGCTAGGAAGCCTAAGAACTCACAAATGAATTATATTGTTTATGTTTTCAACTTTTAATGGTTGACTGCTCTTTTACTCAGCGGAGTAAAAGGGCAACCAAAACATAAGGCAACTTACACTAAGGACAATTTTTAATTTTTATAATAGCCGATAATGTCGAACATGTATTTGTTCGGCTTTTTTGTTGAATAACCTTTATATTTGCCGGTAAAATCTCCCGATGAACCTCTACAACCTTATTATTCAGGATAAAGAAGAAATAGCGCTCACAGATGTATTCCTTGATGCATATAATAAGGAACTGATCACACAGCTTATCAAAGAAAACACCTATGCTCCGGAATTACATGAGTACGGACTTCCGGTAAATAATAAAGTACTGCTTCAGGGAAGTTCAGGCTGCGGAAAAACCATGACCGCAAAAGCGATTGCCCATGAATTGGGTAAAAGCATTATTATTCTTAATTTAAGCAATATTGTTTCTTCAAGAATCGGGGAAACTTCACAGAATATCAAAATGATTTTTGATAAGGCAGCAAGAGAAAGATCGGTTCTGTTTCTTGATGAGCTGGATCAGATCGGCAAAGCAAGAGGCAGTGATGACAAAGACGTAGGCGAAATGAGAAGACTGGTGAATACCCTGATTCAGTTGATCGACTATTATCCGGAAAATGCATTGCTGATCTGCGCTACCAACCATCCTGAAATTATTGACACTGCTTTACTTCGCCGCTTTCAGCTGAAAATTAATTATGAAATGCCTTCCGAAGAATATCTTGATCTGTTTTATGATAATATTCTCGATAAATTCCCGGAAGATCTTCAAGATATTGTTAGAAAGTACAATATTTCTTTTGCCGAAGCTAAGGATTATGCTTTTACGGTGGTGAAAGGGAACCTCATCAAAAAGCTTGAAGGTGAGAAAATACAAAACTTTAAGTAATTGTTACACCGTCAGTTCGAGTCTTTTTCGGAGCAAAGCGTAGAAAAATGTATCGAGAACCAGCGAATGAAAAAGGCTTGTAGGAGTAACTTTTCGATATGATTTTTTCAAAATCTACTCAAAGTGACGAACACAAAGTTAATCCACAAAAAAAGCCCTTTCATCACTGAAAGGGACTTCTTCTAATATAATATGAATAAACTAAGTATGTTCTTTTTTATTGAACAACAATTTTAAAATTGCTATTTAAGTTCTCCCCGGAAACGTTCAGAATATAATTTCCTGCAACCTTTCTGCCTGCAATATTCAGACTAAAAATTCCATTTCCATTAGCATTAATCTTTTCTTTAAAGATGATTTTTCCCGTCATATCAACAACGGTCGCGGTAAGGCTGGATTTCTTATACTCAGGAAGTTTGATGGACAGCTGGTCTTTTACAGGATTCGGATATACTGTTCCCATATTCTTGCTAATGCTGAATTCATCATTACTCAATACAGCCTGGTTATAAAGTGAATAAACTTCCGCCGCCGTTAATGCATAGTTGTACATTTTAAGCTCATCAAAGGCACCTTTATATGGAGCAGAAGCATTGGCTGTCACCTGAAATTCCAGCTCGCCGATATTTCCGATGATAAAATCACTAGACTCACCAATTCCTGTAACAGCCGTTTCATCTCCTTCGGAACTTAAAACACCATTGGTATAAATTCTTATTTTATGAGCAATAACATCACGCTGGATCACAACATGCACCCAATTATTGGTAAAATAATTAGCGATGGGTGAGGTAATCTCTTTTTTAGTCACATTATCGTCAATTGCAAAACGGAGCTGGCCCCCTTTGATTTCTACATTAAAGCGTTTTCCGGTAGCTCCTGTAGAAGCATTAGCCGTTATAGAACCTTTGCAAAGAACGTATAAACTTGTAGAGGAAGAAGACGGTATCATGCTCGCCGGTGCTTTCATCCAGTAAGAAACCGTAAAAGAATTAGCATTAAATAAAATCTGATCCTGGTGAGGAATGCTTGCAATGTAGATATTGTTTGGAGCTGTAGCAAGATCCAGGGCATAATTTTCTTTTCCGGGAACCCGTACATTGGCATTATCATAGGAAGTATTTAACGTTCCATGATTGGCAAAAGATGTCACATCTGCAATCTGCGTCCCTGACGAAGGTGCTTCTGTAAAAGGCCAGCTTCCGACCAGTGTCTGTGTTAATGCACGAAAAGACCATACATCACCTGTCGCAGTACCCAAAGTATTCGTAGCATCTACTCTCCAATAATAATTCGTTGCAGGGTTAAGGTTGTTTAACTGATAAGAAGGTGAAGCGCTGTAAGAGACCGTTCCGATATTACTTAAATTTCCCGGATCTGTTCCGAAATAAACGGAATATGTTGTTGTATTTGTGCTTCCATTCCATTTTAAAAGCAGATTTCCGCTGTTTAATTCTGCACCGGTATTTCCATTTGCAGGAACGGGATTGATTGCTTTTGTCGGAGGTGAAGGAATTGGCGGTGTTGTTACTGAAGCATTTGAAGTGTATACAGAAGACTCTGAAGCATTGACTGCTTTTACCCTGTAGTAATACTGCGTATCTGGGGTTAACCCAGTTTCGTTATATGTTGTCGTATTCGCACCTAATGTCGCAATCACCGAAAAATTTGTCCCATTGTCTGAACGTTCCAAAACATAACCTGTTTCGTTCGTGGCATTATCATTCCAGTTAACCGTTAGAGAGCTTACAGCAGGATTTCCTGTTGTCACTGCATTGGTGAAATTCAGATTGGTTGGCGGAATAATAAAATCCGGAGCCGTTGTAGTGGGTAAACCGTTAATGTAAACTTCAATATTCAGATACGGTGCATTGGTAGCACTTACTTCCAGAGCGTCGAAAACATTTTTATCAGTTCCATGGGCATCTTCCCACGCATCTGGCATTCCGTCATTATCGGTATCCAAAGGAGCCGGTGCACCATAAACGTGTCCTGCCCCTCCATTGGTAAAACCAAATTGGTTGGCTAAATCAGTCTGCACATAAACATAGGTAGCGGTAGTTCCTTTCGACTGCAAGTCTGAAATCATTAAATTATCCACCTGGTCACGTCTTGGATAAGATGCTCCCACTCTTGAAACAATATTGTCGTATGCTTCCTGGGCACTTAATGCAGGATTTTTCACCGGATAATCATATGGAGCACTTAATATCGCTGCAGGATCACCGACCGGATAGCCCGTTAAATCCTGAGGAACCAGGGAACCATCGAGTAATCCATTCTTATTATTATCGAAATAATTTCCGGAACCATAGAGGTTAAAATTAGCATTCCCGACGCTGAAAGGGGTAGTCACTGTATTGCTTGTGTTAGGTCCTCCAATAAAATAATTGTTGATGATATTCGCGAAAGAACTTCCCGCAGAATCCCCGCCCATGATGTAAGCTTCTCCGGATTGGGTATGCCCATAGGTATTTCCGTAATTGCCCCAGTTGTACACCACATTGTTTACAAACTCATTAATGCCTTTTATTTTATTATTACGCGTCTTGTTGCAGATGTATAAATTTCCGATCAGGCTTATTTTACCTCCCGGTGGAGGCTGCATCAGTCCGCCGGCAGAATGATTGTGACGGTGCATTCCCTGACCGATAATAGAATTCTGAATCGTTATATTATCAGGCGCTGTGCCGTTATTATCCCAGTTCACCGAGAAAACTTCGTCCGTACCCCAGGTAAAAGTCATGTGATCTAAAATGATATTTGCTCCGTTGGCAATTCCTGAGGCATCCTGGTTTTGAGAAGTACCTCCGTAACGGATTCTGAGATATCTTGCAATGGTATTATTGGCTCCTGTAAAGGAAACTCTCGGTCCCAAAAACACAATTCCCTCTCCGGGAGCGGTCTGTCCGGCAATCGTTGTATTGGCTGCAACAGCAACAATGGACTGTAAATTCACAATACCTCCCACTTTGAAGATGACAAATCTTCCCGGCTGGCTCACTGCATCACGGAATGAGCCCGGTCCACTGTCATTTAAGTTGGTAACTAAATAAACCTGGGGATTGGCAGCACCTCTCGCTCCTGTCGTAAATCTTCCAAAACCGGTAGCTTCCGGAAAGGCTAATGTCTGTGCCTGTAAGTCAAATGTAGAATAGGTTAATCCGCAAAACAGTAAGGCCGTAAGGGTGTGTTTAGGTAGTAATGATTTTATCATATGATTAATTTTGTGTTAACTAATCTAAACACAAACGTGAATACAGGCATCCTGTTGCGTCCTGCTGAAACCTAAAAATCAAATGATTGCGGATTAAATTAGTATGTAATAGAATTAATTATTCTGAGAAAAATTTATCAAATCCTTACAGCAAGCATCATAAGAGATCATTCAATTGCTTTTATAGTTTCCTTCAAGGGTTTCGAACAGGTAATCAATCATTTCAATGAAGCGATCAGGTATTTCAAAGAGGCGGTCAACGGCTTCAAATGGGCGGTCAAGCACTTAGAATAAACAATCAACCGTTTCGAAGAGGAAATCAACAATTCCGAAGAGGAAATCAAGCACTTAGAATAAACAATCAACCGTTACGAAGGAGAAATCAACAACTTCGAAGAGGCAATCAAGCACTTAGAATAAATAACCAACCGTTACGAAGAGGAAATCAAGCGTTCCGAATGGGCAATCAAGTACAATTCACTACATTTCAATAGTTTATTAGGCTTATAAAAAAATCCCTCTCATCACTGAAAGGGATTTTGTATTTAAAAAAGTTTAATTACATATAAGCTTCAATAGGCTCACAAGTACATACTAAGTTTCTGTCTCCGTAGGCTTCGTCTACTCTTGAAACAGAAGCAAAGAATTTATGATCTCTCACCCACTCCAGCGGATATGCTGCTTTCTCTCTGCTGTAAGGTTTATCCCATGAATCAGAGATTACCAATTGTTCCGTGTGAGGTGCATTTTTCAACACGTTGTTTGCCGGATCTGCATCACCGTTTGCAATCTCATCAATTTCATGCTTGATCGCGATTAATGCTTCTGCAAAACGATCGATTTCAGCTTTGCTTTCAGATTCTGTAGGCTCAATCATCAATGTTCCCGCCACAGGGAAAGAAACGGTCGGCGCGTGGAATCCGTAATCCATAAGTCTTTTCGCAACATCTGCCACTTCAATTCCTAACGATTTGAACTGTCTGAAATCTACGATACATTCGTGTGCTACTTTTCCGTTTACGTTGGAATATAAGATCGGGAAATGCTCGGCTAAAATTTCTTTTAGGTAATTAGCATTTAAAATAGCATGCTCTGTTGCTTTTTTCAATCCTGAAGTTCCCAACATTTTGATGTATGCATAAGAAATATTCAGAATTAATCCTGAACCGTAAGGTGCTGCGGAAATACCGTCTATTGATTCTTTAGAACCGATTTTAATGTTCGCATTGGAAGGTAAGAAAGGCACCAAATGTTTAGCCACACAGATCGGGCCAACGCCAGGGCCTCCTCCACCGTGAGGAATTGCGAAAGTTTTATGTAAGTTTAAGTGACAAACGTCTGCCCCGATATTCCCAGGACTTGTGTATCCTACCTGTGCGTTCATGTTAGCTCCGTCCATATATACCTGTCCGCCATGCTCATGGATCAAAGAAGTAATTTCTTTAATGTTGGCATCGAAGAATCCGTAAGTTGAAGGATATGTGATCATTACACAGGAAAGATTTTCAGAATGCTGTTCTGCTTTAGCTTTTAAATCATCGAAGTCGATTTCACCGTTTTCAAGGTTTTTCACTACCACGATCTTCATTCCTGCCATTGCTGCAGACGCCGGGTTTGTTCCATGCGCTGATTGCGGAATTAAAACAACATTTCTATGGCCTTCACCTCTAGAGATATGATATTCTCTGATCACCATTAAACCTGCGTATTCTCCCTGTGCACCGGAATTCGGCTGTAAAGAAGTTCCTGCAAAACCTGTGATTTCAGCTAAATCTTTTTCCAGTTCGCTGATCATTTCCTGATAACCTGCTGCCTGATTCACCGGTACAAATGGGTGAATTGCTCCCCAGTTTTCCCATGAAAGCGGTAGCATCTGCGTTGCTGCGTTAAGCTTCATTGTACAAGAACCTAAAGAAATCATAGAGTGTGTCAATGATAAATCTTTTCTTTCCAGGCGCTTGATGTAACGCATCAGTTCTGTTTCCGTATGGTATTTATTAAATACTTCTTCCGTAAGAATTTCGTCTTTTCTTAAATTCTCATCAGGAATACTGTATCCTTCTTTTATTTCTAATTTGAAACTTTGCTTATCTTTAAACTGAGCAAAAGATGCCATCAGATAATTCAGTTTATCCAACGTTGTACTTTCGTTGATCGCAATACTTACCACACCTTCCGTGAAATAATTCAGGTTGAGTTTATGATCAAGCATCATTCTCATCAGTCTTCCTTTTTCATCTTCACTAAGGTTGATTTTTACCGTATCGAAAATCGGTTCTTCAACGATGTCATATCCTAATGCTTTAAGCCCGTTTTTAAGAGCATTTGCTTTAAAGTGAATCTGATCTGCGATATAGTTCAATCCTTTCGGACCATGGTAAACAGCATACATTCCAGCCATTACTGCCAGAAGAACCTGGGCTGTACAGATGTTTGATGTTGCTCTCTCTCTTTTAATGTGCTGCTCTCTGGTCTGTAATGCCATTCTGAGGGCACGTTTTCCGTAAGCATCCTGAGAAACCCCGATAATTCTTCCCGGGATATCTCTTTTATAATCTTCCTTACAAGAGAAGAATGCCGCGTGAGGTCCTCCGTATCCCAACGGAATACCAAATCTCTGCGTTGTCCCTACAGCACAGTCGGCACCCATTGATGCAGGAGATTTTAGCTTAACCAAAGCCATCGGATCGCAGGCAACTACTACCTGTAGATCTGATTTTTTATATTCAGCGATATTTTGAGTATAGTCTAAAACGATTCCGTTTTTACCAGGATATTGCAATAACACACCGAAGTAAGAACCGTCGAATTCATGAGAAGCATGATCTCCTTCAACGATTTCAATTTCCAGTCCTTCTGCTTTTGTTTTTAAAACGGATACAGTCTGCGGTAATACAAGATCTGAAACGAAGAATTTATTAGCTCCTGCCTTTTTCTGATCTTTTGTTCTGTTATTGAAGAACATGTGCATGGCTTCTGCTGCTGCGGTGGATTCGTCCAGCAATGATGCATTTGCCAGGGCAAAACCTGTAAGATCACATACAACAGTCTGGAAATTAAGAAGCGCTTCCAGCCTTCCCTGTGCTATTTCCGCCTGATAAGGAGTATATGCAGTATACCAGCTCGGGTTTTCAAAGATATTTCTCTGAATAGCCGAAGGCAACAGCGTATTATGATATCCAAAACCGATATAGCTGGTGTAATCCGTATTTTTCGATGCCAGCTCTTTCGAATGATTCAGCATTTCGTATTCTGAAAGCGGTTCTGAAATGTCAAGATCTTTCTCTAAGCGGATAGAAGAAGGAATGGTTTGAGAGATGAGCTCTTCAACACTTGAAACGCCAATTTTTTCCAGCATTGCCTGTTTATCGGCTTCATTTACTGAAATGTGGCGGCTCACAAACTGTTCTGTATTCATTTTTATTTATTAGATTTTGTTGTAAAAAAGATTCGTAAAATTACGATTTTTTAGAAAATTGTACAAGTAAATTAAGAACGTACAGAAATTACAAAAAGTATATTATCCTATTCAAAATTAAGAGGTTTTTATTGTCATTTTGAAATAAAAATAAGGCAAATACTCAATTTTGCATAAATTATTTCAGGCTTTATTTTTTTTAATTCTTTAAAAACTAACCTAAAAACATGGACAAATGAATACAATTTTATTATAAAATTATTACAAGGGATGAATTTTTCATTTATGCACTAACGATTTATTATTCAACCTAATAAATTTCATGAAATTTTATTATCTGTATTTATTCTAAATTAATATATTTGCATCATGAACATGATTCTCCCATTTAAAGTACCGCCTTTAGCACCTGTATATTCTGCAAATTCTGAAGAAATGTATTGTGGTGATAAGAAATCCTGCTGCAAGAAATTTAAAAAAGGAAAACGGTGCAAGAAATGCCCCGGAAGAAAGAAGATGGCCTAATGCCCGAAGCTTTTTATTAAAAAATACAGGGCCAGGATAAGTAAACCAACAGCCACAATAATTTTCATGATTTTTGGCTGACCGTGCGGGTTTGCAGCTGTTCTCGGCTGCGATCTGAATAATTCTTCTGCTTTTTCTTTGAATTTTTCTGTATCGCTTTCAAAAACTTCGGTAATGGTAATGCCTTGTACCGCCGTTTTATGCAGCAATGAATTGGTAGCATGCAGCAAAATCTGAAATTTTCCGTCTTTAAATTCCGTAATTTTAAATACTCTTTCTCCATACGCTTTTTCCAGCCCGAAAGGCAAAACCTTCACTACATCCGCATTTTGTGTCTGCCAGGTCACGATAATTTCCTCCCCTTTTTTTGCATGGATTTTATTGGCTGAAAACGTCTTGATGGATGGCGGAACCGTATACCGAAAGCTTTTCTGCTGACTTTCTAAATTCTGATCATAAGAATGTCTCCTGCTTTTATCGCTCAGCGTTTCATAAGCTTCCTGTATTTCCCTGAAGCGGTCTGCAAAGAAATCATCATTCTGATTTTTGTCGGGATGGTATTTTAAAGAAAGTTTACGATATGCTTTTTTGATGTCTTCTTCTGAAGCATCGTGCGGAATCCCTAGAAAATAGTAATAATCTTTCATTGAATGATACAAAAGTAAGGAATTTGTGTTGGCGGGCAAAGGGTAAATTCTTTTTAACGTGAGGTTCGCGAAGTTTTTTTAATGTTTTTAATTTAATCTAATGTTGTCATGCTGGAAGCATCTCAACAAGCATTTTAAACGCGAAGTACACAAAGATTTTTTTTTAATACTTGAGAATATCGTTTCGTTCACAAAGGCGTTCCAATCAGCAAAGTTCATAAATAGACTCATGAAATTAAATGCAGGGTTTTATTTATCCCGCGGATTTCACAGATTACGAAGATTTTTATAAAAGTTTTAATTCAATCTAATGTTGTCATGCTGGAAGCATCTCAAAAAGCATTTTAAACGCGAAGACACAAAGATTTTTTTAAATAGCTGAGAATATTTTTTTTGTTCGCAAAGGCGTTCCACTCAGCAAAATTCGTAAATAGGCTCGTGAAATTAAATGCAGAGTTTTATTTATCCCGCGGATTTCACAGATTACGAAGATTTTTTTATAAAAGTTTTAATTCAATCTAATGTTGTCGTGCTGAAGCATCTCAACAAGCATTTTAAATGCGAAGTACACGAAGATTTTTTTTAAGTGGCTGAGAATATTTTTTTGTTCGCAAAACGAAGTTTCGCCGATTCTAATAATAAATCATAAAATTGAGGCAAAGGCGTTTCTCTTAGCAATACTGAATGCGTTAGTTGCATTATGCTTTCAATATGGCAACTTTTGTCGACATTTCTAAATATTGAAAGGAACGACTGCCACCCTAGCCCAGATTGCAGCAATTGTCTGAGCTCATTTCTTTGTTTCCGGCTCGGCGGCAAAGCCGCCGAGCCGGAAACAAAGAAATAGCGAGTGCGGAAAGCTGGAAAAAGCTCATTAGAAATTGCCGCAAGTGGAAAGCTTGTCATGAATTGATACTTTTTTAGACTGCTTCTTCGCTTTGCTCACGCAATGACTATAAAAATTCCGGCTCGGGAAGCTTCGCTTCCCGAGCCGGAATAAACAATCTCAATTTAGTTACTTTCTATTATGCTTCCGCAATATTTTCTTTCTTTTCAAATCTGCTGTGGCATCTTGATGCGAATTCCTTTTTGAACTTTCCCTTCATTTCCTGATATTGCTCGTCATTCATTTCCCTGATTTTATCGGCTAGTCCGAAAGGTGATTTTTCCTTGATTCCGTATTCCTCAAAAATACCTTTGACAAATCTTTTTCTTTGGGCTGCTTTTTTAACGATCATGGCAACACCTGCAATAGCTAATGCTCCAAGAGCACCTTTTAATACTGAATTTTTCATTTTCTTAAATTTTAAATTTTACTACTTCTTTTTATAAAGACGAATCGTATTGAACTTTACTTTACTACTTCTTAAATTTCAATTATTCGTTTGTTTTTTTATTTCTTCCGAAAAAACCGCTTTCGCATCTGTTTTTCCAGACTTCCTTAAATTTTTCTCTTTCTTCAGGAGAAAGATGCATCATTTTCTCTCTCATTTTTCTTTCCTTAAAATCTCTCATTCCTTTTCCGAAATGGAAGCCTCCGAAAAGAATCTTACTTAAGACAAGAATTCCCATGGCCTGCCAATACGTAATGGATTTTATGCCCAATATTTCGGGAAGAAGATGATTCCAGAGGGCCATCACAATCCAGGTAACTCCTAAAAAAATCAATGGCGGACACAGTATTAAAAAAATCCAGCCTTTTTTATGTTTATGATTCATATTTTTCTTTTTACTAACTATTTAAATCTTCGTATAATTTTCTCAACCGGTTTCTCAAGTGTTTTACCGCGTAATTTTTTCGGCTGATGATGGTTTTGATATTTTCACCGTGTTCATCGGCTATTTCCTGAAGGGTTTTATCATTGAGTTCGTTTTCAACATAGACAATTCTTTGTTTTTCAGGAAGTTCTTCCAGTGCTTCAAATAATTTTTTCCAGATTTCATCCTGAAACATTTTTATTTCCGGACCGGCGCTTTCATCCATCAGGAGAATATCTTTAATGGAGAAATCGCCGTCTTCATCCTCATACACGAAATCTTCAAGGTTTTCGGTTTTTTTCTTCCGGTATTTGTCGGTGATTTTATTGGCCGTAACCCTGTACAGCCAGCCACCCACGTTTACAATCTCAGAGAGATTCGTAAGACTACTGAACTGATACCACACCTCCTGCAGAATATCTTCCGCATCTTCCGCATTTTTCACTTTGGGACGAATATAAGACATCAGCTTTCCTCCGTACTTTGAAACGGTTTGCGAGATGATATTGTCCTTCTCCTTCTGTGGCATTGTTATTTTTTCGACAACCTCCATATTGCTATGACGATTGAAATTTTTGTTTTACTTTAATAAATTTAAAATATTTTTCGGGAACTCAGGATTTTCTTTTATTAATCGTATTTTTTTAGATATAGTTTTTATTTGTAGAACTTGTATCATTTTTTTTAGGAGCTTTTTCCCGCTATCCACTGTATCTTTTTTGTTTTCCATTCCAAAGCTTCAGCAAACAAAAAAGGATGCCGTTTCTATCGGGGCTAGGCTATAGTCTATCGGTAAAAATGTAGTTATTAAAAACAAAAACGGAAAGCTCAAGGAACTTTCCGTAGTTTAATTATAAAAATGTATTGGATTTACTGATTAAAATTTTTAGCAAAGAAGCCCATCATGGTTTTGTAAAATTCAATACGGTTGGGTTCTTTTCCGAATCCGTGGCCTTCATCATATTTTACCATATACGGAACTTCAAAACCTTTAGCCCTTAAACCTTTTACAATCTGGTCAGATTCATTGATGTTCACTCTCGGGTCATTCGCTCCCTGAACCACAAACAAAGGTTTTTTAATTTTATCAATCTGGAAAACCGGCGAAACTTCTTTGGCAATTTTGGCTTCTTCAGGATTATCAAGATCGTACCAGATCTGCTTCACCATTTCTTTGTACGGCTTCCAGTATTCCGGGAAGGAATCGAAAAAGGTAAAGATATTGGATACCCCGACATAATCAACTCCGCAGGAATAAAGATCCGGAGTTTTAATCAATCCCATTAAAGTGGCGTATCCGCCGTGGCTGCCGCCGTAGATGGCAACTTTATTTTTATCAATCCAGCCTTGTTCAATGACGTATTTTACGCCGTCTTCCACATCATCCATTGCTTTTCTTCCGATTTGTTTATAACCCGCCTGCTGGAATTCCTTGCCATATCCGCCGGAAATTCTGAAATTTACCTGTAATGTCGCATATCCTCTGCTGGCAAATAATTGTGTTTCCGGATTAAAGCCCCAGTCGTCGCGAATTCCCTGCGGACCGCCGTGGGGATTAACAATTAAAGGAACTTTTTTACCCTGCAGCGCTTCCTTTGGCAATGTGATATACCCACGAATGGTTAATCCGTCACTGCTTTTAAATTCAATTGGGCGCATTTCCGCCATATCTTGTTCTTTCAGCTGAGGCATGAGATCAAAAAGAAGCTTGATGGTTTTGGATTTGGTATCGTATTCATAATATTTTCCATAAACCTTATCGCTGTCTGTAATGACAAGCAGCTTATTATCTTTATCATCAGAAGAAACAACATAGAATTGTTTGTCTCCGAATTCAGAAGCCAGTTTATCATGAACTTCTTTATAGAATTTACTTACGGGAATCGTTTCATTTTTAATTCCGTTATAGCTGATGTAATCGAGTTCGTAATTTCTGTTTTTCCCTGCCAGACTGATCGAACTGACATCAAAATCAGGATTTGAATATATTTCCTTAATGATTGCATCTTTTTTTAAATCGTACAGGACAATTCTTGATTTGTCACCGTCAAGATTAGTTACGATGTACGCTTCATCCTTATTTTTGGAATTTTCGTTAAAACTTACGATGTAGAAGGTATTTTTCCAGTCTGTAGATTTCAGAAGATTGAATTTCCCAGTCTGCAGGTCTTTGTAGTACAGCTTTGAAGTGAGACCGTTTTCAAGAACAACATATCCGCGCAGGTTTCCGTCTTTATCAAAAATATAATCATCAATCGGGCTTTTAACATCTTTGTTCTCATACAGCTGCGTAATTTCCCCGGTATTGAAATTGATCTTATACGGCTCAAAAATCTGCTTGTTGTTTTTGTTCATAGTAACTACTACAAACGGAGTATCTTTGATAACCCTTACGGTTCCCAGTGTAATTCCTTCGAAAGGAGTGAGATCTTTTAGATTTTTACCATCAATATCTGCAGCATATAAATGCAGATTTTCGTTTCCACCACGGTCCTGTGTGTAGAATAAGCGTTTTTTATCCAGCCAGCCGTAGCTTCTGATCAGATCGTCTTTTTCTTCCAGTGCTTTGGTTACTTTTCCTGTTTTCAGGTCTTTTACATAGACGTGGTTTTTGCTGTCTTTGTCTTTTTCCTTATAGGAAAGATACTGGCCGTCCGGCGAAATTTTAAATTGTGAAGCTTTCGGCCTTGCAAAGTAATCCTCCACTTTATATTTGAAGTTTCCTTTATCATAAGAAATAAGCTGGTCGAACGTTGTTTTTGTAGAAACCAGGGAAGGATCTCCCGGCAATTTCGCGGTATTGGTCTGTGCATTCATCATGAGGGCGGTTATTACCACTTGTGATATCCCGAAAATTTTAGCAGTGATATTCATATTTCATGGTTTGGTTAAAAATGTCTAATATATAATAAGACGCCCTACCCTGAAGAATTGTTACATCAAATGCTAAATATGTTTTAAAGAAATCTTATTTAAATAAATTAATTCAGATAAATCCCGAAATACCAGGTCCAGGCAATCAAAATAATCTGCATCGGAATTCTTTCTTTATAAAGGTAACTCATTCCCGGGCCAGTAAAATCCGCTTTAAAAATATTGATATTTTTTTTTGACGAATTGATGTTGGCAATAAATACCAATACGTAAAAAATTATCAGTAAAACAGCAGTCAGCTCACGAATGGAGGGTATCATGAGACCAATTCCTGCAGCAATTTCTATAACTCCGGTAATATATACCCAAAACATTTTGGCAGGTATAAGTTCCGGGATCATCATTGCCATTCCTTTCTGAAATTTAAAATGTGAAAATCCCGTAAATATAATGAAGACAGCCATTCCAAGATTTCCGGAAAACAAAAAGTTCCAGTCACCCTCAAAAATTTTCGTTCCTGCTAAAGCAAGAAAGAATGTTGCAAAGAGAATTGTTAATAGTTTCATATTGCTATAATTTCCCCTTAAAGTGTTAAAGTATCTTCCGCGAGATTTTTAACTATTTCAAGTCCCTGTGTGAACCCTTTGTTCATGTGCTCTTCCCAGTTTTTATCCACCTGAACCTCAGCATGAAGTTTGGTTCTTCCTTCAAAATCAATCAAAAAATACTTCTCGAAACATCCGCTCCACTGCTTCACTTCCATGCTTTCAGTGTCTTCATTTCCTTCTTTATTTACCATCCCGAGATGTTTGAAAATAATCTGATCCGGTTCTTCCATATTGTCTATGGTTGAAACCATTCCCTCACCTTCACTATTCAGGAAGTATGTTTTTCCGCCAACTTGCCAGTCTGATTTCATTACAGATGCAGAAGCCGGATTGAAAAATTTTGTCCATTCACGATATGTTTTTTCATTCCACAGTACGTCCCAGACTTTTTGTTTGGGAGCGCTGATGATGATTTCATAAGATAATGTTTCCATAGCTGAAATTTTATGTATTAACTTGTTTAAAATAACTTCAGAATTAACCGCAAAAGATACAAAAGATAATGTTAAAGCGAATTTCCAGAATAATCAAAGTGCTCAAAAGAATAAAATCAAAGATTTTTAAAAACTATTGTGAACTTTTTCGTTTATAACTATCAACTTTAAATAAAAGTTTAGTTCATTTTTGTGACTTTTGCGGGTAAAAGTTTAAACAGACTTATTATTTAAAGTTGATTTTCAGAAAGATTTTTAACATTGGATAATGCAACTGGAAATTTTTCTTCAAAGAATGATTTGAACTCTTCTGTGGTTGCCACTTCAACGTAAAGATGCGTGGTATTTTCATATTCCTTGAGGATGTATCGTTCTGTAGCTTCTCCCAAATCGCGTGGTGTTTCTACTCCTTCATAAATTTCTCCAAGATGAAGAAAAGTTATTTCCTCACTGGGAATCAATTGAACGATCTTACTGTACATTCCGTTATTTTTAGGGTCTAGGAATTTTATAATATTTCCTTTTTCCAAACTTCCCTGATAAAAAGAACCTTCTGTAAAAGCTGATGTCCATTGTCTGAAAGAGAAATCGTCCCAAAGTACAGTCCAGACTTTTACCGCTTCCGCATTAATCTGAATATCAAAATGTAATATTTCCATAAATTGTATAAGTAGCTGTTATTATGTTATTTGTGTATTATATTATTTTATCCTCCGACATAATCTCCGCCATTGATATGGATGATTTCGCCGGTAATGAAACTTGAATCCTGTGATGCTAAAAACACGTAGGCCGGTGCAACTTCCGATGGCTGCCCCGCTCTTTTCATTGGGTTATCTTTCCCGAAATCTGATACATCATCGAAGGTTTCTTTAACCAGAGGTGTCCAGATAGGACCAGGCGCAACGCCATTTACCAGAATATTTTTTTCTGCAATATTGGTTGCCAGAGAGCGGATAAAGGTTGCTATTGCACCTTTCGTGGACGAATAGTCAATGAGGTGATCACTTCCGCGATACGCTGTTACAGAAGTGGTACAGATAATCCGTGATCCGTTTTTCATCAGCTGCAGGCAGTCTCTGGTAAATGAAATCATTGAGATGATATTGGTATTGAACGTTTCATGAATCTGTTCGTCTGTGATGTTTTCAATATCATCTTTCGGGAACTGTATTCCTGCATTATTGACGAGAATATCTAAGGTCTCCCAATCTTTTTTTATTTTTTCAATGCATTTTTTCTGAAAATTCTTTTTTGAAATATCACCTTTCAGCAAAACGCATTTCCTGCCTTCCTTTTCTACCAATTTTTTTGTTTCTTCCGCATCGTCATCACTTTCTTTATAGATGATGGCAACATCTGCTCCTTCGCGGGCAAAATGCACGGCAACAGCCTGTCCTATTCCGCTGTCCCCTCCTGAAATAACCGCTTTTTTATCCAACAGTTTCTCGCTTCCTCTGTAGCTCTCGCGGATAATCTCCGGCAGGATACCTTCTTCCTGTACTTTTGATTTAGATTGTGACTTGTTGTGTGTTTTCATAAAAGATATTTCCTTTACAGCATCAAACAGCAAGCCGAAGCCGAAAATATGGTATCTTATAAATATGAATTACATTTTAATTTTTAGTTTTTCAGATTATGTATAAAATTGATTATTTAAAATAATCAGAGCAGTTTTTGATCTATTGAACGCAAAGGTTCGCAAAGATTTCTTTATTACTAAATGCTTTTAATTTCGCAAAGGCTGAACTACATTCGTAAACCTTCAGTTTATACTCAGCAAAAAAGTCAAAGCTTTTCAATTATGACAAATTACGGACAATCATAACATTTAAATTGATTCTAAGAATGATAGGCTTTTTCCAGATCTTCTATAATGATTTTCTGCATTCTCATCATCGCCTGCACTACTTTCTGGGCTTTTGCAGGATCCGGATCACTCATCAGTTCTATTAATTTTTTAGGAACAATCTGCCAGCTGAATCCGAACTTATCTTTTAGCCATCCGCACATGCTTTCCTTTCCTCCGTCTGAGGTCAGGCTTTTCCAATAGTGATCGGTCTGTTCCTGATCTTCTGTCATCACCACCATTGAAATTGCTTCGTTAAAATCAAACTGATGATTATAAGAGCTGTCCATACAGAAAAAGCTGTAACCATCAATCACAAAATGCGCATGCTGAATATTTTCTCCCGGTTCTGCAATTGGGTGTCCCTCGCTTCCCTCTCCGTATTTCAAAATACTGCCGATCTTAGAATCAGGAAATGTTGAAGTATACAATTCCATAGCCTGCATTGCTTTGCCATTGTTTTCATGCATAAACATCAGGGTAGGAATTATTTTTTGTGATTCCTGTTTATTTCCGAGGAATATTTGCCAGGTAACATCATATTGATCTTTCAGCCATCCGTATTTTTTGCTCCATGAATAGGAATCCAGTGGCATTAAGGCCATCCCGCCTTCCATCAGCTGATCCCAGTACTGTTGCACTTCATCTTCCGTTTCACAGATAACCATAAAAGAAACCGAAGCATTTTTTTTAAACTGAGGACCGCCATTGAGAAGCATTATTTTCTGGCCGAAAAGTTCAATGTTCATCACCACCGGTGTATCTGCGGTAATTTTTCCGCCGAATATTTTACAGTAAAATTCGGCAGATTCTTTGGCGTTTTCATCGTACCAGAGGCACGGAAAGATATTATTGTTCATTGTTTTAATTTAATATTGAAATAATAAGCTTAATCGTTCTGTATTATTTTAACGCAAAGGCGCAAGGTATTTCATTCAGCAAAGGATAGTGGTTTAAATTTTTTCAGGTATTCTATTAAATATTCCTGAATTTATTTAATTATTATTTACCGGATGCTAGGCGTCACTATTTTTAAAATACATATTATTTTCCGTCATGTAGATTTTCAGTTTTTCCAGAGCATTTTTACCGAAACCATGCATTTGCAGGATTTCCTTCTCGGAATATTCCGAAAGTTTTTCAAGGGAATCTATTTTTTCTTTTCCTAAAGCTCTTCTGGCCGGCATAGGAATAATTCCCTGCAGGAAATCGCTTGTTACAGTATGGCTCACGGCGCAAATTGAGTTCAGGCACTTTGCCATTATTACCAAATTGATCATGACCGAAAAAAGTATTGCTTAATGATTTTCAACATATTTATGAAAGTTATTAAGAATTGCGTACCAGCCGTCCCGCTGCATTTCAACAGGATTTTGCTTTTCAGGATCGAATATCTCAGTAACTTTTGTCGTGTTTTCATCAATTTTATCGAAAATCACTTTTACTTTTCTTTGATCTTCCATGTGATAAGTGATGCTTTTCTCAGGAATAATTTCGTCATAAATTCCGACAAGATCAAACCCGAAACTTCCATCCTTTGCCTGCATTCTTGTGGTAAATTGTCCTCCTTCTTTTAAGTCTACTTCAGCAGAAGGACACTCCCATGTATCGCTGGCAAAATTCCATTGGGTAATGTGTTCAGGGCTGTTGAAATACGTCCATACTTTCTCAACGGGCTCCAGAATTGTAATTTCAATTTTTATTGGTTCCATATCAATATCTATTTGGTGTTTTGAAATAATTGCTCTTCACTTTTCAATACTAAGGTACACTATTTTATATATTCTTCATTATAATTGATCATCCAATGGATACCATATTTATCCTGGAAACTTCCGAAATAATCTCCCCAAAACTGGTCTTCAAGAGGCATTTCAATATTGCCGCCCTCAGAAAGTCCTTTAAAAAGTCTTTCCGCCTCTTCTCTGGAATCGGGAAAAATAGAGACATAATTATTATTTCCTACCTTGAGGGTCTGCCCAAAACTCGGAACGATATCAGAAGCCATCAAAAGATCATTACCGATAGGAAGCGCAATATGCATTACCCTGTTTTTTTCTTCGTCCGATAAATTTTCGGTTCCGGGTGCATTTCCCATTCTGTAAATCTCTCCCAGAAATTCTCCCCCGAAAACAGATTTGTAAAAGTTGAAAGCTTCTTCTGCTTTCCCGTCAAAGTTTAAATAAGAATTTAATTTAGCCATGATTTTTTATTTTAATGTTTATTTTTTTAACGCAAGGACCGCAAAGATTTTTTTACTACTATACTTTTTTAAGTTCGCAAGGGCGTTCTACTCTGCAAAAGGATAAGAGTTACATGAACAATCGTTTCTAAGAATTTAATTGGTCTTGATTTAAGTATTTTTTTATTTAATGTTTATTTTTTTTAACGCAAAGACCGCAAAGATTTTTTTACTACTATACTTTTTTAAGTTCGCAAGGGCGTTCTATTCAGCAAAAGCATAAGAGTTACATGAACAATCGTTTCTAAGAATTTAATTGGCCTTGATTTAAGTATTTTTTTATTTAATGTTTATTTTTTTTAACGCAAAGACCGCAAAAGATTTTTTTACTAGTATACTTTTTTAAGTTCGCAAAGGCGTTCTACTCAGCAAAGAGAGTTAGATTTAAATGAGCTATCGATCTTGAAAAATTTTAATTATTTAAAAACTTTTCTGCCTCGCTAACAGTAAAATCAATAAGCCTGTCATCAGTATTGCCATTAAAATCAGCCATCATGTAGGAACCGTGGGTTGCAGGAAGAATCAAGAGATTTGAATCTTCGACAAGCCGCCACATTTCCACCGTATGTTCCGGTTTCATTACATCTTTATCCCCGGAAATAAATAATACGGGAGAAGATATGCCTTTCAAAATTTCTTCACTCCAGTCTTCGAAAGTCTGCATCCTTTTGCTGTCTTTATCGAACATATTTTCCAGGGCAGAAAAGTCCGGATTCAGGCTCAAAAAATTAATTTTAAGCGGTTCGGGCATTGAATCGAGAGTAGCATTGTTCATGCTTTCGAAGAAACCGTCCAGCATTCCGTTTTTTTTGTAGAATGCAGATGCAACGATCAGTTTTTCCACCATTTCAGGATACCGATGAGCAACCTGCATTACCGTATTTCCACCATTACTGAATCCCCAGAATGAAGCTTTTTCTATGTTGATACTTTTCAGAAGTGCAGCAACATCATGCGCATCCTGTTCAAAAGTTTCCGCAATATCACGATGACCGGACCTTCCGTGATTCTGAAGATCAATGCCGATAAGCTGAAACTTATTTTCAAGCCTTGCAATAACTTCTTTATAATCAAACAGAATGGAACCTCCGCCGCCATGAATCAACACCAAAGGTTTTCCGGAACCGTAGATTTCGTAATACATCTTAATTCCGTTAATTTCCTGATACCCTTTTTCAGCCGGAGTCATTTTTAATATTTTAAATCTTTATCGAATTCATATTTTAAGCCTTCATAACCGAGAATTCTCCGCATCAGTCCGATTTGCCCGCACAGATAATCTTCCCGACCGATGCACATTCCGATGAAATTCAGCACGGTTTCCGGAAAAAATTCGATATTCATTCCCATGGGAAAAGCTTTGTCCAATTCTTCGTCTGAAGCTTCCAGTAATTTCTGATACACCAGAGGCGATATTTTGTGAAAAGTATCCTTTAACTGCTCCAAAGAAGGGTAGGCAAAACTTTCATTTAAACTTTTCCCCTGAAAAAAAAGATCTTTAAATTCAAATTCTTCCTGAATTCCGAGCACCGATCCTAAAGCATACCTCATATCCAAAAAGTTTCCGGCCATCCAGATGATATGATTGGTTTTGCCTTCTACTCTTTTCAGAGCGTCCTGCTCGGAAATTCCATCCAGCACCATCAGGAAATTCTGACTGTGACCACGGAATGCAGGAATAATAATTTCTAATTTTTTTGATGTTGGCGTGTCCATAATGTTATGTTTCTGATGTATTAATTATGATGGGATCTGAGAAGGATCGGCAAAAATGACATTCCATCCATGACCATTGATGTCCCAGAAAGAATTTTGATACATCCAGCCATGATCCTGCGGTTCTTCGTGCTGTGTTGCGCCGTTGGCGACAGCCGCATTCACAACCTGGTCTACTTCTTCACGGCTGTCTAATCCGATGGCAACCAATACCTGGGTAGTATCGCCTTTCGGAACAGGTCTTTCTGAAAAGGTTTCGAAAAATTCTTCCGTTAAGAACATGATGGAAATCGTATCATTCATCATGATACAGACTGCTCTTTCATCGGAAATCTGCTCGTTGACGGAGAAACCCAGGTTCGTCCAGAATTCTTTTGTTTCCCGAATATCTTTTACGGGAAGATTGACAAAGATCTGATTGATTTTCATAGTGTGATTTTATTTTGTTTAACCTATAACCAAAATTATCAAGTTGCCGTGAAAATCAACTTGTCATAAGGCAAGATTTATATTTTCCTGGGATGTGAAACCAATTCTTTGCGGATTCGGCTTAAAGAAGTATCTGTAACGCCGAGATAAGACGCGATCTGCTTGAGTGGCGCAAATTGAATGACGTAAGGCTTCTGCTCCAGAAGATTAAGGTAGCGTCTGGTGGCAGACAGGGTAAACATTTCCACGGAACGCTGCTTGCAAATGAACAATTGCTGCGACATCCATGCCCTTCCCCACTCCCTGAGATTCGGGATTTTATGAAAAAGCTCCTGAAAAGTTTCAAAATCGAACTTCCAGCATTCGCAGTCGGTAATGCAGACGATGTTTTCCTGCGTAGGAATTCTCTGGAAAAGTGATGAAACCTCAATAATGATTTCGTTTTCAACAAAAAAATTAGTCGTAACATCGTTACCGTTGAAGTCTGTAACAAATGATCTTGCGAGGCCTTTTTCCACGATATAATATTCATTGGCTATTTTGCCTTCTTCCAGGATAAAATCTCCTTTATGGAAGGTAATTTTCTCATGGGCATTGAATATTTCCAGAAGTTCTTCCGGTAAGAAAAACGGGAAATCATAGCATATTTCGAGGGCCTTACTAATCATCAGGTAACTGTTTTTTGTGGTTTAAAAATAGAATTTTTGCGGGAACTGATGAAGATAAATTTTTAGATTTTGAAAAATGAGTATTTGAATAACATTTTTTTAACATCTAATCTTCAGGAAAGTTTGCCGCACCCTCGCGCGAAGTTTTCCGGAACACCGGGAAACCTCCACACACCCCTGCAAAGGCTTTTCCGGTAACCGGGAAAGGTTGTTGCACCCCTGCGACAAACTTTCCCGGAAAAACGCAAACAACATTAAGTAGTTAAGTTTTTTAGATCGACGCTGTTTTAATTATTTTTTGACGAGGTATAAACAAAGTTTATTTTGTTAAGTAATTGAAGATCCTTCAACAGGCTCAGGATGACATCGCTAATACTACTCGCTATAGGCACACATTGTCAGGCTGAGCTTGTCGAAGCCCTGTCTGAAAGATAATATATTTGATGGTTGATAGTCGGTTGAAAAATAATCGATTTAAATATTATTATTAAAAATTTCATTAGATTTTCAAATATGGTAAATATCTGATGGTTAACGATTCAAAATAATTAATAATTTAGCGGTATGAAACAGACTTTCAGATTTAATTCGATTTCAGATTTTCATGCGTTTTGTAATCTTCCGAATCCGGAACATCCGCTGATCAGCCTTATTGATTACAGCAAAGTACAGTATCCGGTAAACGATACGGAGCTGAAATGGATCCAGAATTTCTACTCGGTAGGTCTGAAACGTAACGTGAATGCAAAATTCAATTACGGACAGCAGGAATACGATTTTGACTCCGGTGTACTGTGTTTTGTTTCGCCGCTTCAGTTCCTGAGCCTGGAAATGAAACCTGATGTGGTAGCGGAACCGACGGGCTATTTATTGCTCATTCACCCTGATTTCCTTTGGGGAACTTCCCTGATCAAAAAAATCAAATCGTACGAATTTTTCAGCTACCAAATCAATGAAGCACTTTTTCTATCAGATAAGGAAGAGAAAATCATCGTTGATCTTTTCAGGAATATTGAAAAAGAATACCAGAACAATATCGATAAATTTACCCAGGAGCTGATTGTCGCCCAGCTTGAACTGTTCATGATCTACGCCGAACGTTTCTATGAACGCCAGTTTTTTACCCGCAAAAAATCCAGCCACGAATTATTGGAAAAATTTGAAGAAACGCTTTCGCAATATTTCAGCAACGGAAATCTTCTGGAAAAAGGGATTCCTTCGGTAAAATCTATCGCGGAACAGCTGAGTATTTCCCCGAATTACCTGAGCAGCCTGTTGCGGATTCACACGCAGCAAAACACGCAACAGCATATCCAGAATAAGCTGATCGACCATGCTAAAGAGCGTTTGAGCACAACCAATTTGTCCGTTAGTGAAATTGCCTATGAACTTGGTTTTGAGCATCCGCAGTCTTTCAGTAAATTGTTTAAGCAGAAGGTGAAACAGTCGCCTGGTGAGTTTAGGAGGGCGTTTAATTGAGATTATCTTTATAATCTTACAAAAAATCCGTTTTTTACTGATAATAATTTAAAGGTGATTTTTTATTTTTGAATAGACTAATAACAATTCAAATTTTATAACATGAAAAAGATTCTTTATTATTATTTGTATTACACTCCTAAAGATCTTAAGAAATCAAACACCAATCCGACAATAGATATTGAAAGAAAAGCTGCCTTAGGTTTTCTTATAGTTTTTGCCATAGATATAATTAAAAAATAAAAAAGAGAAGTTTTGGACTTCTCTTTTTTATTTATCCAAACTTCTTCTTCCTCAACCAGAAGAACAACCCTCCTAAAATCCCAATGATTACTAACGGCAGCAGCAAATTAAACCATTGCCAGTTGTTTTTCTCTTCGGTAATTCTTTGACGGTCCAGAAGCCTTTCTTCGATGTTTCGGTTTCTGAGTTCCATAAGGTTGCTGTCGTCCAGAAGATAGTCGAGGGCATTTCTCAGGAACTGTTCGTTGCCAAACTGTTCGTTGGTGAGCAGATCTACACCCAAAGGAAGAGGCTCGCCTTTCAGCACTTTATTTCGGCCTACGTCGCCGTCGGCAATCACGATCATTTTATTTTCAGGACTTGAATTTTTGAAATTCGGGTATGATTTTCTTTCAATCCTTGAAGCATACGCAGAATTGAACTTTCCTTCCAATGCTACTGCATAGATTTTCGGGGTGCTAGGTTTTTCCATTTGCCCAAGGCTGTCGACACTGGAAATTTCTTTTAAATCCACATAATTCGGAACCTGCTTGAGCAACGTTCTTTCACTTGATTCGAAAAGCACATTGGTCTTAATATTTTTTCTTCCGCCCAAGGTATCAATGGAGGTCGGGAATTCAAATTTCACCGGATTGATATTTTTGGTAATCGGATTTTTGTTTTCTGCGATTCCTAATGGATAATACGGCCACGGAAGACTGGTGTACTGAGGATTTCCACTCACTTCTCCGGTCACTAATCTCAACAGGGCAAATTTCTTCACATCTTTTACCAAAGCAGGGTTGATCCTGATCCCGTAGTTGAAGAAAAAGTCGGTCATATTGATATCTACCGGGAACGGCATTACTTTTTTAGACCTCATCAGCGTATCCATTTCCGCATTTACGGCATCAATCATCCACAACGTTTTACCACCGTTCATGATGTATTGGTCAAGGATCACTTTTTCTCCGTCGGTGAAGGCTTTTCTTGGTTTTGCAATGACAAGCGCACTCATCTGCTTCAGCATCGGAACATCAGCAAGGCTAAGCTCTTTCTGATTTTTAGGAATAATAGGTCCTGCATCATAGCTTTCTGTAGCCAGCTGCATGAATCCCTGGAATTCAGTGGGGCTCAGCTCATCCTGGTTGATCAGTACCCCGATTTTTTTTCTCCGGTTTGCTGCAATATTTTTGATATTGGAAACCAGATTATATTCTAAATTTTCGATGGATTTTGTTAACTGCTGATCTGCATCAATTCCGGACTGCTGTACTACCAACGGAATGGAAACTCCTTTTTTGTCGTATTTTACCACCGCATACGGAAACAGCATAATTTGCGAAACTTTCCCGTCTTTGATATCCGGGAGTACGGAAGGCTGCATTCCCATTGCCATCAGGGTATCCTGAGACATTTTGGTTTTGATGGGATCAATAAATTTGAAATCGATTTTCGGATTGATCTTCCTGAATTCTTCGAGCATGAATCTCGTTTCACTCTGAAGCTGCTTGAAACTGGCAGGAAAATCGCCTTCCAGGTAAACGTCCACCACCAAAGATTTATTTACCGATTTTAATACTTTAATGGTATTGTCTGAAAGTGTATATCTTTTTTCTTTGGTTAAATCCAACCTGATGCCTGAAACGGCGAGAATAATAACCAGCGGTAAAATGACGAAAAGTAAAATTCCCAGCGGAGATTTAAATGATATCTTCTTCATAATTCTACTTTTTTTTATTAATGAAATGATTGGACAAAACTAAGGTAATACCGATGATCAGCACAAAATAAGCTACATCTTTAAAATCAATAAGTCCTCTTGTAAAACCTAAGAAATGCTGATAAAAGCCTACATTCTGTAAAATAAAGTCTGCACCTCCAAGCAATTTATAACTTGCCAGCTGCTCAATCCCGAAGTACATGATGAAACACATGAAAACACCCAACAGATAAGCCATGATCTGGTTTTGGGAAAGCGAAGAAGCCAGAATTCCAACTCCCGAAAATGCTGCAATTAAAATAATTAACCCGATATAACTTCCGAACGTCATCCCTAGATCTATATTTCCCGCCGGAACACCTAGTACATAAACGGTGTATAAATAAATCAGTGATGGAATCAGGCATAAAATACCAACAATCCAAACGGATAAGAATTTTCCGAATACCAAATCCGAAATTTTTAAGGGTTGGGAAAACAGCCAGTTTAATGTTCCGGTCTGCTGTTCTTCCGCAAAAGTTTTCATCGAAAGAGCCGGAATGATAAACATTAGCAGCCAAGGAACCAAAACAAAGTAGCTTTGTAGAGAAGCCATCCCGATCTCAAAAATATTGGAATCGTTGTCGAAAAAAAACAGAAACAGCGTCGTGATCAGACTGAAGGCGGCAATGATCACCCATGCGCTCCAGTTTCCGAAGTAACTCCAAAGTTCTTTTTTTAAAATTGCAATCATAGTTTTTATTGTCAAATGTTGTTAGTTAATTGTTGTTAGTTGTTAGCTTTTTACGATCAACCATGAGCAAACAACCATTAACCAATCATTACTTTTTCTTATTTTTATTAACCAATTTCACCGTCATCATAATTAAAAATACCAGAACGAAAAATCCGGTGATTAATTGCCACCAATATTCAATAACCTGAGATTTTAAGATCACCGTAAATACGACAAGGAACAAAATAAATGTCGCAATTTCATTCGCCTGTCTTAGTTTGATATTGGCAGTTTCCAAGGTATTTCCGTTCAGTTCTTTCAGTTGTAACACTTTTTTCCAGCACCAGTAATGGTAAATTGCGAGGCCTATAAGAAACGTGAGCTTCAGATGAAACCAAGGCGTTTTCATCAATCCTAAATTCAGGAAGATCATGGTTATTCCGCAAAGTGTCATGATTACACCCGCCGGAACGGTAATGATATTCCACAGCCTGCGTGCCATGAAGGTATACTGTTCTCTTAAAATTTTCTTTTTATCCTCGGCAAATTCGTCGGTATCTTTATAATAAACAAATATTCTTACAAGGTAAAAGATCCCTGCAAAATAACTTACCATAAAGATAATATGAAGCGCTTTTATTATGGTGTAAAGCATCGTAAAAAAATAATGGCAAATATAACGTTAATGACAAAAATATTGGATAGAAAACACAATAAAATATTCTCATTTTCCTGATATGTTTACTATTTATTTATGAAAAGTTGTAAAAGTTTTAATTTATAAAAGAAATACTGCCTGTTTTTTTCCGTCTTCATATTTTATTATATAACTCAGATTTCCCATCTTATCATAACGGTTGCAATTTTCAAAGTAAAACCAAAACTTCACTTTCAGAAACTTCCTTCAGTAAAAACAATATATTTTTTGCATAAAAAAACAGAATTTCCGTAAATATAGAAATCCTGTTTATTCTAACAATCTGATTTTATTTTTTAAATCACACCAAGTTCTTTTCCAACTTTTTCAAAAGCTGCGATTGCTTTGTCCAGATGTTCTCTTGTGTGGGCCGCAGAAAGCTGAACTCTGATTCTCGCTTTTCCTTTCGGTACAACAGGATAAAAGAAACCAATTACATAAATTCCTTCATCCATTAATTTTTCCGCCATTTTCTGGGCTAAAGGCGCATCATAAAGCATTACCGGAACTATCGCTGCATCACCATCCGGAATATCAAAACCTTTCGATTTCATTTCAGCTCTGAAATATTCTGCATTTTCCATTACTTTATCACGCAGAGAAGTATCTTCGGAAATCATATCCAATACTTTCAACGCTGCTCCCACGATTCCCGGAGCCAGTGAGTTTGAGAACAAATACGGTCTTGAACGCTGTCTCAGCATATCGATGATTTCTTTTTTACCGGAAGTAAATCCTCCCAAAGCACCTCCCAATGCCTTTCCTAAAGTGGAAGTAATGATGTCTACTCTACCCATCACTTCGTTGGCTTCATGCGTTCCACGGCCTGTCCTCCCGATGAAACCTGTAGCATGAGAGTCGTCTACCATCACCAAAGCGTCATATTTATCTGCCAAATCGCAAACACCTTTCAGATCGGCAACAATTCCGTCCATTGAGAAAACACCGTCCGTAACGATGATTTTAAAACGGTGATTTTTTTCGGAGGCTGCAATTAACTGGGCTTCAAGATCTTCCATATTGTTGTTTTTATAACGGTATCTTGCCGCTTTACAAAGACGAACGCCGTCGATAATGGAAGCATGGTTCAGCTCATCTGAAATAATCGCGTCTTCTTCGGTAAATAATGGTTCAAAAACCCCTCCGTTGGCATCAAAACACGCTGCGTAAAGAATGGTATCTTCAAGACCTAAGAAATCGGCAATCTTCTGCTCCAGTTGCTTATGAATATCCTGGGTTCCGCAGATAAAACGAACGGATGACATTCCGTAACCGTGAGATTCTATCATATCCTGAGAAGCTTTCATCACTTCCGGATGGTTGGATAATCCCAGGTAATTGTTGGCACAGAAGTTCAGAAGTCTTTTCCCGTTAGCTTCTATTTCCGCACTCTGCTGAGAAGTAATAATTCTTTCTCTTTTGTAAAGTCCGTCGTTGTCGATATTCTGCAGTTCATTCTGTAAATTTTCAAGATATTTTTTAGAGATCATTTTAGATAGATTTTTTGATGCGCTAATTTAATAAAATCACGGTAAAGTATTCTATTTTATGATTTTTATTCTGAGCGTTTAAATAAAAATTTAATATTTTTCCAAATAGTCTACAATTTAAGTAGACTAATCGTTATATTTGTTACTCTAAAATCAGGAAAATGAGATTATCACCAGTACAAAAAATTAAAAAAATAACATCCGAAGATTTCCTCAAAACCTATTTAAAACCTTCAAAACCAATTATCCTGGAGGATTTTGTAGACTCAAAAAGTCCCGCTTTTGAAAAATGGAATTATTCTTATTTTAAAAAAATCGCCGGAGAGCACAGAGTTAATATTTATGGAAGCGAAATTGAATCGCTGGACAGAGTCGCCAGCAAACCAATCGGGCAAAGTACTTTCTCAGAGTATCTGAACCTGATCACTTCTTCTCCCACTGAACACCGTCTTTTTTTATTTAATTTATTAACCATTAAACCCGAACTTAAAAATGATATCCATTATAACGATGTTACGAAAGGAAAAATCATAAAATGGCTGCCTTTTATGTTTTTCGGTGGTGAAGGCTCAATTACCAGAAATCATATTGACATTGATATGTCTCATGTTTTTATCACCCAGTTCCAGGGAATTAAAAGAATCTGGCTTTTTCCGTGGGAACAATCTGATTTGATGTATAAGCTTCCTTACAACTTCCACAGTATCACCAATATTAAGGATCCTGATTATGAAGAATTTCCCGGACTGAAATATCTGGACGGATATGAAGCAATTATAAAACCGGGTGAAACCCTTTACATTCCTTCCGGCTGGTGGCATTATATCCAATACGAAACCGAAGGCTATTCTGTTTCTATACGGGCTTTACCTTCCAGTTTACTTGAAAAATGGCGGGGTTTTAAAAATCTGGTTCTGATAAGACATTTTGATAACCTGATGCGAAACATATTTAAACAGAAATGGTTTGATTTTAAAGTGGAAAAGGCAAAACGTAAAGCCAACAGGGCTATTAAGCGCCAGAAAAGTTTTCAGATTTAATTTAAATTTTAACCTTAAAAATATCAGCTATGGAACTCATTGATTTAGTATTGTCGGCAGAAAGATCATTAAACATCTATTATCCAATTCCAATTATTCATTTTTAAACAAAAAAACCTTCAGAGATTCTGAAGGTTTTGACCTGATAGGTACAGTTAATAATTACTTTTTTAAAAACTTTATATTCTTATCATTAATTTTAAGAATATACGCTCCGGGAACAAATTCTGATGTATTGATTGGTTTTCCGGGCTGATATATCCCTTTTTTTACGAGTTTTCCGTCTATGAAATAAATGGTAAATTCGGAGGATTTGTCAATGCCTTTGATATTAATTTGATTGTTGGCGGGATTCGGGTAGATTGTGAATTCATCTTTAACCGGATCTGCTGTTCCCAGCGTATTATCCTGAGCGACTGTTGAGTTTTTTTCTAAAATCTGGTATTCATAATTAAATTCTATGCTGGCCACCGGAAAGGCCACGGATTGCGTGAAATACTGATTGTTTGTCGTATTATTTAATGCCAGATAGGCAACCTGCCCTCCGGTTCCGTTTACTTTAATCGGAAGAGGCATCTCAAAAAAGCTTACCGTAGGATTGCTTTGCGTCTGTGAAGCTCTTATGGTTAAAGTATTTCCTATCTGTTTCCAGCGGATAGTATAGGTGGGATAGCCCTGTCCGTAGATCCAGTCGTTGAAAAATTCTGTAAAATCTTTACCAGTGGAAGTCAATAAAGAAGCATTAAGATCCTGTGTTCTTACATAATTATAGGCAAGTGCAGGTCTTGAATGATATTCCTTAATAGCTTGGTAAAATGCTGCATCTCCAAGGATCCATTTAATCATTCTCAATACATAACCTCCTTTTGCGTAAGACAATCTACCATTGAAAATAGTTCCTACACTCCATAGGTTTGAATCGGCAACATATACACTTCCACCCGTTGCACTTGTAATATAGTTTTTCTGTCCCAGAAGATAATTTAGAAAGTTGGCATTGTTCATGAGCAGCTTTTCATTAGCTAAATGTTCACCAAATGTTGCGAAACCTTCATTAAGCCAGATATCATTCCATGCGCCGCAGGTTACTTTGTCTCCGAACCATTGGTGGGCAAGTTCATGGGCAATTAAATCTCTGGACCAACCGCCCATGGATGACATGGTCTGATGCTCCATTCCGCCGCCGGCCTGAAATTCCATATGTCCGTACTTTTCATTCCGGAAAGGATAAGGCCCGAAATAATTTTCAAAAGTATCCATCACTGTTTTCGTCCATTCAATATTGCTCATGCTTGTTGTATTGTTGGAAGTAGACGGAAAAATATAGTTTACAAAAGGGAATGGCGGATTTCCCATAGTGTCATTTAACTTAACAAAATTAGTAATAGAAAACGCGATAAGATAAGCCGCAGTAGGATATTGTGTTCTCCAGAAAGTACGTTTTTGTCCGTTTCCAAGAATGGTTTCAGACATAAATTTACCGTTTCCAGCCACACTATATTGGGAAGGCGTGGTTACTTTTATATCAAACCTTTCGATTTTATCATTTAAGCTTTGTTTGGTAGGAAACCAATCCTGCGCACCATACGGTTCGCTAAGGGTAGATAAAACCGCAGTTCCGCCCTGTGTTCCGTTAAAGAAAGCATTATTTGCCGTAGGCGGCGCTCCCGAATAGCTAATCGTAAGAGAATCCAGTACATTGGCAGCAAGTGGAGAAGCAAAATCAATTTTCACTTCCTTTGTAGAGAGCTGCTGAAAATTAAGATTATTTCCATGATACGCAACCTGTGAGACCGTCATCTGATCATCGAGATCAAAATAGATGCTGCTGATATTCTGGTTGGGTTTAAAATGAGAGGTTACGGAGCCTGCAATGCTGTATACAGACGGATTTACCGTAACATCCATTCTCTGATACTGCAGATCATAATTAAGCGTATTCGGATTTGTATTTCCGGCTTCCATTTTGTTGGCAAAAGATTTCATTTCTTTTGCGATCAGTCCCTTTCTTTCAATATTGTTTATGTCTTTTTGGGCGTACAATTGATGGATTGTAAAAACACCCAATAACAAAAAATAGATTTTTTTCATACTTAGTAAAAAATTGTATCAAAGATATAAAAAAACCTTTCAATCATTGATCAAAAGGTTTTTATCTTAATTAAATTTTAATAATACTATAAATCCAATGCAGGCTCAAGAATTTTCTCCATTCTTTTCTTTACCATGTCTACCGATCCCGTATAATTGTTCACCAATAAAGAAAAAACCAAAGTTTTCCCTGTATTGGTTTTCATATATCCTGCTAACGTTTTCACTCTGTTTAAAGTTCCTGTTTTTGCATAAATCTGCCCGTTTCCGACTCCGTTGAACATTCTTTTCAATGTTCCGGACTGGCCTCCTACCGGCAATGAATTCAGATATGTTTTATAATATTTTTCATCCATTAAAGAAGTTAAAAACTTTACCTGTGATATCGGCGTAACGTTATTGCTTCTTGAAAGTCCGCTTCCGTCAATATAATTTAACCCTAACATATCAAAGCCTTCTTTCTTCAGATGCTCGGTTACTACTTTTCTTCCTGATTCACTAGTCTGATCTCCCAAACTCTGGAAACCTACCGTTTTCAGCAATGCTTCGGCTAGACCGTTATCACTGTGCTGATTGGTATAAAAAATAATATCGCCTAAAGTTGGAGATTTATAGACCGAGATCATCTTTCTGCTTTCGGGATTAGCGTCCGTCATTTTCGGAGTCACTTTTCCTGTTACAGGTATCCCGCTTTTCACCAGAGTCGTTCTGAAAGAGTTGGCAAGATAGGCCGGTGCATCCGGCAATTTTGTTGTTAAAATGCCATCACCTTCATATTTATCGGCATACACCATCTGGTTGTTATAAGGAGAAACGTAGAAAAATTTCTTTTCATTTGAGAAATTGGCTGATTTTTTTACAATCAGTTTTTCATTGGCAGGATTGATCTCGTGCGTAGTTCCTGCAGGCAGGTAGTAATTATTATTCTCCAACCACACAACATTTTCCGGAAGCTTTGAAATATTGCCTTTGAAAAGCGCTGTCTGGATGATAATATCACCATTTACCTTTTTGATTCCCTCGCGTGAAAGTCCTTCCTTAAAATCTGAAATAATATCTCTGTACGCCCATGCTCCTGCTTTATTGGTCCCCAAAGAAGGATCCCCGCTTCCCACGATGTAAAGATTTCCGTTCAGAACTCCATTTTCATCAACACTTCCCGAATATTCCAGCTGCGTATTCCAACGGTAATTCTCACCCAGCATGTTCATTGCCGTTTCGGTAGTGAGTAATTTTGTGGTGGAAGCAGGAACTAAAGGAGTATTTTCATTATACGAAGAAATTATTTTCTTCGTTTTCGGATCGTACACTACGAATCCCCAGGTTGCATTTTTCAGCACCGGATCGGTCATCATTGTGTTTACATTAATGTCTACAAGCTCTTTTGCCGAGAGAACCGTTTTTTCCGCCATCGAAGTAATCGGTGAAGGCAGATTCAAACTGTTGTTCTGATTTTCGTAACCCGGAGCATACAGCACTGTAGAAACGGTAGACTGGGCAAGGAAAAATCCTGCGGCCAGCACCGCAACACCTGAAATATACTTTCTGAAATTTACCATCTATTTTTTCATTTTGCTATAGTTTGGATGGATTAAAAATCAATCGGTTAAATCGAAAGTTAAACCCCAAACATATAATCAACGACCAAATGTAGAAAATATTGCAATTAGTAGGGATGCAGAAGGCTTATAAAACCCTATAAAATTTGTTAAAATTTGTTAAAAATCTACAAATACATCTTTTTTAATACTGTGGTATGCAGTAATTTCATCAAATTCTTCCAGACTTGTTAAAACCAATTTTTTATATTCTTCATATTTTTTTCCTCTGGGAAGCTTAAGAAGGATCTGGAACTGGTACAGGTTGTTAAGTTTTGCAATCTGCGCTTTTTCCGGCCCCAGTACACAATCTCCGGGAAGATATTTCCTCAAAATTGATCCTAGAAACTGAGAAGCTCTGTTCGCTTTATCTTCTCTTCTGTGTTTCAGCTCAATCATGATGAGTTTTGTAAAAGGCGGATAATGAAATTTCTTACGTTCCGTTAAAATATATTTATACACCCTTGCCGGATTATTCATTTTAATCAGCTGAAAAACGGAATGTTCCGGGTTATACGTCTGTATGATAATTTTTCCTTTTCCTGATACCCTGCCCGCTCTTCCGGAAACCTGTGTAATGAGCTGGTAAGCACGTTCTTCTGCTCTGAAATCCTGAACATACAACATTGAATCAGCCTTTGGAATTGCTACAAGCTCAATGTGATTAAAGTCCAGTCCTTTCGAAATCATCTGTGTTCCGACTACAATATCGGTCTCACGGTCTTCAATTTTCTCATACAATCTTTCGTACGCGAATTTTTTTCTCATCGAATCAACATCCATGCGGTCAACTTCGTTGTCGGGAAACAGTTTTGAGACTTCTTCATGAATCTGTTCGACTCCCACTCCTCTTTCATTCAGGTTTTCAGAATAACATTTGGGACAGGTTTTCGGTTTGGAAGCTCTCTGGCCGCAGTAATGGCATTTCATTTCATTGGCAGCTTTGTGATATGTCATTACGACGTCACAATTGGAGCAATAATTCACATAACCACAGGTTTCGCACTCTACCACGTTGGCGTAACCACGGCGATTATGAAGCACAATAATCTGGTTCTTTTCTTCAAGAACTTTTTTAATCTCATCAATAATCTGCAAAGAAAAGTTTCCGGAAACTTTTTTGGAATCCTGGGCTTCTTTAAAATTTATCAGCTCATATTCCGGAAGATTTACGTTTCCAAAACGTTCCTCGAGAAAAACATAGGCCATTTTATCTTTCCTGGCATTGTAATAACTTTCAACAGAAGGTGTTGCAGAACCTAAAATGACCCGGGCACCATAAAAATTTCCCAATACTAGTGCTGCATCTTTAGCATTGAAATAAGGAGACACTTCGCGAGGCCTGTATGCGGAATCATGTTCTTCATCCACCACAATCAAACCTAAATTCCGGAAAGGCAGGAACAAAGAGTTCCGTGTTCCGATCAGGATTTTAATATCATTCTGGCGGATTCTTCTCCAGACCTCCACGCGTTCAAAATCTGTCAGTTTCTGATGGTAAAACCCGATCTGTCTTCCGTATTTTTTTTCTAATCGTTGAGTAATCTGCTTGGTTAAAGAAATTTCAGGAAGGAGAAATAATACGTTTTTGCCTTCATTGATACATTCTTCTATTTTTTCAAGATAAATATGGGTTTTTCCTGATGATGTCACCCCGTGAAGCAGCACGTTTTTTCCTTCCTCAAAGGCTTCATCAATTTCCGCTTTTGCATTTTTCTGAGATTCTGAAAGCTCTTCTATTTCTTCTATTTCCCCTTCATAGCTTTCAAGCCTGTCTTTCTGCATGTAATATTCCTCAACCAGATTCTTATCTGCCAATGCTTTAAAGTGTGAACTTGCAAAATAACCATCTTCAAAAAGCTCTGATTTTTTTATGTGAAGATCCGGATTTTCCGTCTGCTTTTCGAGAATATGAAGGAAAAGGTCTTTCTGCTTCTGTGATCTTTTTAAGGTTAAAAGTATTTCCGTAAGGTTCTGGTTTTTTAAAACCTCATCTTTTACTTTTACGTATGCAACTTCCTTTGCTTTGTACTTTTCGGCGATTTTTTCATCAATCTCGATATATTGAAGATCAATTAAAGAATTGATGGTTCTGATGATATCTTTTTTGGGGATAAATGCTTCAATATCCGTCAAATTAATCAGCTGCCGTACTTCCAGAGCCTGGATCAGGTACATTTCATTGACATCCAGATTTTCGAAATCAACCGTTATATTCGGCTTTAATTTTAAATAAGTTTCGCTTTCCAGCTTCAACGAAGAGGGAAATGCAAAACGGTAAATTTCACCCAGCCCGCACAAATAATAATCTGAAAGCCAGTTCCAAAACTCAATCTGCTCGTGCGGAACAATAGGCTGATCATCCAAAAGGCTGATAACTTCTTTTGCGACAAATGCTTCCGGCGCATCATTATGAAGTTCAAATACAATTCCGGTATAGATTTTTTTACCACGAAACGCAACCAAAACCCTCATTCCAACCTGGATTTCGGATTGCAGTTCTTCGGGAACTTTATAGGTAAAAGATCCTTTTAAATTTAACGGTAAAACAATCTGGGCGTACTGCAAAGGAAAATATTTAAAATGTAAAATTAATTGATTCTTTCGGGAACTGCAATTTTTTATATTTTTATCGTTCTTATATTAACTAATATTTCAATAAATAAACAAACAAACCATGAAAAAATTACTTTCAGTTATAACTGTATTTCTGATCATTTTAACTTCTGCCCAGGAAAAAATTTCTTTAAACAAAGGAGAAATTACAGTTCCCATTGGCAAAAAAATTTTACTGAAACCTGAAATAAAAAACAATAAAATTATAAGTTTTGAAATTGTAAAAGAAGACAATATTACTCAAAAAGTGGATCTGTTTGATACATTAGAAAATTTCAAAAAAGATGAAGTTAAAGATAACAGCATTGAGCTTACTTTCGCAGAAGGCTTTATGATGACCTCAACAATGTATGTTTTAATTGTTATTCAAAAAACAGGAAAAAAATTACTTTTTAAGGCTAAAATCAGATTAAAAGGTAATTCTTCATATCAATCAACTTCTATTATGCCGGCCATAAGTAATTCTGTACTTGTGGAGCAATGGAAAGATCACATTGATTCTATTATTTTATACGATTTCGAGCTGAACTAAAATAACATTTCAAATCACTAATTCTTTGCATCCCAAAGGCTCATAAACTTAATTCCTTCAATTGGTTTTGAAAGGATGATTTTCTTTGAGGTTTTTGGAAGCAGATCAAAAAAGTTATCGCTGAAATGGGTATCCCCAATCAAATAGACATCTTTAGCAAGCACATCCGTAAAAATTTCAATTTCCGTGGGAGAGATTTTCCTGATGGTCAGATTGGGTTTTGGTAGTTTTAGATCTTTTGGTTTTGCAAAGAAATAGTTGGTTTCTGCAATTACTTTTTCATTTTTTTCATCTCTTAACATTATATGTAAAAAAATTTCATTTCTGTCTGCATTTCCTATGATTTCTTCCAACGAAAAAGAATCAAAATTCAGCACTCCGTTTGATTCCAAAATTCTAGTCTCTGCCGCTGCTCCTGAACCTTTTTTCTCACCGCTAAATTTTAGAATATCAAAATCTAAAGATACATTTTCAAACGTTTTCAATCCGTCATTAATAACATAAAAGTCTAAAATTTCATCTTTTTCCTGCGGTAAAATCACCTGGTTTTCAAAACTTCTTTTCACCTGGTAATGCAGTGCTTTCCAGTTTCCCAGATAATCAATTGATGACCAGGAAACCACCGGCCAGCAATCGTTCAGCTGCCAGTACAACGTTCCCATATTGTATGGTTTTGCACGGCGGTGTGCTTCAATAGCAATCTGCATTCCGCGGGCCTGAAGCAACTGGGAAATATAGTTGTATTTCACAAAGTCTTTCGGAATGTTATAATCCCGTTTCATATAATTTTCGATAATCTCCCAGCCTCTGGAATGTTTTTCGTGCGCTTTGATAATTCCATTTTGCAAATTTAACTCTGGTTTTCCTGAAAACATGGATTTTGTAGTTTCCAGTGTCGGCATTCCCTGAAAACCATACTCAGAAGCAAAACGGGGAACTTTTTCATTATATATTTCAAACGGCTGTTCACCCCACCAGACGCCCCAGTAATGAGAATCCCCCTCTGTTAAACTTTCTTTATGTCCCCATCCTATAGAAGGCGAACTTTCCCAGTAAATCTGCTTATCCCGTGACGCATATTTTTGAATAGCATTGGGAATTATTTCATGGAAAATGGTCTTATAATCTTTCCATACCTGAAGAGAATCTTCTTTGGAATATTTAAACTGCTTCTGATATCCCCAGTTGACTATCGCTTCATCGATTTCATTATTTCCGCACCATAAAGCCAGGGAAGGATGATTTTGAATCCTTTCTATCTGGTCTCTCACTTCCAGTTCCACATTTTTCTGAAATTTTTCATCTGCCGGATAAAAGCTTCCCGCAAACATAAAATCCTGCCAGACTAAAATTCCGTTTTCATCACAGGCTTTATAGAATTCGTTGTCTTCGTAAATTCCGCCGCCCCAGACCCGGATCATGTTCATATTGGCTTCTTTGCAGTCTTTGATGAGTTTTTGGTATTTTTCTTTGCTCATTCTTGGTGAAAAGCTGTCTCCGGGAATCCAGTTGGTTCCTTTGGCGTACATTGGTTTTCCATTCACTTTGAAATAAAAAGATTTTCCTTTTTCATCTTTTCCCTGAACTAATTCTATGGTTCTTAAGCCAATGCGCTCAGTTTTTTTATCTAAAATATCAATTCCTCTTTTGACAGAAATTTCAAAATCATACAATTTCGGCTTTCCCACTCCGTTCGGCTGCCAAATTTCCGGATTAAAAATCTTATAGGGAATTTCAATAAAATTTATTCCTTTTTTCAGAAGCACGGAAACTGATTTTTCATTTAAAAAGACAATGGTTTTATTCTGTTCGTTACTTTCAGAGAAAATCTCGGCTTTCCATACCAAAACAGCTTGTTTCTCTCCTAGATCAAGCGTTTCGTACTGAATATTGTTAATTTTCGCATGATTCCAGAATTCCAGCTTTACATTTTTCCAGATTCCGGCAGTAACGAGTCTTGGTCCCCAGTCCCAGCCAAACTGGTATTGTGCTTTTCTTACAAAACTTCTGGGAGATTCAGGCATAGTAAATGGTACTTTTGCAGCCAGTTCATTTCCGGTTTTTACTGCAGATCTGAATTTAACCTGTAAAATATTTTCTCCTTTTTTTAAATAAATCTTTACAGGAACTGTCCATTTTCTGAACATATTATCTGTCGTCTGAATCAATTTTCCGTTCAAATAAATATCGGAGAAAGTATCAAGTCCCTCAAAAACCAGATCTATATTCTGATTTTCCAGTTCTTTTCCCGAAACGGTAAATTGAGTCTGATAATCCCAGTTTTCATTTTCTATCCACTGCACTTTTTTTTCATTTTCATCTTTGAAAGGATCCGGAATGATATTATTTTTCATCAAATCCAAATGTACTGTTCCCGGCACGGAGGCTGTGAGCCAGTTATTTTCTTTGGCATTTTTAAAGTTCCATTTTTCTGAGGATAAATTACGCTCTGAAAACTGAGCGTTGATTAAAATTTGTGTGAAAAAGAATGTGAAAAGTAAAATTTTTTTCATTATAATTTATTTACTATTCGATGGATGCCATCTTTAATAAGTGTTGTATTAAAGTTAATAAGAAGCCCAAGTTTTATGTTTGCTAATTTTAAATAAGTTAATAATTGGGCGTTAAAAACAGGATGTATTTCCAGTACGGATTTCACCTCAATTATTACTTTGTCTTCGATAAGCAAATCAATTTTGTAAGCATTTTCAATATTCATTTTTTTATATTGTAAGGGCAGATAAATTTGCTGTTTAACATTGAATCCTGATTGTTTCAGTTCATATGCTAAAGCTGATTCGTAAGTACTTTCTAATAAACCGACTCCAAGATTTTTGTGTACTTCGATTGCTGATCCTATTATTTTGTAGGATAATTCATTTTCTATCATTTATTATTGTGTTTTTATTTTTTAACGCAAAGATTTAATTTTAGTAATTACTAAATTTTAAGTGAGCAAAGAAGAATCAATTAAAAATTGATTTTATGAAGCTAAGGTTCTAGCCATTCAGCTTAATCAGCGACTTTGTCGCAATACTTTGCTTCCTTATAAATATAAAATTAAATAAATCTTTGCGTTAAAATTTCATATTATTATTATTTATTCTTCATAGCAACAATCTCTTCAGAATTCGCAAAATTTTCTGTTAACATTAAATCCTGATTGTTTCAGTTCATATGCTAAAGCTGATTCGTAGGTACTTTCTAATAAACCAACTCCAAGATTTTTGTGTACTTCAATTGCTGATCCTATTATTTTATAGGATAATTCATTTTCTATCATTTATTATTGTGTTTTTATTTTTTAACGCAAAGATTTAATTTTAGTAATTACTAAATTTTAAGTGAGCAAAGAAGAATCAATTAAAAATTGATTTTATGAAGCTAAGGTTCTAGCCATTCAGCTTAATCAGCGACTTTGTCGCAATACTTTGCTTCCTTAGATAAATATAAAATTAAATAAATCTTTGCGTAAAATTTCATATTATTATTTATTCTTCATCGCAACAATCTCTTCAGAATTCGCAAAAACACCACCATCGGTAATTGCTGAAGAATGGTAATATCCGGCTTTAGTAAACTCACGGATTTCTTCGATATTGGAAGAACGAAGTCCGCCACCGACAAGAATTTCAATTCTGCCGTTGGATAACTCTACCAGTTTTTTAAGATTTTCTTTGCCTTCTAAGACATTGGCTTTTTGTCCGGAAGTAAGAATGGTTTTAAAACCACAATCAATTATTTTTTCCAGAGAATTTTCTAAATCTTTTGCACGGTCGAAAGCTCGGTGAAAAGTGCAGGGATAAGGACTTGCCAGCTCAACTAAAGCTCTATTTTGCTGAATATTAACCTCATCATTTTCATCCAAAATCCCGAATACAAAGCCGTCTGCACGTAATGATTTTAAATGAATTAAATCTGATTTCATCTGCTCAAACTCTTCATCTGTATAAGTAAAATTCCCACCACGAGGACGAATCATCACAAACATCGGAATGTTGATTTTTCCACGAAGCTGCTGTACAGTTTTAAAATCCGGTGTGGTTCCGCCTTCGCTTAATCCGTCGCACAGTTCTATTCTATCTGCTCCGTTTTCAAAAGCGATTATTGCCGATTCGGGATTAAAGCACGCTATTTCTATTTTTGACATCGTTGTAATTTAAGTTTGGGCTAAAGTCAATGTTTTTTTATTTCGAAAAATGAGCTAAAGCCCGTTACTATTAATCTTTTCTAATTGTTTGATTACAAAAAATTTATTTTAATGCAAAACCCGGCTTTTCCAGGCGGTTTCCTTTGTGGTCGTAAACAGCAAAATTAAACCCATCCTGAATGCAGTATGAGCCGTATTCTCCTTTTTTATTAATGGCAATAAAACCTACCTGGATGTCCTTCAGATTTTTATTTCTTCTCTTCGTAATCTGTACAATTCTCTCCACTGCTTCTTTACAGGCCTGCTGCGGCGTTCTTCCCTGTCTCATTAATTCTACGACCAAATGTGTTCCCACCGTTCGGATCACTTCTTCGCCATGACCTGTCGCTGTGGCTGCTCCGACTTCATTATCTACAAACAAGCCCGCTCCTATAATCGGAGAATCTCCTACTCTTCCATGCATTTTAAAAGCCATTCCGCTGGTGGTACAGGCACCGGAAAGATTTCCATGAGCATCCATCGCAATCATCCCGATAGTATCGTGATTTTCTATATTGACAACCGGTTGATATCTGCTGTCTTTGAGCCATTCTTTCCATTCTTTTTCTGATTCGGAGGTAAGAATATTTTCTTTTTTAAATCCCTGTGAAACGGCAAACTGCAATGCTCCGTCTCCTACCAGCATTACATGAGGTGTTTTTTCCATGACTGCTCTTGCCACAGAGATCGGATTTTTGATGTTTTCAAGACATGCCACTGACCCGATATTATAATTTTCATCCATGATGCAGGCATCCAGAGTTACCCTTCCGTCTCTGTCGGGTCTGCCTCCGTAACCGACGCTTCTTTCATCCGGATCATCCTCTACAAGCCGGACGCCTTTTTCTACGGCATCCAAAGCCCTACCTCCTTTATCTAAAATTTTCCAGGCTTCTTCATTGGCTTTCAAACCAAAATTCCAGGTGGAAAGAACAATCGGTTTGTTAATTATTGTATTGTTGTTTTCAGGAAGGTCTTTAGCCAATACATCCAATGGACTTGCCGCTAAAGCCAGCGAAGCGATTGCCGATTTTTTCAGAAACTTTCTTCTACTTTGCATGCTTAGATTTATTTGGCTCCAAATTAAGGATTTTTCGCATTTGCAGGAAATAAAAAAGCGGTAGATTTCCTACCGCTCAAATGATTTTTATTGAAAATTAATGAGGTAACTTTTCCCTGAAATATCCATAAACCCAGGTTCCGAAAATGGCGCTGATTAAAGTAACAACAATCGCCAAAGCTCCGGTTCCGATCTGAGCGAAAAGCGGACCGGGACACGCTCCCGTTATGGCCCATCCAAATCCGAAGATCAATCCGCCATAAATTTGGCCTTTATTGAATTTCTTTGGAGCAATGGAAATTTTTTCGCCATAAATGGTTTTGATGTTTAATTTTTTAATAATAAACACTGAAATCATTGCGGTTACAACAGCACTTCCTATAATTCCGTACATGTGAAAAGATTGCAGACGAAACATTTCCTGAATCCTGAACCAGCTGATGACTTCCGCCTTCACAAATACAATTCCAAAGAGAATTCCCACTACGAGATATTTTAAATGATGATACCACTGATGTTTAAGGTGACTTTCGTTGGTACAGATACTGTCCTGATGCCGTATATCTTGTTCTTTTTTCATTTTTATTTAATTAAAGTGAAAGGATGACTGGCAGAATTACATTCGCCATTAAAAAACCTCCTGCCATAAAACATATTGTTGCAATAAGGGATGGCCACTGCAAATTAGACAGTCCCATAATGGCGTGTCCGCTGGTACATCCGCCCGCATAACGCGTCCCGAAACCGACCAGAAATCCGCCGACAACCATAATAATGAAACCTTTCAGAGTAAAAAGACCGGCAAAATTCATGAGCTGTACCGGAACCATATTGCTGTAGTCTGTAATTCCGTAAGTTGCTAATTCGGATTTAAGAGCTGCATTGACAGAAATTTCTCCCGGATTTATCAAAAATCGAGAAGCAATAATTCCTCCCAATAGAATTCCGAAAACGAAAAATAGATTCCACATCTCTTTTTTCCAGTCGTATTTGAAAAACTTGATGTCTGAAGGAATACATGCTGCACACACATGCCTCAGCGATGAACTGATCCCGAAAGATTTATTGCCTAAAATAAGTAAAGCTGGAACGGTAAGTCCTATTAACGGCCCCGCAACATACCATGGCCAGGGTTGTTTGATTATTTCTAACATTAATTGTAAATTTATTTTTATTTTAAAACTTTACTCTGACACACAAAATCACTTACAGGAACCTCAGTTTGGGAAATTGCATTAAATCCACCTTCGATTTCACTGAAATTTCTGTAGCCTCTCGCCTGAAGAATACTTGCTGCCATCATGCTTCTGTAGCCTCCTGCGCAATGAAGATAAAAATGTTCTGCCGGACCAATTGAACCGATCCATTCATTAATATAGGCTAGCGGTTTATTAAATGCCTGATCGACGTGTTCTGCATTATATTCGCTTTCTTTTCGGACATCGATAATTGTTGCATCTTTATCTTTGGTTTCTTTTTCAAATTGTTGTGCTGAAATTCTGTTAACGGAATCCGTTTCCTTTCCGCTTTTTTTCCACGCTTCAAAACCACCTTTCAGAAATCCGAGAACATTGTCGAATCCTACCCTGCTCAATCTGGTCACGGTTTCCTCTTCTTCATTTTGGCCAGCGATAAGAAGAATCGGCTGTTTTACATCCACTATCAAAGCTCCGACCCAAGGTGCAAAATCGCCATTCAGACCAATATTGATTGATTGCGGAACAAATCCTTTCGCGAAATCTTCATTATTTCTTACATCTAAAATTAACGCTCCGGAATGTTCTGCGATTTCTTCAAATTCATCCGGAGAAAGAGCCTGTAAACCTTTTGACAGGACCTCATCAAAACTGCTGTATCCTTTTTTATTCATAGCCACATTCATTCCGAAGTAAGCCGGAGGCGGAAGAAGACCTTCTGTTACTGCTTTTATAAAGCTTTCTTTATCCTTCTGATTCAGCGCATAATTGGTTTTCTTTTGATTTCCCAATGTATCAGTCGTTTCTTTCTGCATATTTTTTCCGCAGGCAGAACCCGCTCCGTGAGCCGGATAAATGGTAATATCATCGTCTAAAGGTAAAATTTTCTTGTACAGGCTTTCATATAACAACCCGGCCAGTTCTTCCTGTGTCAGATTTGCTGCTTTCTGTGCTAAATCAGGACGACCAACATCTCCTAAAAACAAAGTATCCCCGCTAAATAAAGCTGTTTCTTTTCCCTTCTCATCAATCAGCAGAAAAGATGAACTTTCAAGGGTGTGACCAGGAGTATGCAGCACTTTTATTTTAATATTTCCTACCTCAAAAATCTGATTATCTTCTGCAATGATGGCTTCAAATTCAGGTTTTGCGGTCGGCCCGTAAACAATAGGTGCATTTGTTTTTCTGCTCAGATCCAGATGTCCACTTACAAAATCTGCATGAAAATGTGTTTCAAAAATATATTTAAGTTTAACATTGTCTTTTTCCAGCCGGTCGATGTAAGGCTGAGTTTCTCTCAATGGGTCTATCATTGCTGCTTCACCATTAGAAACGATATAATATGCTCCCTGAGCTAAACATCCTGTATAAATCTGTTCTATTTTCATTTTTGATGATTTTAAATTTTACTTATTATTTATTGATACAAATTTCCGGGTTTGGGATTGGGTGTACAGCTACTTTTGTTACAGAACGGGATTTTTTTAAACATGAAGTTCGCAGGTTTCGCAGATGAAGCGAATGTTTTTGAATGTTTTTACTTTATCAGGAGATTATCATGCTGGAAGCATCTCGGTGTCGTTATATATTTTTAACGCAAAGAACGCAAAGAGTTTTTTGACTATTAACTGTTTTTTTAAGTTCGCAAAGGCGTTATACTTAGCCAAGTCCGCAAAGTGAAATTATTACAGAAAGCAAACTAAATTTAATTCTCGCTGATTCCGCAGATGACGCAGATTTATTTGAACGCTTTTACTTTATCAGGAGATTGTCATGCTGGAAGCTTCTTGATATCCGAATTTTTTTTAACGCAAAGAACACTAAGATTTGTGACTACTAAACGTTTTTAAGTTCGCAAAGGCGTTTCACTCAGCTAAGAGCGCAAAGAATTTGGAAAGTAATACAGTTTATTTTCTCACGCAGATTTTACGGATGACGCAGATTTTGTAACCTTTACTTATCAGGAGAGTGTCATGCTGGAGTTTCCCGATATCCGAAATATTTTTTAACGCAAAGGCCGAAAAGTTTTTTTGACGACTAACTGTTTTTTTTAAGTTCGCAAAGCCGTTTCACTCAGCAAAGGTTAAAAGATTTTACTTTATCGGAAAATTGTCATGCTGGAAGCTTCCTGATATCCGAATTTTTTTTAACGCAAAGAACACTAAGATTTGTGACTACTAAACGTTTTTAAGTTCGCAAAGGCGTTTCACTCAGCTAAGAGCACAAAGAATTTGGAAAGTAATACAGTTTATTTTCTCACGCAGATTTTACGGATGACGCAGATTTTGTAACCTTTACTTATCAGGAGAGTGTCATGCTGGAGTTTCCCGATATCCGAAATATTTTTTAATGCAAAGGCCGAAAAGTTTTTTTGACGACTAACTGTTTTTTTTAAGTTCGCAAAGCGGTTTCAGTCAGCAAAGGTTAAAAAATTTTACTTTATCGGAAGATTATCATGCTGGAAATAGCTGCCATAAAAAAATTAAAAGAAAATTTCTTTTATGATGATATAAATTCCCATCAGGAGAATAAACCACCCGAAAGCAGGTTTAAGTTTTTTACCTTCGATTTTTTTGGACAGCCGAGAACCGATAATAATTCCTATAACTGCAATTAATGATATGATTGCCAGGAATTTCCAGTCGATCACAACATTATGCATTGATGAGAAAAAACCGATAAGTGAGTTGAATGAAATGATGACAAGAGATGTTCCGATAGCTACTTTCATGGGGGTTTTGAGAAGACTGACCAAAGCCGGAATAATCAGAAATCCGCCGCCTGCGCCCAGGAGACCTGTCAGGATTCCGACGATTGAGCCTTCTCCGGCCGCGAGAAGTATATTATTTCCACGGTTTGTTTCAGGCTGATATTCTGTATTTTTCCTTATCATCTTGTAAGAAGCCAGCATCATTAATCCCGCAAAAATCAACAGCAGTAAAATATCTTTTGTCACCACAAAATTATCAACTGTAAATACATGATCGGGAATTAAAGGTAAAATATAACGACGTGTAAGAAAAATGGAAATAATTGAAGGAATTCCGAAAATAAAAGCTGTTTTAAAATTTACCAATCCTTTTTTGAAGTACGAAACCGAACCGACAACACTGCTTATTCCTACAATAAAAAGTGAATATTCCGTAGCCAGAAAAGCGTCTAATCCAAAAATATAAACCAGAACGGGGACCGTAAGAATACTTCCGCCACCGCCGATTAACCCCAATGAAATCCCTATTAAAACCGATGCGATATATCCAAAAATTTCCATTTTCTCAACTTTATGATGCAAAATTGAATATATCGGAAAAGATATACCGCTACTTTTGTTACAGAAGGTTTTTTTTTAACGCAAAGGTCGCGAAGATTTTTTTTAACTACTCAATGTTTTTAAGTTCGCAAAGCCGTTTCACTCAGCAAAGATTAAAAGCTGTTACCTTATCAGCAGATTGTCATGCTGGAAGCATCTTGATATCGTTATATATTTTAACGCAAAGATTGCGAAGATTTTTTGACTACTCAATGTTTTTAAGTTCGCAAAGCCGTTTCACTTAGATAAGCACGCAAAGAGATTCATGGAAGTACATTAAATGCTGAACTACGTTTGTAAACCTTCATATTACACTCAGCAAAGCCGCTAAAAAGTTTTAAATGTCTTCCAAAATGGTAATTTTATTTCTTCCAAGCTGAAGTTTACCCGCATCTTCCAGCTGTTTCAGCAATCGGGAGACCACAACTCTTGCCGTTCCGAGTTCATTGGCAAGCTGTTCGTGTGTAATAATTATTGTTTTGGAATTTAAAATTTCCGATTTTTTGTGGAGAAGATTCAGCAGCCTCTCATCTACTTTTTTAAAAGCGATGGCATTGATAATATCTAAAAGCTCTTCAAAACGTTTATGATACAGTCTGAAAATATAATCCAGCCATTCCGGATATTCTTTGATGAATAAAGAAACTTTATCTATCGGCAGAAAAAGAATTTCAGTATCTTCTTCTACTTCGGCTTTTACGATGCTCTTTTCATTGTGCATTCCGCCAAGAAAAGACATGATACAGCTTTCTCCTGCTTTAATGTAATACAGAAGAATTTCCCGGCCGTCTTCTTCGGTGCGGATCACCTTCAGCATTCCTTTCATCACGATCGGAATTGAACGGATGGATGAATTTTCATCCAATATAATATCGCCTTCGTGATACGTCTTCGTGATCCCATACTGATATAGCTTTTCTACCAGTTCAGGCGAAGAAGTAAATTCTGAAGAAAGAACCGAATCCTGCATAATAAAATTTCTAAGGCTAATTTACACGAATTTCGTCAACAAAAAGCCATGCTTTGGAATCTGCACCCGGATTTCCGGCAGGGATAATTCCAGCGTTTTCTATATTAACTTTAATATATTTTGAATTCTGAATGCCTACATTCACTTTGATTTTACCTTTTGCTGAAAGGATTTTCTCTTTTCCGATTTCTTTAATGAGTTTAAAATCCGTTCCGTTGTCTGAAACGAAAATCTGAGCTGATTTTGCGAAATGAATCCAACTTCCTTTGTTGTCTAAAGTATTAAAGTACACCTCTGAAAACCGCGTTTTCTGTCCGAAATCAATCGTAGCCACAACATCTTTTCCCTGAAAGCCAAGCCATGTTTTTCCCAATTGCTTTTGATTTCCGATAATTCCGTCAACTAAAGTGAATTCACCTCCGAATGAATAATTTTCATCAGGTTGGCTTTCTAATGTTATGGGTTTTCCGGTAGTTTTAGAAATCACAAAATCTTGCGAAGAAACGGCACTTTGAAGTCCACCTTCAAAATAAGCTGATTTAATGGTCATGGTTTTTGAAACGGGAATTGGAACGTCATACGTTTGGGAATTTTCTGTGGGAACACTCCCGTCTGTTGTGAAACGAATTCCTTCCGGCTTCTGCGATGTTGAAAGTTTATACGAAATACCTCCTACTCTCGGTTGCACTTTCCCATTGATATTGTAAATACTTTTCGCATAATTGATACCCATTTTATCCAACACCTTAAATTCATTAATTACTCTTCCTTCAAATTCTTTATAATTTTTAGGATCAGCTGTTCCCCAACCAACTTCAGAAAGAGCGAATAATCTCGGGAAAATCATGTATTGAACCTGCTTAAAATCAAGAATATACTCCGTCCACAGATTTGCCTGAACCCCTAAAATATATTTTGACTGTTCTGCATTCAGTTCTTTCGGAATTGGATTGTAAGAATACACTTTATCTAAAGGGGTAAATCCTCCGAAAGCATTCGGTTCCGTTGCAGGATCGCCCTGATAATGATCGAAATAGCAATAAGACCCGGGAGTCATGACTGCAAAATGACCTGTTTTTGCAGCTTCCACACCGCCTTTTATACCCGTCCAGCTCATTACAGCAGCATTCGGGGCCAGTCCGCCTTCCAGAATTTCGTCCCATCCTATGATTTTTCTTCCTTTTGAATTGACATATTTTTCAATTCTGTGGATAAAATAGCTTTGAAGCCCATGTTCATCTTTCAGATTATTTTTTCTGATTAATTCCTGGCAATGCGGACATTCTTTCCATCTGGTTTTCGGGCATTCATCGCCACCAATGTGAATATATTGTGAAGGAAAAAGCTGAATTACCTCATCCAGAACATTTTCTAAAAATGTAAAAGTTTCCTCTTTCGGACAAAAAACATCATCAAAAACGCCCCATTTTGTAGCCGGCTCAAAAGGACCTTTTGTACAGGCCAATTCCGGATAGGCAGAAAGTGCTGCTAAAGCGTGACCCGGCATTTCAATTTCCGGAACAACAGTGATATGTCTTTCCTGAGCATATTTTACCACTTCTTTTATCTGATCCTGGGTGTAAAAATAAGGCCCATAAGGCTTTCCGTCGAAGGTATTATCAACATAGGCTCCGATCATCGATTCCTTCCTTTTTGAACCGATCTGAGTTAATTTCGGGTATTTTTTGATTTCAATTCTCCAGCCCTGGTCGTCGGTTAAATGCCAGTGAAACGTATTCAGTTTGTACATGGCCAGATAATCGATATACTGTTTCACCTCATCAACCGTAAAGAAGTGGCGGCAAACGTCAAGGTGCATTCCTCTCCAGGCAAATTTTGGTTCATCCTCAATTTTCATTGCCGGAATTTTTCCCGAATCTTTGTATTGTTCCAATAACTGAATTAATGTCTGAAGGGCGAGAAAATATCCCTGGTCCGTATTGGAGCTGATAACAATTGCCCTGGGTGAAATGTCAATTGAATATTTTTCTTTTTTCTGCTGACCGATTACGGATTGTGGAGTAAAAAGAGTATTAACCAGGTGAGCGCCTTCCTCCTTTTTCCCGGAGCTGAAAGTAAACATTCCCGCTGTTCGCTTTTTAAAATAAGCAGTTTCTTTTACCGGAAGATTTTTATCAAATTTAAAATTTTCAGGAATAATAAATTCTCCTTTCTGAAATTCAACTTTCTGCGGATATGGAATCAGGTGAAGTTTATTTTGCGAAAAAGCCACTCCTGAAAAAAAAAGAAGAATAAGTAAGAAAGCGCGTATCATGTAATTTTTAGGTTTTTGCTAAGATACTTATTTCTCGAATAATTTTCGCGCCTTTAATTTTGTGCCTTAAAATTATCCTTATAAACAAAAAACCTTGCCAGCGACAAGGTTTGTATTTATTTAAAACTGCATTTCAGGAATTTCACCTTCTATAATAAGATCAGCTTCTGTTGATTTTATAATGTGTTCTACGGAAACTCCCGGAGCTCGTTCAATAAGTTTGAAACCTTCAGGCGTAACATCCAGCACGGCCAATTCGGTGACAACTCTTTTAACACAATTTACTCCTGTTAAAGGAAGCGTACATTTTTTGAGGATTTTGCTTTCTCCTGCTTTGTTGACGTGCATCATGGCGACAATAATATTTTCTGCAGAGGCCACAAGGTCCATCGCACCGCCCATTCCCTTCACCATTTTTCCTGGGATTTTCCAGTTGGCGATATCTCCGTTTTCTGCAACTTCCATGGCACCAAGAATGGTAAGATCTACTTTTTTGCTTCTGATCATCCCGAAACTGAAAGCAGAATCAAAGAAGGAACCTCCGTCCAGAATGGTAATCGTCTGCTTCCCTGCATTGATGATATCTGCATCCTCTTCACCTTCATACGGAAACGGTCCCATTCCCAACACTCCGTTTTCACTCTGAAATTCTACATTAAGATTTTCCGGAACGTAATTGGCAACCAATGTCGGGATTCCGATTCCTAGGTTTACGTAATACCTGTCTTTTACTTCTCTGGAAATTCTTTGTGCAATTTGTTCTTTCGTTAGCATAGCTTAATCTTATCCTGCCAAATTAGCCATTTTTACGGAATTACAAAATACCTTTCTTTCTTATCCTATGATATATTTTGAATCTCTATTTGTTGTAACTTTGTACGTTTTTAATTTTACCGATGAAAATTTTATTACATTACCTTAAACCTTACAAATGGCTGATTATCATTTCACTGTTCTTAGCCTCTGTTAATCAGGTTTTTTCTTTATTTGCACCCGCTATTACCGGAAACATATTAGATAAACTCGTAACGCATCCCAATTTTTTCGATAAAGAGAAAACGCTCCCGAGAAATATGAATGAATATCTTTATGGAACTGATATTTATCATGGTGTTTTCTATTTTCTGGCCCTGTTAGTTGGTACTGCCATGATCAGCCGTATTGCTAAAGCTTTCCAGGATTATGTGGTGAATGTAATTATTCAGAAGTTTGGTGCCAAAATTTTCACTGATGGCTTAAAACATTCGATGCGACTGCCTTTTCAGGAGTTTGAAGATCAGAGAAGCGGTGAAACCCTTTCCATATTAACAAAGGTGCGTGAAGATACCGTGAAATTCATCAATAATTTCATTAATGTGTTCTTCGGAATTCTGGTGAGTATTATTTTCGTTTCGGTGTACGCCATTCGTCTTCACTGGTCGATCATGCCGGTTTACGTTGTGGGAATTATTCTTATCGCGGTAGTAACCAATTTGCTGAGTAAAAGAATCAAAACCATTCAGAAAAATATTGTTACGGAAACTACCAACCTTGCGGGAAGCACCACGGAAAGCCTCAGGAATATTGAAATCGTAAAAAGTTTAGGGCTCACCAGCCAGGAAGTTGAGCGTCTTAACAACAATACCTATAAAATCCTTAATCTTGAGCTGAGAAAAGTAAAAAGCATCCGTTCCCTGAGCTTTGTACAGGGAACACTGGTCAATTTTTTACAGCAGACCATTACTTTTACTTTATTGTTATTGATTTTTAAAAACATTGTAACTCCGGGACAGTATTTATCGTTAATGTTTTACGGATTCTTCATTTTCGGGCCGATGCAGGAAATCGGGAATATCATTATTTCCTATCGGGAGGCACAGGCTTCGCTGAACAATTTCGACCGGGTGATGAAAAAAGAAGTTGAGCCTAAGCCTTTAACTCCGAAGAAAATCGGGGCTATTGAAGAGCTTGAATTTCAAAATGTTTCTTTCCAACATCAGACTGCCCATTATAAAGCTTTAAATTCCATCTCATTCAACGTAAAAAACGGGGAAACAATTGCCTTTGTAGGACCGAGCGGTTCAGGAAAAAGTACTTTGGTAAAACTTCTTGTAGGATTGTACAGACCTCAGGAAGGTTCTATTTTATACAATAATATTGACGGAAAGGAATTCGATTTTGATGAACTGAGGAACCAGATCGGGTTTGTGACCCAGGACACGCAGCTTTTTGCAGGAACCATAAAAGAAAATCTTTTGTTTGTGAATCCTTCCGCAACGGAAGAAGATCTGCAGTTGGCATTAAAAAAATCGAGTTGCAGCAATCTTTTAGAACGTGCAGAAAACGGAATTGAAACCGTAATCGGAGAAGGAGGTTTGAAATTAAGCGGCGGTGAGAAACAGCGAATTGCCATTGCCAGAGCCTTGTTAAGAAAACCGCATTTACTGATTTTTGATGAGGCGACTTCCGCTTTAGACAGTATTACGGAAGAAGAAATTACCACTACCATTAAAGAAATTTCTAAGGAAAAAGAACAGATTACCGTTCTTATTGCCCACAGATTAAGCACCATTATGCATGCAGACCGAATTTTCGTTCTGGAACGCGGACAGATAGTAGAAACCGGTTCTCATCTCAATCTTATTGAAGAAAAAGGATTGTATTATGCAATGTGGAGACAGCAGATTGGGGAGAGAAAAACTTTAGTATAGATGAGATGAAAGTTGGAAGCTGGATGATTGAAGTTTATGTGACTTTGAGATTCTTCACTTTGTCAGAATAACAATTAGGACTTTATAACTAAAATAAATTACCCCGAAAGTTGATTTCGGGGTATTATTTTTCAAGAACTGATAAAAAATTAATCTCTTTTTCTAACCGTTCTCTGCTCTATTCTCTTTTCAAATTTTTCTCCCTGGAAAATACGCTGGATCATGATTCCCGGAATGTGAATCTGGTTGGGATCCAATACTCCCGGTTCTACCAGTTCTTCCACTTCAGCGATGGTAATTTTTCCTGCACCGGCCATCGGATGATTAAAATTTCTTGCAGATCCTTTGAAAATAAGGTTTCCTGCGTGATCTCCTTTCCATGCTTTGACGATTGAAAAATCTGCTTCAAAGGCATATTCCAGAATATGAGGTTTCCCTTTGAAATCTTTCACTTCTTTTCCTTCCGCCACTTCAGTACCGAAGCCTGCAGGCGTATAAAAAGCAGGAATTCCGGCTTGTGCTGCTCTGCATTTTTCTGCCAGTGTTCCCTGTGGTGTCAGTTCCACTTCCAGTTCTCCGGAAAGCATCTGTCTTTCAAATTCTGCATTTTCACCTACATAAGAGGAAATCATTTTTTTGATCTGCCTTTTTTTCAGAAGCAGTCCCAATCCGAAATCATCAACGCCGGCATTGTTTGAAATACAGGTTAAGTCTTTTACATCACTCTCCACCAGTGCATTAATTGAGTTTTCAGGTATCCCGCAAAGTCCGAATCCGCCCAGCATCAATGTCATTCCATCCTTAATTCCCTCAATGGCTTCCTTTGCATTTTTTACTCTTTTATCTATCATGAAATATTAGATTTTCTGTTGGCTTAAATTTAATACTTTTTCTCAGATTTCAGAATTATGGATCGTCATTTAAGCATTTGTTGTATCGGATCACCGATAACCATACTGATGATGGTCTGGATTTTGGTTAAGATATCTACACCTTATCACATAAATACAGTATTATGGAAACGAAAAACATTTCAAGAGTAGCGCTTGGCGCATTTCTCATCACCGCAGGAATCGGGCATCTCACATTTGCAAGAAAAGAATTTCAGGCGCAGGTTCCCGAATGGGTTCCTCTGGATAAAGATGACACTGTTGTCTATTCCGGAATTGCAGAAATTGCTTTAGGCACCGCCGTAATTGTAACACCAAAAAAATACCGGAAAACAATGGGAAAAATTGTAGCAGGATTTTTCACAGCCGTACTTCCCGGAAATGTTGCCCAATATAAAAACAGACGCGATTCTTTCGGACTAAATACCGATAATCAAAGATTTGCCAGGCTTTTTATGCAGGCACCTTTAATAACATGGGCACTGAAATCTACTGATGAATAAATATAAAATCGGCAAAAATTTTAATTTTTGCCGATTTTTGATGTGGGATGGATTTTTTTATCCGTTGGACTTACGTCCAATGTTGGTTTAGGTCGTCCCTTCGGGACTCTTACTGGATGATTAATTTTAAAGTAAATAATTTTCTGGTATGTACTTTTACAAAATAGACGCCTTTCGGAAGGTTTTCATTCACCAGGGAGAAACGCTGGTTGTTGATATTTTTTGATTCATAGAGAAGATCTCCGTTTGCTGAAAACAATTCTATTTTTTCTATGGGATAATCACTCTTTATAAAGGTAGGTTCTCCCGGTTTTGTAGGATTCGGATACAAGATTACATTTTTCTCAGTAGTTTTTGTTTCTCCCGTTCCCAATATCGGGCCGGTTACCTGAAACTGTACCCTGTTGGATACCTCGGTATACGAATCATTGGTAAACATTACCATATAATAATTTCCGGGTGTTGTTGGAACTGCTGTTCCCTGAATGGTTTTTGTACCCTGGGTAATTCCGTCAAAATACGTATAAGAAATAAAATTATCATCCGGAACGGTAATGTTTTGAGGATAAATTCCCAGCCAGTCTTTGATGATACCCGGAGAATCGGTCCAGGAAGCGGTAATATTTTCACCTAATGTGTAAACAGGCTTATTGGTCCAGAGTTCGGTTACAATATCTCCGACTTTAAAGAAAACTTTTTCGCCTATTGTCGTGTAACCATCTTCTAAGAAATACTGTGCATAATAATATCCTTTTGCAAGACCTGTGAAATTGAGTGTACCAGAAGCCGTGGTCACGTAGCTCCATTGTGTAGAATTTACATTCCCCGGCGTATGTCCCATTTTATAGATTCCGATCCAGTCTTTGGTAAGATTTGGTCCGTTGGAGAAATTAACAGTTACCGTTCCGCCGACAGGATACACATCAGAAGTTGTTGAAAGCACCACTTTCGGTCCTACATAAAAGTTTTTCCTTGGGGTAATTTCCGTATAGCTGTTGTTCGCAAAAAAGCCTGCAAAATACTGACCTTTAGTAGCAATTCCGTTCGGAAATGAAGCTGTTCCGGATGTCTGTCCGTTGGTATAAACATAAGCCTGGGAAGTTACCGCCGCAGGATTCTGGCCTTTCTTGTAAATTCCTACCCAATCCTGATTATTTCCCGGGCCATCTGTAAAATTGGCTGTAATTGGTTCGTTTTGGAGATATTCTGTTTTATTTAAATTAAAAACAGGATTTGAAACAACACTTCCTGTAACGGTAAATTCTTTTACATCGCTCCAGTCACTCCATTCCATATTTCGGTCTCTGTAACGAACTTTCACATAATAATTTCCGTTGGTAATGGTATTTGCAGCGATTGTAGCTTTTGTGATATCAACACCTGCATTAAGGTTTTTGGTAATATCAGGCGTTCCGTTTCCGTCTTTCCCGAACCAGTTTTCGTAATCTCTGTAAAATTCCTTTTCAATAATGGAAAAATCGGCAGCTTTACTAATTAAAAACTGAGTCGTGTTCAACAACTCTCCGTTCGAACTTGAAAATGCACTTCCGTTTAAAGTTAAAGGCAAAGTAACCGGTGCGGTAAATGTGTTTGAAATAATTGGCTTTGCCGGCTTAGGCTGATTTTTATACCGGTGGAACGTGTCAATCAGTTCATTATATTTTTTGTGATACACTCCTCCGATGGAATAGGATTCAACATCTACTTTTCCTGTGTTCACATCTACTTCCACGATCTGGTACGTCCAGTCAGTAAGGGTTTTCTGAACATCATCAAAATCCTGTTCGGTAGACATTCCCCAATACTGGTCCCATGCAACACCACCGGAAATAATCTGGTAATTCGGCGTATTTTTCAGCTGCCCCCTGTGATACAAATGGTGATGCGCTCCGACGTGCATTAAATATTTTGAAGAAGTGGTTAAAAGAGGAACGGCGCTGTTTCTTACCCACGTTGAAATATCTCCTACATATTGCTCTGCCTGGTAAGGTCTGTGACTTAAAGAAATAATCCAGTCTACAGTAGAATCGTTCTCAGCTGCATTTAAAATCTGCTGCAGCCAGGTCATCTGCGCAGAACCGGTATGTTCAGAACTTAAACTGATAAACAAAACATTTCCTGCCTGCTGAGCGTAATAGTTCTCATTTCCGGATGAAATATTTTTATATTTTATTTCATCAATATAAAAGTGGGCATAATAAGAATTCATTCCAAGAGTTCCGTAGGTTTCGTGATTTCCTACCGTGGTCTGTATAGGAAGATATGGTGAAAGATTGATATTCTTTTTAAAATGAACATTTTCATAATGATCGAGTGTTCCCACATCCACCTGATCTCCGACCATAAAAGTCAAAGCAACATTATCGGAAGGATCAGAATTTGGACCGAACTTTTCCTTTAGCTTTTTATAGGCATTTAGCGTTAAGGTGTCATATCTCGGTTCTGCCTTGATTTGATTGTCTCCCATAATCAGGAAACGAATTTTCCCGTTAGCCGTTGCAGCCTGCCCCGGCAAAGGCAGTGTTCTGAAATTGTAAACCGCAGATTCGCTGCTTCCTGTTCTGATTTTGTAATAATATTTCGTGTTCGGCTGAAGGTTGGTGATTTTTGCCGTATGATAATAATAATTATTGTTGTAACCGGTATCGGAAAATATATTAGTGGTTCCGGTAAAGGTCACATTAAGATTGGCTGGATTGGTTCCGTAAAAAACGGTTGTTTCGGTATTTGATGATGTTTTCCAGCTGACAATCATTGAATTCGGTGTCGGATTTTGTAAATAAGGATACAGAGCCTGCCCGAAAGCCATCTGGACGGCAAAGCAAAAAAAGAATAAAAGCTGTTTCATGAGTACAATTTGTATAATGTTTTAATAGTTTAGCTGATAACAGTAAGGCTGAAGAAACCCTTTTTATCATCGTGCAAAAGTAAAATACACATGTAAACTGTATCTGATGGTAACTTCAAGGAAATATTAATTTATACCCGGAATTTTCTTTAAAATTTCATTATATTTTAATGGTAATGTGTTTGGAATATTGAAAAAAAGATTTGTATATTTGCAACCTGTTATTCAACCTCTGACGAAGTCCGTGTAAGTTGCTTAGCTTAAACATTTTATTTTATTAATAATGGATTTATTAAAGTACGTACAAGACAAGTACATTACAAAAAAAGAATTCCCTGAATTCAAAGCGGGTGATACAATCACTGTTTATTACGAGATTAAAGAAGGTCAGAAAACAAGAACTCAGTTCTTCAAAGGAACAGTTATCCAATTAAGAGGTACCGGTTCTACAAAAACTTTCACGATCAGAAAAATGTCTGGTGATGTAGGAGTAGAAAGAGTATTCCCAATCAACATGCCTGCTCTTCAAAAAATTGAAGTTGACAGAAGAGGTAGAGTTAGAAGATCAAGAATCTACTACTTCAGAGACCTTAGAGGTAAAAAAGCGAGAATTAAAGACGCTGCTTACAAGAAGAAATAATTCAGACAACAATACATACGGAAAGAGACTGCTTACTTTAAGCGGTCTTTTTTCATTTTTAGCTTTGGCAGCACTTTCATATTGCTACAATATTTGATTTTTATTCAATAAATTTAAATATATTTGTGATTATCAAATAGTCATTCTTAAAAATACCCCATAATATTTAATAATTAAAACAACTATGAAACGAGCCATCCTACTATCCGCTTTTTTATTGTCTCAATTTGGGACATCGCAGCTTTTAAAAACCAACGGCCAAAAAATCGTTAACGACAAAGGTGAAAATGTACAACTGAGAGGTCTGGGTCTTGGAGGATGGATGCTTCAGGAAGGCTATATGCTGAAGACGGCAGATTTTGCCGGACCTCAATACAAAATCAAAGAAAAAATTGCTGAACTCATCGGAGAAGACGGAATGAATGAGTTTTACAAAGCATACCTTAAAAACGGCATTACCAAACAGGATATTGATTTTTTGAAGAAAGCCGGATTCAATTCGATAAGACTTCCGATGCACTACAATCTTTACACCTTACCTATTGAAAAAGAGCCTAAAAAAGGTCAAAATACCTGGCTGGAAGAAGGTTTTAAGATGACCGATGATCTTTTAAAATGGTGTGCCGACAATAAAATGTACCTGATCCTGGATCTTCACGCTGCTCCGGGCGGACAGGGAAATGACGTGAATATTTCCGACAATGACAAATCAAAACCTTCTCTTTGGGAAAGTGAGGAAAATCAGAAAAAAACAATTGCGTTATGGAAAAAACTGGCAGAAAGATATAAAGATGAGCCATGGATCGGAGGATATGATTTAATCAATGAACCCAACATCAATTTCACCGGAAAAAATCCGAACGGAACCGATGAAATGTCGAATGCACCACTTTGGAAGCTTCAGAAAGATATTACAGAAGCTATACGTACGGTTGATAAAAAGCACATCATCATCATTGAAGGAAACGGCTGGGGAAATAATTACAATGGACTTACGCCGCTTTGGGACAACAATATGGTTTTCAGCTTCCATAAGTACTGGAATTATACGGATGATGCTACGATTAAATTTGCATTGGATCTTCGTGAAAAGCACAATATCCCGATCTGGCTGGGCGAAACAGGTGAAAACTCAAATGTGTGGTTTACGGAGCTAATTCAGCTTTTGGATAAACACAACATCGGTTATGCATTCTGGCCAATGAAAAAAATAGATAATATTGCAGGAGTTACCAACGTAAAAATCACTCCCGAATATCAGAAATTGTTGAATTACTGGCAGAACGGCGGCGAAAAACCTTCGAAAGAATTTGCCAAAAAAGCGCTGATGCAGATTGCAGAAAACTATAAATTCAGCAATGTTGAGGTTAAAAATGATGTGATTGATGCGATGTTCAGGCAGACAACGGATGCTTCCACAAAACCTTTTAAAAATCTTCAGGCTCCCGGTAAAATTTTGGCAACCGATTATGATCTGGGAAGAATGGGTTCAGCTTACCTTGATAATGATTATGTGAATCTTTGGGTAAGTGATCCGGCGAAAAGATCCGAATGGAATTCCGGAAACCAGCTGAGAAATGATGGCGTCGACATTTATAAATCCAATACCAATGAGTATTACGTAGGAAAAACGGAAAGCGGAGAATGGCTTCAATATACCATTAACGCCAAAACCGACAAAACCTATACTTTCGATTTTAATTATGCAAGCAGCAATGCAGCAAATATCAGGATTGAAGATGCTTCAGGAAAACAATTATCTACTGTTTCATTAGCATCCACAGGCGGCAATGAGATCTGGAAAACCCTTTCTGTGAAAGGCATCAGCCTTAAAAAAGGAGAAAATAAAATCCGGATCTATTTCGAAAATGATGGTATAAACCTTAATTATTTTGAGGTGAAATAAGAAAAAATCTTAAATTGCAAATCCCTTTTAGTTATCTGAAAGGGATTTATTTTTTTAATTTTTTAACCGCAAAAGAAACAACAGATTTTAGCACTAATCTTTATTATACAATAGAATACATTAGCCAAAATTCCTGAGTTTATTATTTTGCAGAGCTTAAATAATCTAAAATATTAACACTATAAACTATCTTTTACCTCTTGCGGTAAATATCAAACAAAATATTATGAAAAAAATCGGGTTACTATTTGTTTTGATTTCGGCATTTGTTTTTGGCCAGCAATCTGTTTTAGAACAAAAAATCAACGCAATTATTAAAGATAAAAATGCTACGGTAGGAATTTCCGTTCTGGGCTTTGAAAATGGTTTTAAATACAATAAAAACGCCGACAAGAAACTCCCGATGCAAAGCGTTTTTAAATTTCATATTGCTGCAGCTGTCTTGGATTATGTTGATAAGGGAAAACTGTCACTGAATCAAAAAATCCTTTTAAATAATGCCAATTTACATGAAAATACCTGGTCGCCGCTTCGCGATAAATATCCGAAGGAAAATGTTGAAGTACCTCTAAGCGAAATCCTTGAATATACGGTCGCTAAAAGTGATAATAACGGCTGCGATATTCTACTTAAATTAATAGGAGGAACAAAAACGGTACAGAGATTTATGGATGCTAAAGGATTGAAAGGCTTTCATATAAAATTTAATGAAGCAGAAATGCATAAAGACTGGAATGCACAATATCAAAACTACAGTACCGCATCTTCCGCAACGGATGTTCTGAAAAAATTCTATGATGGAAAATTACTTTCAAAAAAATCTACGGATTATCTGATGAAAGTAATGCTTTCTACCTCTACCGGAAAAAATAAACTGATTGAACAACTTCCGGAAAATACACCCGTAGCGCGAAAAACGGGAGCTTCCGGAAAGAACAACGCAGGCTTAACGGGCGCTGAAAATGAAATTGCCATCGTTACTTTACCGAATGGCAAACATTATGCAATAGCTGTATTTGTCAGTAACTCAACGGAAACGAATGTGGTCAACTGCAAAATGATTTCGGATATATCAAAGTCGGTCTGGGATTATTTTAATAAGTAAAAATTTAACCTTAATTTTAAAACCGTTAAAATGAAAAAAATATTATTAACAATAGGGCTATTCAGCACAGTATTATTCTTTGCACAGAAAAACGAAAATTATCTTGTCGTGGGTTATCACAGCATTTGCTGCGGTACGCCTTCCGATAAGCCGGTAATGGATTTTATCAATACATTCAGGACCAAAAATAAAATAAAAAATTTTGAAGTTTACCGACAGAACGGACTGGGAAGAGAAGGAGAATTCAATCTGTATATCGGAACCGATACATTTTCTAAAACTCAGAAAATGCAGTTTGTAAACGGTCTGAAAGCAGCAATTGATGCCCAAAACAGAATGAAAAAGCCTAACCGAGACGGTAATGTAAGCTTTGACGAGACTGAAGTCATCAAAAAAGCCGATCTTTCAAACGCAAGAAATTTAACCCTAATCAAATAAAAATTAATTAACTAAATAAGGAAAAATGATCAGAAACATTGTCGTTATCGGAGCCGGAACCATGGGAAATGGTATTGCCCATACTTTTGCACAAAGTGGTTTTAAAGTAAACCTGGTAGATGTATCTCAGGAAGCTTTGGACAGAGGGCTGAAAACCATTACTACCAATCTCGACAGAATAATTGCAAAGGGAAACCTTACGGAAGAACAAAAAGCTGAAACATTAGGCAATATTAATACTTTCACTGCACTTCAGGATGCGGTGAGCTCTGCAGATCTTATCGTAGAAGCAGCAACGGAAAATCAGGAATTAAAACTAAAAATTTTCGGTCAGATGGATGAGTTTGCACCGGAAAACTGCATTCTGGCCACCAATACCTCTTCTATTTCCATTACGAAGATCGCGGCTGCCACCAAAAGAGCGGATAAAGTAATCGGGATGCACTTTATGAATCCTGTTCCTATCATGAAGCTTGTAGAGATCATCAAAGGATATTCTACTTCCAAAGAAACTTTTAATGCGATTTACGAAATGAGCAAAACGTTAGGAAAAGTTCCTGTAGAAGTTAATGATTATCCGGGATTTGTGGCTAACAGAATCCTTATGCCGATGATCAATGAATCTATCGAAACCTTATACAATGGTGTTGCCGGTGTTGAGGAAATTGATACGGTAATGAAATTGGGAATGGCTCATCCGATGGGACCGCTTCAATTGGCAGATTTCATCGGTCTTGATGTTTGTCTGGCAATCCTGAATGTAATGTACGATGGCTTTAAAAATCCGAAATATGCACCAAATCCATTATTGGTAAATATGGTGATGGCTGGAAAATTAGGGGTAAAATCAGGAGAAGGCTTCTATGATTATTCTGAAAGCAAGAAAGCTGAAAAAGTGGCGAAAATGTTTCGAAATAAGGAAAATGAATAGTGGATGATCAACTGTGCATTTTAATTGATTTGCGTTACAAAATTGATTAATTTCACCATCCATGAAATTTAAAGAACGAAATATTCAGATATCAATGATCATCATTACGTTAATGATGATCATTTTGCGTTTTTTACTGAACGAAAAAGGCAGAACCAACCCGGATTCTATTCGTTATATGAGGTTTGCCCATGTTTTTCCGACGATTGATAATACCACTACTCCTTTAGGTTATCCTGTAAGCATTAAGATTTTTACTTTTTTTGGGGCGGATGAATTCTGGAGCAGTAAAATTGTAGGGATTTCAGCCTTCCTGTTTATTCTTTTTTTTACCTGGAAAAAGAAATTCTTCTTTAAAGAATCTGTGGTTTTATGTGCACTTTTCAGCTTTCTGTCGATTTACTCCTATACGATGAGTGAAGCACTGATACTGCCTTTTGTGCTGCTATTTCTCTACACCTGTTCTTTAATTATTGAAGGCAGGCTGGAAAAAGGCAAAGCTGTTTTTTATCTTTCATTATCCTTAATTGCACTGTACAATATACGGTACAGTTCGCTTTTTATTATGGCCGGGACCGGACTTTTCGGATTGATTTTTTTGAAAAGAAAGTACTCGGCGGTCTTTATTATTTCAGGTTTGACCGGTGGTATATTCGTGGTTTTATATAAATTTTTATTCATTGATTATTTTAATCAAAACTACGTCAATGAATTTCTCGAAATCGGTCTACATCCTACTTCCAAGCTTTTGGTGGAGCTGTTTCAGGGGTTATGCACCACTTTTAATCCTTTCATTCATATTGCAAATCCGGGAGGAGGAATCATCAATTATGCGATCTATGGTATCGGGCTTTTAAACATCCTTTTGATATGCTGGTTATTTATCAGATATAAACTTTCTGAGATTGAATTTTTCTTTGTTTTCATCAGTACTTCGGGGATTGTCTGTTCCTATTTGATACAATATTTTTATTCTGTAAATCCTATTGATTACCGTTTAATGGCTCCGTTCAGCTTTGCAGTATGGCTGGTATATTTCAGAAAGCTTTTCCTTCTATTCAACAATAACGTATATGCGATCGGTTTTTTAAGTCTTGCTTCAGGAATGCTTTTCACCTGGTTATCCAAAGGCAATTACCTGGAAAACAGAAAGCAGATGAAACAGTTTTTACGATCAGAAAAACTGGATAAGGTACCTTTGAAATTCTATCTGGAAACTGCCGAAGATCTTGACAAAATACAGGTAGCGGAACTGATAAGCACCGTAAATCCGAATGTTACCCTGAGTTTTAAGCCGAAAGACACTTTAAGTAAAACAACATTAACGAGGCATAAAGTTTTGCAAAAAATAAAGATAGACAAGAACAAATACCAATAATTTTATTATCTTTGATTCAAAGTTAAAACATTAAAAAAATGAAATTACCAAAGTTTTTATTAGCAGATAATTCGGAATTTCCAGAAGATTTGTTCGTAGTTCACACAGAATATCCGAGATTCATCCTGAATGTTGAGGAGGAAGAAGTAGAATGGCTGGATGATCTTGAAGGTGATGATGAGGAAACTATGGCAGATGAAGCTACAAAAGTGGTAGAAGCTGCGTTTAAATGGTGTGATGAAGAGTTGGCTAAGTACGACGAAGAAGAGGAAGATTAATAACAATCTAAACATAAAAAAGGAACTCAGACGAGTTCCTTTCTTTTTATTTTATTCTGCCTTATTGAATTTTAACAGCAGGAGATTATCCTGATACAATTCAAGAACATTTCCTGTGATGACATATTTATTAGCTTTAGACATCATATCCATAAAGTTCTTTTCTACGCTCATATTCTCACAAGCCATTTTGGTAGAACCCATTTGGCTGGCAGAGAAATTACCTGTGGAAGGCTCTACTTTAGCTGTTCCGAAATAGTTGTTGCATCCCGTATTTCCATTGATCTTTTCACCATCAATATTCAGGGTAGGAATCTTTCCTTTCACATTTTCAGCCAAAGCCCATTTAGTACCGGAAAGTGAAGGCTGCGCCTTACCTACTTTTGAAGCAGAACCGGACATTGCTCCGCAGGAAACCAAAACCACTGCAGTACATAAACTTAAAAAAAGATTTTTCATTTTTTTCTTTTTGATTGAAATCAAATTTACGGAAATATTATTATTTAAAAAGGGTTGCAAAGATTTTATTATTCTTTTAACGGTAGTTTTCAATGAAAATTTTTAAGAATATATAGATGTAATCATCGTTTCTAAGGCAGCAGATCGTGATTTAGAATTTCTATTTATTACGAAATATTATTTTTATATTATGTTTTGGGTAAAACCAATGGCATTTGGTTGTAATAAAAAACGGGCTTCCTTCGACATGCTCAGGATAATAGCCCGTTTCTATTGATGTATTTAATCTTTATATTTAAAATAACAATTAGCCTCTCAATTCCGCATTGAATTCTTTCTGGAATGATTTGATAAGTGAATCCATTACTGCCGTAATTTCTTTCTCTTCAAGCGTTTTTTCCTCATTCAGGAGCTCAAAGCTCATAGCATAGGATTTTTTACCTTCCGGAAGATTTTTCCCCTCATATACATCAAACAGATTGATGTTTTTGATGTATGGAGATTTATTCTTTTTGGCGGTTTGATAAAGGTCTTCGTAATTTACATTCTTATCAATCAGTAATGCCAAATCTCTTCGGATTTTGTTGAATTTAGGAATGTCCTTAAATTTCAGATCATTGTCAGAGCGCAGTTTCTGGGCAAATTCAAGTTCGATTTCTGCATAAAAACATTCCTGATCAATATCAAAATCTTTCAGCATCTGAGCGGAAACTTTTCCTATTCTTACCAAAGCTTTACCGTCAACCTCGTAAGCCAGCGCATCGGAGAATCTTTCCTCTGAAAGAGCCACTTCTTTATAATCAATGGCTAATCTTTCCAGCAAAACTTTAACGTAAGCTTTCAAATTGTAAAAACTTGTTGCAGACTTCGGCTGCAGCCAGTTTTCAGCAACATCTCTTCCCGTAACAAGAATTCCAAGCTGCTTTCTTTCTTCGTATTTTTCTCTTTTATGATAGATTTTCCCAAATTCGAAGAATTTGATATCCTGATTTTTCCTGTTGATATTATAGATAGCATTCTGTAAGAGTCCTTCCAATAAAGACTTTCTCATGAATGCAAGATCACTGCTTAACGGATTTAACAATTTTACGGCGTCCTTCTCATCTTTCACCGAAGTTAATGAATTATTCATCACTTCGTTGAAGCCAAGGCTTTGCAATGTTCTTGCCCAGCTGTTTTCCAGCTCATCCTGATCTTTGGCATGAAGTTTAACCGGAGTAAAAGATATCTTTTGAGGAGCATCAATTTTATTGTAACCGTAAATTCTTAAAATCTCTTCGATGACGTCAATCTCTCTCGTCACATCTGCTCTGTAAGCCGGTACAGAAATTTCAAGTCCGTTCTGAATTTCATTTAAAACCTGAATATCAAGTGCCTTTAAGATTTCTTTTACTTTTTCCCTGTGAATTTTCGTCCCTAAAATTTGTTCGATTTTAGAAAATCTGATGATTACATAATTATCTTCAATTTTCTTAGGATATTCTTCCAGCAAATCACCTGCTAATTTTCCTTCAGCTAATTCCTGAATTAATTTAATGGCATGAGTAATGGCTGTTCTGGTAATGTTAGGATCTACCCCTCTTTCAAACCTGAAAGAAGCATCCGTATTCAACCCGTGGAATTTGGCACCTTTTCTTACGGCAACAGGATTAAAATAAGCACTTTCCAGGAAAATGGTTTTAGTTTCAGCGGAAACACCTGAATTGGCACCACCGAAAACTCCGGCAATACACATTGGATTGTCTTTTCCGTCTTTGATCATGATCTCAGAACCGTTCAGCGTTCTTTCCACACCGTCAAGAGTTGTGAATTTCGTTCCTTCTTTTACGGTTCCTACTTTTACGGTCTTATCTGCAATCTTATCTGCATCAAAAGCGTGCAACGGCTGTCCGAAACCGTGAAGAATGTAGTTGGTAATATCCACCACATTATTGATAGGGCTTAATCCGATCGCTTTCAGCCGGTCTTTCAGCCATGACGGAGACTCGCCTACTTTTACATTTTCAATTACTGCTCCGATATATCTGGGAGATAATTCCGCATCTTCCACTACCAATTTAAAATCGTGGGTTCCCTCATTGCTCAGCACAACAGAAGAAACTTTCTCAAAATCGGATTTTTGTTTGTTTGTAGAAAGATAAGCATGAAGGTCCCTTGCCACACCATAATGAGACATAGCATCGGTTCTGTTTGGCGTCAAACCGATTTCAAGAACTTCGTCATTTATAATTTCAAAATAGTCAGCGAATTTTTTTCCTACTTCAAACTTTTCTTCATCAAGCACCATAATTCCTCCGTGGTCATCACTTAATCCCAGTTCATCTTCCGCACAGATCATTCCCTGGGAAACTTCTCCCCTGATTTTGGCTTCTTTAATTTCAAAAAAGCTCCCGGATTTATCATAGATCTTTGTTCCGACTACTGCTACAGGAACCGTTTGTCCGGCTTCTACATTAGGAGCACCGCAAACAATATTTAATATTTTCCCGTTTCCAACGTCTACCGTTGTTTTTTTGAGCTTGTCTGCATTCGGATGCTTTTCGCAGGTTAATACTTTACCTACAACAATTCCTTCCAGGCTGCCTTTTATACTTTCAAATTTTTCTATCCCTTCAACTTCAAGACCTATATCCGTAAGGAACTCACCGATTCTTTCAGTTTTCAATTCCGTTTTGATAAAGTCTTTAAGCCAGTTATTCGATATTTTCATCTGATAATTTTTATTTTTTCTAAGCCAGATGTAATCTTACGGTTTCATCTGATATATTTGAAAAATTGAGTTGAATTTTAAGTTTACAAATGTCGTGTTTTTTTGAGAAACAGGGAAATTTATAACAAACTTTAAAGGTTTAATTTCTATACAAATTTTAATGTGCCCGCGAAATATTACCTAAGTTTATCAGTAGTTTTTTGAATAGGTCTTTTTTTCCGCAAGATATTCTGCCTTTGTTCCATTACCTGTTTTAAAAAGAGTTTTTACGGTTTTCATAAGCTTATCAGCGGTAGTGCTGGAAAGATAAGTTACAAAATGTAAATGCGGTCCTTTACTCCATCCCGTATTTCCGCTCAAACCAATTACGCTGCCCTTCTTTACCTGGTCTCCTATATTGACTTTCACTCCATTTTGTTTTAAGTGATAATACTGGGCAAATGTTCCGTCCGGATGCAAAATCGTTATATAATTGGCTTTATCTGCGCAGCTTTTCGTAGGACAGGAAAAATTATTATTGCTCACCAAATCTACTACTATTCCTTCCCGTGCTGCTACAATTTCTGTTCCCTCCGGCATGGTAAAATCCAAAGAATTTTCATTCTGGTGAGAAAATGAGCCGTTATATCCCTGAAAAACCGTGAAAGATTTACCAGTCTTAAAAGGAAGATCATACTGATAGTCTGAATCAAAATTTTTAATGGTTACATCTCCAATATACGTCATGTATCCGGGCATCTTTTTTATACTCCATTTTTTGGAATCATCAATTATAATAAAACTTGCCACTTTATTTTTAACTGATTTTGGAGGAAAAACCTGAGTCATTTTAAAAGGTTCAGGACTTTTCATATTTTCTACTTCCGGCTGGTGGACAAAAACAAATGATACAGGATAGATCTCCTGATTATCTGTGTAATAAGTGATGGTGTCTCCTTTTTTCTGATGGTAAATTTTAATATTTTGCGAAAACGAGATAAGAAACTGTAATAAAAGGATTAATGTTAAAATGTTTTTCATGGCAAAAATTGATTGTTCATTCACTAAAAAAGAGGCTTTGAAAAAATCAAAACCTCTTATATTTTATTTAAATTAATACTACAACCCGATTACCGGCATTGACAACATTAAGATACTTTCGTTTTCTTCGAGACCATCAAGAGGCTCGATGATTCCCGGTCTGTTAGGCTGGGACATTTTCATGGTGATATCGTCTGATCCAAGAATGGTAAGCATTTCCGTTAAGAATTTAGAACTGAACCCGATATTGATATCTTCACCGTTATAATCGCAAGGGATCTGCATGTCTGCTTTATTTGCATACTCGGTATCTTCCGCATGAAGATGAAGAATATTGGCGGATAATTTAAATCGTACCTGGTTGGTAGATTTGTTCGACATGATGGAAGCTCTTTTGATTGCTCCCAAAAGAAGATTTCTGTTGATCGTTAATACATTAGGGTTTTCTTTCGGAATTACTGCGGTATAGTTCGGATATTTTCCATCGATCAATCTACAGATCCAGGTATGTTTTCCGAAAGTAAATCTTGCCATATTCTCATTGAAATCGATCGTTACATCGTCATTTGAGCTTGCAAGAATATTTTTGAAAATGTTCAGCGGTTTTTTCGGCATGATGAATTCCATTGGTTCGGCATTCATCAGGTCATTTCTTTTATATACAACCAGTCTGTGGGAATCGGTAGAAACAAAATTGGTTTCATTTTCCCCGAACTGGAATAAAACTCCCGTCATCACAGGACGAAGAGAATCGTTGCTGGTTGCAAAAAGCGTGTTGGTAAGTGCTTCAGATAAAACTCCTGCAGACATGGTAACGCTTTGTGCGGCATCAAATTCCGGAAGCTCCGGATAGTCATCTGCATTATCCAACGCTACGGCAAAGTTATCTTTTTCATCTAAAATCTCAAGCTGACTTCCGGTACCTTCAGCATTATCTTTTACAACAAGCGTTAATGGCTGTTCTCCGTAGGTCTTGATAAAATCCTGAAAAATCTTTGCAGGAACGGCAAATTTACCGGTATCATCGGACTTTACTTCCAGAGAAGTAACAAGAGTCGTCTCGCCATCAGATGCTGTAATGGTAACCTGAGTTCCGTCTAATTCAAAAAGATAATTTTCTAAAATCGGTCTCGACTGAGAGCTTGATATTACGCCACTTACAGTTTGCAAAGCTTTCTGCAGTTCACCACTTGAAATAATAAATTTCATAGATTCAAAAATAAATTTTTACAAATATAATAAATAGAAAACAGATGGAAAAGAATAATCCTGAGAGTTATTAACAACCATCAAAAGATTCAGATTGTTTCCGTTTCTTTTCCGATATCAACAGTATCAAATTGATAATGACTAAAGATAAGCATTTTCTTCAAGCAAATAATTATATTTGCAAATATCTTTTCACTATGCGAAAACCGCCTCTTCATAACAGTTTTTTCAATGCTTTCCGCGGAGTTTTGATGATGGTGAAAAGTGAAAGGAATTTCCAGATAGAAACCGCCGCATTTTTTATTAATCTTTTTTTGATTTTTTACCTAAAACTTACTACAACTGATGCGGTTTTGATTATCATTATTTCCTCTGCCGTATTAGCTGCTGAAATCTTTAATACGGCTATTGAAAGGATTTGTGACATAATTCAACCTGAATTTGATAAGAGGATTGGTTTTATAAAAGATATTTCTGCCGGAGCAGTACTTCTTCTGGCCGTGGCATCAGTCATTACAGGAATTTTAATTTACTGGAAATATATTTAAACTTCGTTTTAATAAACTGTTTTTAACAGATATACTTCGAAGTTAGCTCATTATTATTCTTACATAAGATTATTTTCCGATATAAATGAAGCCTGACTTTCCTGATTCAAAAACACTTTCCACCCTTTTATAATCATCCACTTCATATTTATCGGCCTGTAGAATTTCTTCGTCTGTAACTTCAAACAATACCCCTTCCACTTCATCTTCCGGATTTCCTGAAAATTCCAGAATCGGATGATATTTTTGCTTGCTTTTCCGTAAGACTTCAGGATCTTTAATTTCCAGCATTTTAAGCTTGTAGCCTTTGAGAATGTCTTTTTGTCCTTGTAAAATTCTTCCGAAAGTTTCGATTTGGACTTGTTCTTTTTGCAGTGTTCCGTAGGAAAACAGATTAGGCATTGATGATTTTTTTAATTAAATTAAACCAATAAGATTTTGATTAAAAAGTTGAAGATTATTAAGATGCTTCGGCAGGCTCAGCACAACATTATTAATACCAATCGTTATTCTAATCAAATAATCAATCCAAAACTAATGTAATATTTTTATGTGATCCAATAATTTCAACTAAAATTTCAAATAAGGTTTGTCCGTTTCCATCCACCAGTTCATTTAGCTTTTGCTGAATTAATTTGGTATTAAAAGGCTTCCCTTGTCTGATTTTATTTTCGTAAAATTCCTTAGTCAGATTTAACCCTAAATTTTCTTTTGATTTTTGAGAATTTTTCCAGATAATTCCACCTTTAAATCCGTATAAAATATCATCGAAACCATCCAGTGTACCGACTTTCCATTCTTCATCCTTTAAGAAAAGCCGGGAAATTTCTTCATAGAAACCTTCCAGATTTGAAAAATGACTGCCATTAATGACAGTCATTTGTTTATTTGAATTATTATTCATTTATTTTTAACATTTTAAAGCCAAAGCTAATTGCTAAAAGCCAGCAACTTATTTAAAGTATTCCACTCCATTTTTAAAGATATTGTGATAATTTGCGGTCGGAATATTTTTCATCAAACCTTCTGCAAAACGTTCCGGGTGTCCCATTCTACCAAAGATTTTTCCGTCGGGACTTGTTATTCCTTCAATTCCGAACAAAGAATTATTTGGATTGAATGGCATTCCGTGAGCGATATTTCCTTCTAAATCTAAATACTGCGTTGCAATCTGTCCGTTTTCATATAATTTCTGAATTTCAGCTTCCGAAGCCATAAAACGACCTTCACCGTGAGAAATCGGGATGGTGTAAACCTGACCTTTCATTCCCTTTAACCAAGGCGATTCATCGTTCAGAACTTTTACATTGACCATCTGGGAAATATGTCTTCTGATCGCATTGTGAGCCAACGTTGGAGAATTTTCATCCAAATCTTTGATTCTTCCGTAAGGCAGTAATCCTGATTTCACCAACGCCTGGAAACCGTTACAGATTCCGATAATCATTCCGTCTCTGTCTAACAGTTCATGAACGGCGTTTCTCATTTTCTCGTTTTTCAAAACATTCACGATGAATTTTGCAGAACCATCCGGCTCGTCACCTGCAGAGAAACCTCCTGAGAAAGCTAAAATCTGAGAAGTTTTGATTTCTTTAACCCAGGCATCAATGCTTTCATCCAATAGCTGGTGATTGATATTGATTAAAGGTAAACTGCTGATTGCTGCTCCTTCTTTAGCGAAAGCATTCAGTGTATCGTACTCACAGTTGGTTCCCGGGAAAACCGGCGCGAATACTTTTGGCTGAGCGATTCCGTGCTTTTTAATGATAATATTTCTTGGATTGACTGAATTTAATTTTTCATCCAGTTCAACCGTAATTTTTCCTTTTTCAACCGTTGGAAAAAGATTTTCAAATGTATTGGTATTAGCTGCTAATAATTTGTTGATGGTTGTTGGCTGATTGTTGATCGTTAAAACTTCGTCTGAAACAACTTTACCAATCAATTGAAGATTTACAGAACTTACTTCTTCTTTAGATTCGATAATTAAGCTACCGATATTTTTAGCTAATAAAACGTTTTCATCAACTGTAATTTCAGCACCTAACCTGTTTCCGAAACTCATTTTTGCTAAAGCAACGGCAACTCCGCCTTCTTTCACTGTTTTTACAGAAATAATTTTTCCGGCTTTAATATTTTCGAAAATAAATTCATAAATACCTTTTAAAGCATCATAATCCGGAAGTCCGTTTTCCTGAGCGACATGATTGAAGAAGTATATTTTATTTCCTGCGTTTTTAAATTCAGGAGAGATGATATTCTTCTTTTCTCCGTTGGCACACGCGAAAGAAATCAATGTTGGCGGAACATTCAGATCCTGATACGTTCCACTCATTGAATCTTTCCCTCCGATGGCTGCCAAACCGAGGTTCATCTGTGCATCATAAGCTCCCAATAAAGAAGCCAGCGGCTTGCCCCATTTTTCAGGGCTCTGACCTAATTTTTCAAAATACTCCTGGAAACTTAATCTGATATTTTTATAGTCACCACCCATGGCTACGATTTTCGCAACACTTTCCACTACCGCATAAGAAGCTCCGAGCAAAGAATTCTGTTTTGAAATTTCAGCATCAAAACCCCAGCTTGCCAAAGAAACCGTTTCAATATCTTTTGCCCCGATAATTGGCAATGTCTGAACGCTTCCTTCCATCAGAGTCTGCTGATATTTTCCACCTAAAGGCATCGCAACCGTAGTCGCACCAATAGAAGAATCGAACATTTCCAGCAAACCTTTTTGAGAAGCAACATTTTTATCGCTTAATATTTTTAAGAAATTCTCTTCATTGAATGTCTGATTTTCTTCTTTTACTTCATTAAGGTGAGTAATTTTAACTTCCTGACTTTTTGAACAACCGTTGGTATCAAGAAATGCTCTTGAAAGATCAACAATTTTATCACCTTTCCAGAACATCTGCATTCTTCCGGAATCAGTTACTTTTGCAACCTCAACAGCCACAATGTTTTCAGCTTCACAGAACTTGATGAATTTTTCTTTATCTTTTGGTTCAACCACAACCGCCATTCTTTCCTGAGATTCGGAAATAGCAAGTTCGGTTCCATTCAAACCTTCATATTTTAAAGGTAAAACATCCAAATTAACTTCCAAAGAATCAGCGATTTCACCGATTGCAACGGAAACACCGCCGGCTCCGAAGTCATTCGATTTTTTAATCAATTTCGTTACCTCGGGATTTCTGAATAACCTCTGGATTTTACGTTCTTCAACGGCATTTCCTTTCTGAACTTCAGAACTCATCGTGTGGATGGACGTTTCGTCCTGTTCCTTTGAACTTCCGCTGGCTCCTCCTACTCCGTCACGACCTGTTGCCCCACCTAAAATGATGATAGAATCACCAGCTTCAGGTTTTTCACGTCTTACCCAATCCACAGGAACCGCACCGGCAACAAAACCAACTTCCATTCTTTTCGCTTTATAGCCTTCATCATAAATTTCAGAAACCATTGTAGTCGCAAGACCAATCTGGTTACCGTAAGAAGAATATCCGTTTGCAGCCTGCTTTGTGATTGTTTTTTGAGGTAATTTACCCGGCAATGTCTTATCCACTGGCTCAAGTACATCTGCCGCACCCGATAATCTCATCGCCTGGAAAACAAAAGAACGTCCGGATAAAGGATCTCTGATAGCGCCTCCCAAACACGTTGAAGCACCACCAAAAGGTTCGATTTCTGTTGGGTGATTGTGTGTTTCATTTTTGAATAATAAATACCACGGTTCTTTTTTACCATCGTATTCCGCTTCGATTTGAATCGTACAGGCATTGATCTCATCGGAAACTACCAAGTTCTCCAATTGACCTGTTTTATGGAAATATCGGGCGCAAACGGTTGCTAAATCCATTAAGGAAATAGGTTTTAATTCACGGCCGAGAAATTTTCTTTTTTCGATATAATCATTGAAAATTTTTTCCAATGTATGTTTAAACTGTCCTTCAAACTCAATGTCTGATAACTGTGTTTCAAAAGTTGTGTGACGACAATGGTCGCTCCAGTAGGTATCTAAAACTTTCAGTTCAGTTTCCGTAGGGTTTCTTTGTTCTGATTTAAAATATTCCTGAATGAATTTCAAATCATCCAGGCCTAATGCAAAACCGTGAGAATTATAAAATATTTCTAACTGCGCATCATCAAAATTGATAAAATTTTCGTGGATGATTACTTTTGAAGGTGTTTCTTCTGCAGGAATACCTAAAATGGTTAAATCTTTTTCCTGTGATTCAACCTTATTGATAAGAAGGTCTTTTATTTTAACCAAATCCGATTCTGAAATTCCTTCGAATTCTATTAATTTACCACTTCTTACTTTAGACTTTTCATTTTCAGTGAGCAACGCAATACACTGTTGGGCAGAATCTGCGCGCTGATCATACTGGCCAGGTAAAAATTCCATTCCGAAATAAATTCCTTTTGCCGGATTTTCTTCGTGCAGAATATCGGTTACGGGATCTACGAAGGTACTGTTGACTACTTTTTCAAATTCTCCGTCATTCAGTCCGAAGATATCGTACACATTGTACACTTTTACTTGCTGTACTTCGGATACTACTGCTTTTACTTCATCAAAAATTTTTGGACTTTCCACATCGAAAATTCCTCTTTTTTCTACGAAAATTCTTTTGTTTTGAGACATTAGATGTCAGATTTTATTAGATTTATTTTTTATTTCAAATTTTATGTGGCTGCACCGCCTTTTCATCTTACAAAGATAGCATTCCTACGGAATGCGTGCATTATTTAATTTTATTCCTACACAGATTTCATTCCTACGGAATGATATAATTTTCTAATGTGATTCCGTAGGAATCATAGCTGTGTAGAAAACCTGTTTAAATTAAATTTGCAGTCCGTAGGACTGCTATTTTCATTTCATTGGAAGTTTCAAAATAATTCTGCAATCACAAAATTATTTTTCTTCATCATAGAATTCAAACAAATATTCATTCTTAAATTCAATTTCAAAAACATTCAACATTTCAATATATTCTTCTTTGAAAGTTTTTTTTGAATGATGTTTTTCCTGGTTTAATACATAATTTACAACTTTATCTTTCTGACTTTTTGCATAAGAAAAAGCGCCATAACCTTCTTGCCAGGAAAATTTACCAAAACATAATTTCTTTTCATTAATAAAATTTGTAGACTCAATTTTAACCGTTTTAATTAATTCCGGAATTGTTATTTGCAAATTTTTATAACTAAAGAAAACATGAAGATGATCAGGATTTGCATAAATCGCTAATACTTTTTGTTTCTTATTGTTAAATATTCCACAAATATATTTTTCAATTTCAGCTCTAACTTCTGATTTAATTTTAATATTTCTTCCTTTTGTAGCAAAAACAACCTGAATATAAATTTGGGTATAGGTATTTGGCATATTTTATTTTCATCATTTTTGCAAAAATAGCATTCCTACGGAATTCATATCGTTTAAATCTTAATTCCTACACAGATTTCATTCCTACGGAATTAAACATTTTCAACATTTTTCATTTACTTAATTTATTCGGATGATCCGGATGTTCTTTCTGAAATTGCGCGGCTTCCTTCTTTTCATTTTCAAGCCATTTTTCAAAAGAAATCTTTTCATTATCATCATCCAACGCAAAAATGGTTTTGCCGTTTTCTGAGATTAGAAATTTAAAATCATACATCAATCCTGTTTCTACTTTTCTGTAATCATAGGTATTTACCTGATAAAACGGGAAATTTTCCTTTGGCCTTTCTACGATCTCAAAGAATAATTTCTTTTCATTTTCAGATAATTCTGTGTAATGATTAACATAATATAGTTCTGAAATTTTTTTGTTCTGCTTTTCGAAAAACTGAAGAATAGTCTTCTCTTTTTCATTGTATCTGAATGGATTCGGATAATATTTTCCGTCCACTTCAACCGTATTTTCAGATTTTGAAACAGGCTTTATAATTTCTCCTTTGAAATTCATCATACCCCATGTTCCTCCAACGATTGCTTTGTGCTCGTCTTCAGTTTTTTCCCAGTCACAGCCGTCACAAAAAGCAGCATATCCATAATTAAACGAAGATACAAAATCATGTTCAGGCTTAATGATAACCGTTCCGTTTCTGTCTACAAATCCCACTTTTCCATTTTTAACAAACCTTCTTACCCCTTCGGAGAAATAATCGGCTCCGTTGTCATAAAAGAAAGGTCTATAAAGGAAATTCCCCTTTCTGTCATAGACATATCCCCATGCATTTTTTTCCTGTTTCTCGTCTCGTTTTGGTCCGTCAAAATAAATGGTTTCTCCTTTTACCAATTCTCCGTCTTTCAAATAAGAAAAAATTTTGAACTGAGCCGGAACAATAATTTTACCATCCTGATTTTTCACCCCAACCAAAGAATCTTTTGATTTAAAATACTTTAAAATTTCTTTATCCTGGGAAAAAGAAAGTATAGGCATTAATAAAATGGCTAAAAGTATTTTTTTCATATGGATTATTTGGTGTGATTAAAATAAAATATGCAGCCCAAAAGACTGCATATTGTATTATACTTTAAGATCAGCCTCCAATCCGATCAGATCTTTATTCTGGTCGATAATCGGCTGTACTTCGTTTTTGATAAATTCCTCTGTCTGGATGGGGGCAAAACCGATGAAATTCTTCGGATCAAGCACTTCTTTTAATTTCGACTTATCCAGTTTTAATGAATGGTCATTCAGGATTCTTTCGATAAGATCGTTTTCTTTTCCTTCCACTTTCACCTGCTTGGAAGCTTCCATAGAATGAACCCTGATTACTTCGTGGATTTCCTGACGGTCGCCACCAGCTTTCACTTCTTCCATGATGATATATTCTGTCGCCATAAAAGGAAGCTCTTCCATAATATGTTTGTTGATTCTGTTCGGATACACTACAATTCCGTTCATGATATTATTCCAGATTAATAGAATTGCATCAACTGCCAAGAACGCCTGAGGAATCGTTAATCTCTTGTTAGCAGAATCATCCAGTGTTCTTTCAAACCATTGTGTTGAAGCTACCATTGCAGAACTTGTTGTAAGAGACATCACATATTTTGCCAATGCTCCGATTCTTTCGCTTCTCATCGGATTACGTTTGTACGCCATTGCAGACGAACCGATCTGGTTTTTCTCAAATGGTTCTTCAATTTCTTTAAGGTTCTGAAGCAAACGTAAATCGTTGGTGAATTTATGGGCAGATTGAGCAATATTTCCTAATAAAGCAACTACTTTAGCATCAATTTTTCTATCGTAAGTCTGTCCGGAAACTCCGAAAACTTTTTCAAAACCGAATCTTTTGGACAATTCTTTGTCTAAATGCTTAACTTTAGAGTAATCACCATTAAAAAGCTCAAGGAAACTTGCTGCCGTTCCGGTGGTTCCTTTCACTCCTCTGAATCGTAATGTTTCCAGGAAGAAATCAAGCTCTTCGATATCCAGCACTAAACTTTGCAGCCAAAGCGTTGCTCTTTTTCCGACAGTAGTAAGCTGAGCAGGCTGGAAATGGGTAAATCCTAAAGTCGGTAAATCTTTATATTGAATAGCAAAATCTGCTAAATTCTTCATTACGTTAACCAACTTTTTCTTTAAAATTAAAAGTCCGTCACGAATCTGAATTAAATCTGTATTATCTCCTACAAACGCCGAAGTTGCTCCCAAGTGAATAATTCCTTTGGCTGAAGGTGCCACATCACCATAAGCGTGGACGTGAGCCATTACATCATGACGGAATTTTTTCTCATATTCAGCTGCTTTTTCGTAATCGATATTTTCTGCATTGGCTTTCAACTCAGCAATTTGCTCGTCTGTGATTTCAAGGCCAAGGTCTTTTTCGATTTCAGCAAGGGCAATCCAAAGCTTTCTCCAGTTCTGGAATTTATTGTTGTGAGAGAAGTTAAACAACATTTCTTCGCTGGAATAGCGTTCTTCCAATGGATTTTTGTAGGAATTCATTCTTTCTTTTACTTTTTAGCTATGCAAAAATAGGGTTTTTCCTTGAGAGTTGAAAATCGTTTTTTGCGACTGAATCATGTTACAAAATATCAAATGAATAAGAATTAAATAATAAAAGCCACTCCTGAGAATGGCTTTGTGTTTATTAATGATAAATTACTACATCATTTTTCTTAATCTGATATCCTTTTTTCTTGTAAGGAATTAATACATAACTATCTTTAATTGCCTTTCCGCTTTTCCACACTTTGCTTTTGCCTTGTCTTTCAAGGATAATACTTTTTGCGGCGCCGTCCGGAATAAATATTTCTGCTTTTTTCATGTTTTTGCTGAAAATAACAGCAGTCATTGAAGCGTAACCTTTATCGGAATCTACTTCTTTGAGCTTGATTTTTTGTTCAAAAACGCGTACACATTCATTTCTTATCTGGGAATACGTATAGCCTGCTGAGCCAATACATCCGTGAACATCTCTGTCATTTCCTACAACCGGAGTCTTTTTTTGAGCCGGCATTAAGGAAAAAAGAAACATCAAACTGAATAAGATTGTTTTTTTCATATGTTTTACTTTAAAGTTTTCTGGTGGTTTAATCTTACTCTAATATACAAAAAAGTCACTCAATTTGAGTGACTTAAAGTTTATTTTGTCCAGTTGATTTTTGAATGTTTCACATCTTCAGAACTTGTTCCGATCATGATATCAAATTCTCCCGGCTCCCAGTCGTATTTCAGGTCTCCGTTGTAGAATTTCAGATTTTCCGGACTGATGTTAAAGGTAACCTTTTTAGATTCTCCTTTTTTAAGCATTACTTTCTGGAATCCTTTCAATTCTTTTACCGGTCTTGTAATACTTCCTACCATATCTCTGATGTAAAGCTGTACAACCTCTGCCCCATCAAAATTTCCGGAATTCGTAACTGTTACCGAGGCCTGAATGGTTTGATTTCCTTTTGGATTGGCGTTGGAAACCGTAACATCAGAATAGTTGAATTTTGTATAGCTCAACCCATATCCGAAAGGATATAGCGGTGTATTACACTCATCCATATAATTGGAACGGAATCTTTGGTATTCGCATTTGTCAACTAATTTCTGATCCAACGGTCTTCCCGTATTTTTTGCATTATAATAAATAGGCACCTGTCCTAAGCTTCTCGGGAAGGTCATCGGCAGTTTTCCTGAAGGATTTACTTTTCCGAAAAGAACGTCTGCAATGGCATTTCCTGCTTCAGAACCCGGGAACCATGCATTAAGAATAGCATCCGGAGCATCTTTAACATTTGTAAGAGCCAGCGGGCGGCCAGTGAAAAGAACCATTGCAATAGGCTTTCCTGTTTTTTTCAATTCGTTTAATAAATCTACCTGAGACTGCGGAATGGTGATTTCCGTTCTTGAAGAAGATTCCCCGCTCATTTCGGCAGATTCCCCGATAGCAAGAACGATTACATCTGCATTGTTGGCTACTTCAACAGCCTCTTTCAATAAAGCTTCTTTCGAACGATTGTCTCTGTCTGTCTTCTTACCGTGAGCCGCATAGATTTCTTCCAGCTTTGCATTGTCATCAATATTAGCTCCTTTTGCAGAAATGAATTTCACATTTTTACCGTAATTCGCCTGAAGTCCCTGTACCAGATTAACCGACTTGTCATGCTTTGCCGCAACACTCCATGTTCCGGTCATATTGATGGCATTATTTACCAGTGGTCCGATTACCGCCACTGTTCCGGTAGCTTTTAAAGGCAACGTCTGGTTTTCATTTTTTAATAAAACCATAGACTGGGCAGCAGCATTTCTGGCAATATTCCTGTTTTCCTGGCTGAAAACTTCTTTAGCTGCTAATTTAGCATCTCCATGTTTGTAAGGATTATCGAACAGTCCAAGATCATATTTAGCTTCGAGAACTCTTCTGGCTGCCATATCGATTTCTGACTGGGTAACTTTTCCTTCAGACAGGGACTTTTTAAGTGTCGTTAAAAATCCTTCGCCTACCATATCCATATCCACACCCGCTTTCAGCGCCAGTGCAGAAACCTGCTGAAGATCTCCCATTCCGTGATCCACCATTTCGTTGATCCCGGTATAGTCGGTCACTACAAACCCTTTGAATTTCCACTGATTTCTCAATACTTCGGTCTGAAGCCATCTGTTTCCGGTAGCCGGAACACCATCCACTTCATTAAATGAAGCCATTACAGAAGCTACTCCTGCGTCTACAGCTGCTTTATAAGGAGGGAAATATTCATTGAACATTCTCACGTGACTCATATCAACCGTATTGTAATCTCTACCCGCTTCTCCGGCACCGTATAATGCAAAATGCTTTACACATGCTAAAATAGTATTTCCAGAAGAAAGATCTTTGCCCTGATATCCGTACACCATATTTTTAGCAATCTCGCTTCCTAAGTACGGATCTTCACCGGAACCTTCGGATACTCTTCCCCATCTTGGTTCGCGGGAAATGTCCACCATTGGAGAAAATGTCCAGTTGATTCCGTCTGATGAAGCTTCTTTGGCAGCCACTCTTGCAGATTGCTGAACGAGGTTCATATCCCATGAAGAGGCAAGACCTAAAGGAATCGGGAAAGTGGTTTCATATCCGTGGATCACATCCATTCCGAAGATCAATGGAATTTTGAGGCGGCTGTTTTCAACGGCTACTTTCTGAACCGCTTTGATTTTGTCAGCTCCTTTTATATTGAATAGTCCTCCAACTAATCCCTGCTCGATTTTCTTACCAATATCAGAACTTTTTGCCAGACCTGTGGTAAAATCACCTGAACTCGGCAAATTCAGCTGTCCAATTTTTTCATCCAAAGTCATTTTTGACAAAAGATTATCTACAAAAGCTTTCTTTTTAGCCTGATACTGAGCCGTCTGATAAGACTGGACAGGCTGAGATACCATTTCCTGTGCAGAAAATACAGGAGCTAATGCCAACATGGCGATTACAATTAACTTTTTACTCATAACTTCTTCATTATTTTAAGGAATTCGTGAATCTTCGATTTCATAAATCTATCTTCTTTAATTATAGTTTCTTTTTATTTCGTTTATTTTAAACGCGAAGCCCGCAAAAATTTTTCTTTACAATGACCTGTATATTTTCGTTTGCAAAGGCATTTAACCCAGCAAAGATTTGCTTAAAATATTTCCAGATTATTTTTCTTTTCTTTTTGACAGCATCCATTCATACAATTTAGGATTTGAATAGGTTGAATCCCATGAATTATGGTTGTCATTCGGGAAGATTGTTAATTCTGCAGACGGATTTACCGGGTGGAGTTTTTGGTAAAAATTAAATGCATTTTCCGGTAATACGACATCGTCCATTCCGCCATGGAATATTTTCATATTTAAATTTTTGTACTGATCAATGTTGGCATACATCACTCTGTCCGTAGGCGCGCAAACAGAAACTACTGCTGCAAACATTTCGGGATGTTCCATTGCCAATTTCAGGGTTCCCCAACCTCCCATAGAAAGTCCCGTAAGATAAATTCTGGAAGCATCGATATTATATTTTGCCTGAATTTCTTTGATCAGAGCGTATACAGTAACCGTATCCCACCATGTATTTTCAGGACATTGAGGAGCCAAGATGGCTACAGGTTCCTTGATCAGGTTTTTGTAGGTGAAAGGACTGTGCGCTTTTACTTTTTCCAGATCATTGCCTCTTTCACCGGATCCATGTAGAAATACAATTAGCGGAACATTTCCTTTTGCATTCTGAGGATAATCGAGAATGTAGGAAATCTTTTCCTGTCTTTTAATTTCTTTATTTAATTCTGCTTTAATTTCCTGGGCATTTGCTTTTATGAAAAACAAAACCGGGAGTAGCAAAGCGTATTTTAGTTTACATTTCATCTGAAATTTCTATTTTGGATTCCCAATTTAACTATTTCTTTTTAATTAGCCCCGATTGTAGCATTTGTCTGAGCTCATTTTTTGGGTTTCTGGGGGGGGGGGGGGGGGGGGGGGCGCGCCCCCACAAAAAAAAAGGGGGGG
>NZ_JAYEDA010000010.1:0-198337 GCF_034651565.1 Chryseobacterium sp. MHB01 | reverse complement strand
ATTCTTGCAGGTTACCCAAATAAAATAGGCCCAGACATTTCTGGTTTTCTTCAATAGTTAGGGATTCTTGTAAATGATCTACTAATTTCGGGGAACTCCAGTAGCATCCAACCTGATGGGCCGTACAGGTAAGGTACATATTCTGAACCGCCATTGAAACGGCGGCAATTTCCTCCCATTCCGGAACCATTGCACTGAAATTAACAACAATAGAAACAACGGCATCTGCTTTATTAATTTTAAAACCTATGTCATTGTATTTTTTTTCTAAAAAAAGTTGTTCCGGTTGCGTAGCTTTATAGATTGCCTGCATTTCCGAGGCCAGTTTTGCTTTTTCTTCCCCTTTAAAAACCTTAAAACGCCAAGGTTTTGTACGCTTATGATTGGGCGCTAATGTTGCTGAATGGAGTATTTCATCAATGATTTCCTGTGAAACTTCCGTATCGGTATAGTCTTTTGGAAAAACGCTTCTTCTTTGTCCTATGATTTCTTTTAAAACTTCTGCTTTATTCATAGTGCAAAATTACAAAAAAGACACAGAAGTGAGATGTTAACAGTGAGAAGTGAGCAGTAAGAAGTAAGAAGTAAGAAGCTTAGCAAAAATACGTTTCACTTTTCACTTCTCACTTCTCACTTCTTACTATCATAAAACTTCAATAATTTTCTGATGGATTTTATTCAACGTGAACTCGTCGCCTGATTTCATGCCCATCATTTTCTTTGCCATCGGGCTTTCTGAGGAGATGGCGTAGAACCGGTCGCCTTCAAAAAAGAACTCCCCAAGCGAAACTGAAATATAAAACCGGGCTTTATTCGTAATCACCAGAGAACCGAGCTGTACTCTTTCCGTAGAATTATTCAGTACTTTGGCCATATTTCTTCTCAAATCATTTAGAGCTCCCAACTGTCGCTGCATCTGGTAAATTTCTTCCTGCATTTCCTCGCGCATGCTGTCATATTTGGGAGTTTTTTTTATATCGCGGCTTGCTTCCTGAGTGAATTCAATAAAGTTTTTAAGCTTTTCTATTTTCTCGGCAATTACGGTTTTTACATAATCTCTTATGTTATTTTTCTCAAACACTATCTTCTCCATACATCGAATCTTTATATAAAGATAATATTTTTTTAAATAATATTCCTTTCCCTTACGATAACAATTATAATTCAATCAATCAAAAGAATAGTAAGAAAAAAGCCCTGCAGATTTGCAGAGCTTCGTTTTATTTTTCAACTAATTTTTTGAGATTGTTTAATCCTTCTTCATAAGACTTTCCCATCTGGTAATCCATCATCGGCCTCATGATTTTCATCCATGTTTCCTGCTCCGTATCCATAGTCCAGGTTACATTTGTATCGTTTCCTTCAGGAGAAATTGTAATTTCAGAAGTAGCCTGTCCGTCAAACGGCCTTTTAAAAATCATTTCTGTTTTTTGCTTTTGGCCAGGGACAACCTCTTTAAGTTCCTGACAGCCCGCTCCGGCTTCATCATTTTTACTGTCCCAACAGTATTTATCACCAACTTCACCGGAATTTCCAGAATAAGTAATTTTCATATTCGGATCCAGTTTCATCCACGGATTCCATTGATTAAATGCCTGCATCGAGCTTACCTGCTGCCATACTTTTTCTTTCGGAGCTTTGATAACCATCGATTTTTCGTAATGATAATTGCTACCGAAAGCAATCATGGCAATTACTACATACACAACAATTAGAAGGATTATGACACCCAGAATTTTTAAAATTGTTTTCATAGTTCTGTATTATTTAAAGTTATTTTTTCTCATCATGAGTATTCTTTATTGCTGTCAAAAGTAATCAATTCTTCATTATCTTCTCTTCGCATATGACAAGATTATTCTACACCGTCAATTTTGTCACACCTTCTTTCTCAGGCATTATTTTTGAGCAATTTCGGTGTCGGTTCGGCAGAATTATTACTTTTACAAGAATTAAAAAATTAGAATATGAATATTTTAACGGAAAAATTTAATACACCATATCATTCAGCACCATTCAACAAAATCAACAATGAAGATTACCTTCCCGCATTTAAAGAGTTGATAAAAAAATCGGAAGAAGAAATTGATGCTATCGTTAACAATCCCGAAGACCCTACTTTTGAAAATGTTATTGAAGCATTGGCGTATTCCGGAGAGCAGCTGGATGTAGCTTCGAATATATTTTTCAATCTGAACTCTGCAGAAACAAGCGACGAACTACAGCAGATCGCCCAGGAAGTTTCCCCGATTTTAACGGAGTATTCTTCAAAAATCTCTCAAAATGAAGCCCTTTTCAACAAGATAAAAAAAGTATACGACAAAAAAGAAAAATACAACCTGAATGAAGAACAAAAAATGCTTTTAAATGAAACTTATAAAGGTTTTGTTAGAAGCGGCGCTTTACTGAATGAAGAAGACAAGGAAAAATTGAAGAAGATCAGCATGGAACTGTCTGTAAAATCGCTTCAGTTCGGGCAGAATGTACTGGCTTCAACCAACAGTTATTTCAAACATATTACCCATAAAGAAGATCTTGCCGGAATTCCGGACGCCATTCTGGAACAATATGCCGAAGAAGCTAAAGAAAGAAACCTTGAAGGATGGGTGGTGACACTGCAGTATCCTAGCTATATTCCGTTTATGACCTATGCTGAAAACCGTGAACTGAGAAAAGAAATTGCCTTGGCGAATGGTAAAAAATCTTTCGACGGCGGTGAATTTGACAATCAGAACTTAATTAAAGAATTACTGAATTTAAAGCAACAGAAAGCAGAATTATTAGGCTATAAAAATTATGCAGATTATGTTTTGGAAGAAAGAATGGCAAAATCTCCTGCAAAAGTCATCGATTTCCTGAATGAGCTTTTAACCAAAGCAAAACCGTATGCCGACAAAGAAATTGAAGAACTGAAATCGTTGGCCAAGACTGATGGAATCGAAGAAATACAGACTTACGACCATGCTTATTATGCAGAAAAGCTTCGTAAAGCAAAATTTGATCTGAACGATGAGGAATTAAAGCCATACTTCCCGTTAAATCAGGTTCAGGATGCCGTTTTCGGATTGGCTGAAAAACTTTTCGGATTGACTTTTGAAGAAAGAAATGATATCCCGAAATACCATGAAGATGTAAAAGTGTATGAAGTAAAAGAAGTCCTGCACTCTAATCAGAATGACAATATGCCAGAAGCCAATAGCCAGAAGCCAAAAGCATTTAAAGCCCTGCTTTATGTAGACTATTTCCCAAGAAAAGGCAAAAGAGCCGGCGCATGGATGACGAGCTATAAAAACCAGTATCAAAGAAACGGTGAAAATTCCCGTCCGCATATTTCCATTGTCTGCAACTTCAGTAAACCAACGAAGGACACACCGAGCCTGCTGACCTTTCAGGAAGTGACCACTTTGTTCCATGAATTTGGACACGCGCTTCACGGAATGCTTGCCGAAACTCAATATCCTACTCTTTCGGGAACTTCTGTAAAGTGGGATTTTGTGGAATTACCTTCGCAGTTCCTGGAAAACTTCTGCTATGAACCGGAGTTTTTGAAAACTTTCGCCAAACATTATCAAACCGGGGAAGTGCTGCCGGATGAAAAAATTGAAAGAATAGCACAATCAAAAAACTTTATGGAAGGGTATCAAACCTTAAGACAAATCGGTTTCGGATTGCTTGATATGAATTACCATACAAAGGTTGGAGAACTGGAGAGTAAGAGTGTGAAAGAATTTGAAGATGCTTACACGAAAGCTACACAATTATACCCCGCAAACCCCGAAACAGCGATGAGCCCGAGTTTCTCGCATATTTTCCAGGGCGGATATTCCGCAGGATATTATTCTTACAAATGGGCCGAAGTTCTGGATGCCGATGCTTTCCAGTACTTTAAAGAAAACGGAATTTTCAATCCTGAAATTGCCGCAAAATATAAAGTTCTTCTTTCTTCCGGCGGAACGAAAGACCCGATGGAACTGTACAAAAGTTTTAGGGGAAGTGAGCCGAAAGTGGAAAGTTTACTAAAAAGAGCATTTGGATAAAATATTTTAAACCATTAAGCACCATAAGCTTAATGGTTTTTTATTTATATTAAACAAAGTTTTGACAAAGAAATTTTGATGACATAAATTATTGGCATTTTTTCACTACCTTTAGTACTCAAAACACCAAATAAACAAGGGATTACATAGCATTATGAAAGACAAACTCTATTTCATTAAGACCAATCCTGTCAGTGCCAAGATCAATCTTTACAATAAACTCTGCAGTGAAGAAAAAAGCATGCTTCCGTTCATGGAAGACGATAAAGAAGCAAGTCTTGAAATCATTAAAAGAAAAACAGCAGATAATGTAGAAAGTCTTTCAAAGGAAGAATTTATATGCATATTCAACTGGTTTGAATCCCGCTATCATTCGGATCCTGAAGAGATGAAAGCCCAGCTTTTCATTCACGGAATAGATGTTTTCTATGAAATTTCAAACCCATTATGCATTGAAAATTTTTCTAAAATATTAGAGGATTATGAGAATTATTTAGATCACAGGTTTTCTTTCATCATGAATTCCGAAAGCTTCGCTCATTTTCTGATCTACGGAATTTTTTTTACCGGAATGGCAAATAGTGACGAAAAATATTTATTTGATTTTCTAAAGCAGGATCACAAAGTTCTCTATGCTCTGGCAGAAAAAGGTTACGCAGAAAAAAGATTCGGCCTAACTCTGCAACCGGAAATGTATCAATACTTTTCTGATCTTTACGACTGTACTAATTTTTATAAGGGTTCTATTATTATAATTTAAAAAGAGACTTCTTACCGGAAGCCTCTTATTTAGTTTATTTGATAATTTGTCCTTTGTAATATTTTTCGAGGAAAAAGCCTAAATCTGCTCTGTACCCGATTCCGGAAGCTTCGAACTTCCAGTTTCCGCTGCGTTTGTACAATCTTCCGAACTCTATTCCTGTTTCTATAGAAAAGTCTTCATCAAGCTCGTATTTAGCAATTTCCTGATGGGTAAGATTATCAATAATTCTAATGTATGAATTTCTTACCTGCCCGAAATTCTGTTTTCTTCTTTCATAATCTTCTATGGTTACGACAAAAAGAATTTCCTGAACCCGCTCATCTACTTTTTCGAGATCAATGATAATGGATTCGTCATCATCACCATCGCTGTTTTTACCACTCGGATCGTCTCCTGTATGTGTGAGAGCGCCGTCGGGAGAGTTTAGATTATTATAAAAAACAAAATATTCTTCACTTACCAGTTTTCGGTCTGCATCAATCATAATTGCGGAAGCATCAAGGTCAAAATCATATCCCATTCCTTCATTCGGATCCCATCCAAGACCAATGGTCATTTTCGTGAACCCCAAATCAATTCTTTGTCCCTTCTGTAAATTAATTGCCATAATAATTTATGTGTCTTATTGTATTCGTTATCGAAGTTATGGCTGTTTTAGGAATTTTCCAAAATATTTTAAGACAAAAAAATAGGTATATTGCAGTTTATAAAAAATAAGTTGCCTTTATTCAAACATAAAAAATCCGATCATTCTGACCGGATTGATATTTTAAATTCAGCTAAACTAATTTATTCCGCGAACTTTTTTTCCGCAACAACCGCATTTCGTGCTTTTGCCAGCATCGGAATAGAAATTAATCCCATTATGAGCATAATGAAAATCTGCAACGGCAATGAAATGAAAGAATAGGTTAATCCTACTTCGCCACCAACTTCGCCGCTTTTTCCCATTGAGATAAATAAGGCCATGAAACCATATTTCATCGCCAGGTTAAAAGCTCCGATTCCACCGCTTGCAGGGATAATCATCCCGAAAGTACCGACTACGAGAATCAGAAATCCGTCATCAAAGGTAAAACCCGAAGTTTCCGGTAATGCAAAACACACAAGGTAGGCAGCAAAATAGTAGGAAACCCAGATTCCTATCGTATAAAGAATGAATTTGCCTTTTTGCTTTAGTTTGAATATGGAAGTTAGACCTTGAAGAATTCCTTTTCCAAAATTAATCAGTTTTTCTTTTTTAAATTTATAAAAAAGTAACAAACAAATTATAATCAATACGACTAAACCTAATTTAAGATAGAAATAAAAAGAATCAAAATCATCTACTCCAAGTTTCATCATTTGCCTTTCAAAAAAATTAGGAACAAATTTTTCTTTTTCGTCCTTCTTCTCCATCACAAATTGATAAAATGATAAAATCGTATTGAATTTAAATATAGCTGTTAAACACAGAAATATAATCATACAAACCAGATCTACCACTCTTTCCAGAATAATCGTCCCAAAAGACTGATCAACAGGAACTTTTTCAACACCGTACAAAGCTGTTGCCCTGGCCACTTCTCCACTTCTCGGGATGGTAAGATTCATCAAATATCCGAAAGAAATCGACCAGAGTGAATTGGAGTTTGAAATATTATATCCCATCGGTTCCAGCATCAGGTTCCAGCGTATTGCCCTGAACCAGTATGCCGCAATTCCGAAGCATGCTGCAAATGCTACCCACCAGTAATTGGCTTTAGACAATGATTTCTGTATAACTTTAAAGTCTAATCCTTTTAAGGCAACCCATAAAAAAAAGCCTGCAAAAGCAAGCGAAATCACTATTGTAAGAATTGATTTTAAAGGGTTCTTTGTTTTTTTCTCCATAGATTACGTCAAAAGATTTGTTTTTTCGTCCGGGAAAATAATTTTTGGCTGAAAATCTCTTGCTTCTTCAGGAGTCATCTGTGCATAAGCGATAATGATAATGATATCGTCCCTCTGTACTTTTCTGGCAGCCGGCCCGTTAAGACAAACTTCTCCGGATTTTCTTTTTCCTTTGATCACATAAGTATCAAAACGCTCACCGTTATTTACATTTACGATATATACTCTTTCTCCAACAACAAGACCCGCTGCTTCAATAAGGTCTTCATCTATTGTAATACTGCCGATATAATTAAGGTCAGAAGCCGTAACTCTCACCCTGTGAATCTTAGACTTAAAAACTTCTATTAACATAGTGCAAATTTATTAATAAAAATCAATAAAATGACTTTTTAGAATGATTTTAAAACCATCAGTGGCACAGACATTTAATTCCTTAAAATGTAACAGTTATTATTTTTAATTATAAATTCTTCAAATAATTATGAAAAGTCTTATTACTTTACACAAAATTTAGGATTTAATAAATACAAAAACCAATACAACAATTTTCATAAAGTCAATGTACATAAGCATTTGGCATGATTTTAGTGACGTGTATCGTACATTTTACGTGGAAACGTAAATTATCATATTTTAACTAATTTAAGTTAAAAATGAAAAAATTACTTATTTTTTTATAAAAAAATTGCACATATAGAAAATAGTATTATATTTGCTATTATAACGAACTAACTTTAATATTAAAAAAATTATGAACAAGTCTGAATTAATCGACGCAATCGCAAAAGATGCAGGTATCACTAAAGTTGCAGCTAAAGCTGCTTTAGAATCATTCATCAACAATGTAATGACTACTTTAAAGAAAAAAGACGGAAAAGTTTCTTTAGTAGGATTCGGTACTTTCTCAGTTGCTGAGAGAGCTGCAAGACAAGGTATTAACCCTGCTACCAAAAAGCCAATCAAAATTGCTGCTAAAAAAGTTGCTAAGTTCAAGGCGGGAGCTGATTTATCAAATGCAGTTTCTGGAGCTAAGAAAAAATAATCATTCAGATTAATTAAAAAAAATCAACCTCATCATTCGATGAGGTTTTTTTATTGAGATATGGCTTTAGGGAAGCCTCAGAAATCTCTTTCGGTAGATTTCACTGTCATCATTCACCAAGAGGTACTCCAAGAATTAACTAAGGCGCCAAACGTGAAATCTTCCAATCCAGACCATCAATTAATTCATAAATAATCCTGTCGTGCAAACGATTTGGTCTTCCCTGCCAGAATTCTATTTCATAAGGTTTTGCAATGTAGCCACCCCAATTTTCAGGCCGCGGAACCTCAGTATTTTCGTATTGCTTTTCCAGATCCGCTAACTTCCGTTCCAGAAACTCCCTATCCGGAATTTCCTGACTCTGCGGTGAAACGACCGCTCCCAGCTGACTGCCTTTCGGACGTGAATGAAAGTAGCCGTCGCTCAGATTCTCAGCGATACGCTCCAGATTGGCTTTAATTATAATCTGCCTCTCTAGTGTAGGCCAGAAAAAGTGAAGACATGCTTTATGTGTTTTTTCAATGGCTTTTCCTTTCCTGCTGTGGTAATTGGTGTAGAAAATAAAGCCTTCGTAAGTATATGCTTTAAGCAAAACCATTCTTGTACGCGGGCAGCCATCTTCCTCCATTGTAGAAACAGCCATAGCATTAGCTTCCGAGATCGCCGGATTTTCGGAAGCTTCAATAAACCAATCCCTAAACTGCTCGATAGGATTTTGTTTTATCTCACTTTCAATAAGTTGGGATCTCTCGTACACTTTTCTTTTATCGTGCAGGTTTTCCATAAATATTTTTTATTAAATTTGAGTATGAATTACTCCTACAAAGGTAAAATATTAATTTCCACACCTGATATTTCCGGTGATATTTTTTCCCGTTCGGTAGTATTGGTCATTGAACATAATGAGCAGGGCGCATTCGGCTTAATTCTGAATAAGAAAAACAGCCAGATGAGCGACAAGTTTAAAGATATGTTCGAGTTTAAGATTGAAGTTTATGATGGCGGCCCTGTAGAGAATGATAAGGTTTTTTTTATCGTTAAAGGCAAAAAAGTAACAGAACATTTTATAGAAATTACCCCGGATTTTTACCTTACGGAAGATATTGAAAATATTATCAGCGCTGTTTTAAATAGTGAATTAAGCATCAATGATGTTAAAATATTTTCAGGATATTCGGGATGGACTTCCATGCAGCTTGATGAAGAAATTCAGCGTAAAATGTGGACTGTTGTAGATGTTTATAATCTGGATTACACCTTACCAAATGACCAGACGCTTTGGAAATCTATTATGCAGAATCTTGGCGGTGAATACCTGCTTTGGGCAAACTCTCCGGAAGACATCTCCCTGAATTAAAACCGGTTATAGCTTTAAGCACTTTAACTTTAACAAATATTTAAGATATTTTTAGTCTAATTTTCTCAAATAATTTCCGTTATTTGTTTAACCAAAACTTAACCTTTATGAGAGCAATCAGACGGCGTGCTGTATTATTACTTTCTACACCATTTTTCACACAAAAATTCTTTGATATTCCCGATGAATATCTATTACCATACAATTTCTGATTATTCAGAATAAAAACCCGGTAAAGGACTTTTGGAACTTTTGTTGTTTACCGGGTTTGTCAATTTTTAAAAACTTTTTCTCCAGGCCTCTGCTAATTCTAAGAATCGGTTTTTCCCGAAAGTTTTATTTCTTATTTTACCAACTGAAAATATTCCTTTTTCTTCCGATATCAATAAAATCTCTTCCGCTTTCTGAGACTCAAAAGCAATAATTTCATGCTCCTGAATATCCGCAAGATTATTTTTATGTAAAAAGGTAACAAAATTCTCCATTAAAGGCGAAATATAAGCTCCTTCAGTCTGTTTTGGAACTTTAATGACATCACCTTCCAGAAATAGAAGGTTGCCGGTTCCAGCCCTTGCAATTCTTTTCGCCGGATTTAAAAAGATTACGTCATCAAGATCGTTCTCCTGCGCATAGATTTCACCATAAATATTTTCGGGACTATGAACACGGATATTGCTCAAAAGGTTATTATTGACATTAATTTCCTTGATCAGATCCAGTTCCAGCGACCTTTCGTGAACAGACAATACATCGTTCATTTCCACGATTTCATAATAATAAGACACGGAAGATTTTGATAAGGTAATTCCATCCATATTCCGGAATACCTGAAAATTGATGATCCCGTTTTTCACTCCCCTTTCAATGACCTCTTTATTGAAAACAGACTGGAAAAATTCCAGGGTATAAGATAGCGGAATATTCATTCTCATTTTTCTCATGGAGGCCATTAGAAAGAAATAACATTCTTCATCCATGATTAATTTTGCATCTCTTACAAAGAATGAAACCTTCACTGTATCTCCCGATAGAAATGCTCTGTTCTTAACATCCAATTCTCCTGATGTAAAATATTGATTTTCCAATTTATTATGATTTATTATAAAAAAATAATGAACGATAAATCGTTCATCAGTTTTATCTGCAATACAGCTTACGTTTAAGCGGCACCTAATTTTATTCTAAGGTTTTCGATAAGGTTTTCCCAATACATTGCATTTTCTTCTTCGTCTCCTTCTTCACAGAAGTCTGTAATATTCAGCGCCAGATCTTCAGTAATATCGTCGATTGTGATTGTCATTTCAAAGAAATGCTTCGTCCCTTCATCCTCTTCCCATCTGAAACGTACGAAACCTTCAGGCTTATATCGTATTAAAGTCGCCTTTTCTGCAGGGCCGCCTCCCCAGCTAAAATAGAAGTCGTCCCCTTTCTCTGTCACCTCATCCGCAAACCATTCAGACAACCCCTCTGCAGTCGCCAGATATTCGTATAAAATCTCTGATAAACAATGCATTGGAAATTCGTAATGGACTTTATGTTTCGCCATATAATCTTTGTTTTAATCGTCCCGCAATATATAAATTAATTTTTTTATTACACAAAAATGTATTTACTTTTTTACATAATCTTCATGATATTTGTCAGAAATTTTAAATAATTCAATGATCTTATTTTTGTAATAAATACGGGCGCCGGATAAGATTTTTCAAAAGCATTTTTTACCAACATTTTTCTCTGTCCGGAATATATTTTTTAATCTGGTAAAGCAAAAAAACATCGAAAAAATTCGATGTCTTCTGCTTTTTAATTTTCATTCAGAACATCCATAATAATATTACAGCCTTCTATGATTTCTTCCTTTGAAATCGTAAGCGGTGGTGATATCCTGAGGTATTCATTTCTGTACAGCTGCCAGAAAACAATAAGACCTTTTTCCATACATCTTTTGGCAACATTTAAGGTGTATTCTGGAGATCCAAGATTTACCGCCAGCATTAAGCCTTTTCCGTTAATATTTTTAATTTTCGGGTGAACGAGAAGTTTTCTATATAATTTTTCCTTTTCATCAATTTCATTCATCAGTCCGCTTTCCAGAACTTCTTTCAGAGTTGCATAGCTCGACGCTGCAATAAGCGGATTCCCCCCAAAAGTGGTAATATGACCAAGCTTTGGAGAATATGCCAGTGTTTCCATGATTTTTTTTGAACTCATAAAAGCTCCTACCGGCACTCCACCGCCCATTCCTTTTCCCATAACCAGGATGTCCGGGACAATCCCGAAATGCTCAAATGAGAAGAGCTTTCCGGTTCTCCCAAATCCCGGCTGAATTTCATCAAGAATTAATAAAGCCCCTACTTCTTCACATCTTTTCTTTAATCTTACTAAATAATCCGGATCAGGAACTAAAAATCCTGCTGCTCCCTGAATCGTTTCCATGATAACGCAGGCTGTTTTTTCCGTGATTTTATCAAAATCATTTTCATTATTGAACTCAATAAAACTCACCATAGGTAACAGCGGACGAAATTCTCTTTTGTGCGTTTCGTTTCCGGAAACACTTAGCGCTCCATGGGTGTTGCCGTGATACGAATTTTTAAATGAAATAATTTCTTCTCTTCCTGTATATCTTTTAGCCAGTTTAAGGCTCCCGTCTATTGCTTCCGCACCACTGTTGACGAGGTAAGTAATTTCCAGAGGATCCGGAGTTGATTCTGCGAGGAGTTTACATAAAGCGACCGGCTTTTCCTGTGCATATTCACCATAAACCATCACATGAAGATATTTTTCGGCCTGTTCTTTAATGGCATTTACTATTTTAGGATGGGAATGTCCCAGTGTATTTGCAGAAACTCCGGCTACAAAGTCCAGGTACTTTTTTCCATCGGTTCCATAAATATAGCTTCCTTCTGCTTTTTCCACTTCAAATCCTGCTGCAAATTTTGTGGTTTGTGCCTGATAGATAAAAAAATCTTTTTGCATTTCCATTGTATTGAAAAATTTCAGCAAAGCTAAAAAACATTCATTAAACGCCGAAATTAATGTGGTAAAATAAAAACGCTTACAGCCAGAAGCTGTAAGCGAAACCACCAAATCACAAAATATTAATATAGATTAACAATATTTATGGTTTAAATATATGCAAAAAAATTATTCCAAATACAAATTTTTCAAAAAAATTGCATTTTTTTTCTCATATAACAATTCAATTCCACAATTGATGAAATGATTACGCTATTAAACCTCAATTAATATGAGAATTTAATATTCACAAATTAGTGAAAAAAAGATAATTTGAACTATTTGAATTTTTCATAAAAAAAGCAGCAAACATACAATATCAAAAGGTTTATAAAAAATAACTCACCATTTGGAAATAAAATGGTGAGTATCAATAATCAATTTTGTACTTAAATTTATCTGCGAACCCTTTTTGGTTTTTTGGCTTCCTCTTTAGCCCTTTCATCATCGATAACTTTCTGTGCAGAATCATAAAGGGTGGTATCTGATTCATATTTTATTTCAGGGTAATTAGGTGTATCTACCAGAATATCCTGCCATTTTAATATCCTGTCTTTGGTATTCCAGTTGAAATCCGGAAATTTTCGCTTTGCAGGTTCAATCATACTCATCGGATAAGTATCTGAATTGGCACCGATATTACATTCTACCACGTACAATGCTTTTTCTTCAAAGATAGCATCAATAATTCCGCATGTACTGAGTGATATCCCGATTCTCTCTTTCTGTTTCGTTTGCGCGTTTACATCATCAGAATATGTAATTGCCTGCGCATTTCCGATTACCTTGGCTTCTTTGATATTGTTATCTTCTCCATAGTAAACTGTCATCAGCTTTCCTTTTACCTGGTTGAATTCATCTTTCATATTCAGTGAATCTACTTTGCTTATGGCAAAAGCATTTCCGATTACTTTCAGAGAATCAATATTTTCTTTTTCAGTATTAAAATAGGCCTCAATTTTATCTCCGGTTACCTGTTTTCCGTTGCTCCATAAAATAGGTTTTGTGTACATATGCAAAACACCGTCTGTTTCATTGAAAGCAATAGAATCGGCTCTTCCCTGCGCGTTGGATTTGTAAAACCTTCCCTTCCTGAATGCCCGGAGAAAGCTTTTTTTAACATTAATATTAGCAGAATCCGGTCTTTGGAACGATATGATCTTTTCTGCAGCAAAATACATGGAATCTTTTTCCAGTGCTTTCACGGCATAAGGATTTTTCGTCATCATGGCAGAATCTTTCTTTTCAAAGATCTCTCCATATCCGCCCTTTATCCATCTTCTTTCGTTAGGATCATCAATTGTTACATTTCCTGTTGCCTTACCAAATCCTGTGAGTTGGTTATAATACATCTCATCTCCGGTGAGGATTTTATCATTATAATACACTTTCGAATTCCTGTATAGAAAAGCTTCTTTCGTATTCGTATTGTAATTTCCTTTATCAGTAACGATACGGTTTTTCGGATTTTTTTTATTAATAATCGTTGTGGGACCGTTGATGTTTACAATGTTGGTATTCTGATTCTGAACCACATTGTCACCTTCCAGAACGTATTGCGCATCTTCGATTTTTACTCTTCCGGAAAGATCAATGGTTCTCGTAGCCAGAAAATAGGTTGCGGTTTTGGAATAGGTTGTACTTTTACCATCATTGATTGTTCCTCCCGTGTTGTAATATGCCTGATTCGAAACCCTGTCGTAATACATGGTTTCTGTTTTGATCACCGTTCCTTTAGGATCTGTAAGCACTACGTTTTTCCTTGCAATTCCGCGTTGGGTATTACCGTCATATTCCATTTCATCTGCAGTAATTACGGAACCATCCGCATTCTGAAGTTTTACATTTCCTATTGCTTTTACAAAATTCTGCCCTTCATACACAATCACGAGATCAGCATTCAGCAATGATCCCTGATGCTCAAACTGCACATTTCCGGTAAAATAGTTATTTCCGTCATATTTATCAGGGTCCTTCCGCAATTCATCGGAATGTATATGCTTTACTTTTTCCGGAGGAGGTGCATTTTTCTGCGGAACCGTTTTAGGAGTAAAATAAGGATCCTTCTGCAAAGGTTTCTGATTGTTGTCCTGAGCAAAAATAAAAGAGTAAATACAAATAAAAAGACCTGTGAGCAGTCTTAATGATCGGTTAGTCATTCTTTGTACCATAAAAATACAGTGAATGAGAATCAATCTTCACCCCGAATGCTTCTTCAATAGCTTCTTTAATTCCCTGGATTCTCGGATCGCAAAATTCTATAATTTCCTCAATTTCCTTATCAGAATCTTTTTTATAGATCACAAGGTGATCATGCTGCTTATCGAAATAAGATTTTTCGTAGGAAGAAGAAGTTAATGTTTTCTCTCCGAACTGATGTTTACGGATCAGGCCCGCATCGAGAAAGATCTCAATGGTGTTGTAAATAGTCGCTTTGGAAACGTGATATTTTTTCTGCAGCATCAAAAGGTACAGATCATCAACATTAAAGTGATGATCCATACTGTATATTTCTTCTAATATTGTATATCGTTCAGGAGTGTTTCTGAAACCTTTTTCAAGTAAGTAGTTTCTTAAAACATCTTTAATCAGTGCAATATTTTTTTCTTTTTGTATTGTATCCATCAAAAAAATTATATACAAATTTATTGATTTTTATTTAAATACATATTGTACCGGAATGTTAAAGAATTTAACTATTGTGACGGATGAAACCGCATTGTTCTATTCTCGATTTACTTACGCAGTCTTCTGTCATCGGTGCAGATTCCACCACAACATTGTGGGAAGTGATTCCCCATGCTTTGAAATCATCACTTCCAATATATTTAACAAAATTATAAATATTAAGGATAATTTTCTCTTTTACCGTAAGAAGGATATCGTTGATATAGGTATTATCTATGATCACATATTTAAGATCCGGCGGAATATTATGGGCTCTTAGTGAAGGGTGGCTGCTTCTTGAAGGAATTGTTCCGTCTGCCATCATGTCTCTCAGAACCATATCAAAATAATCATTGATTCTCCTGTCGATCTTAAAGCCTAACATGAAATTGATCTTATAAATTGTTCCCGGCAGAACTTCATCCACGGTATATTTGAAAGTATAAGGATCTTCCTGATTGGTAATAGCCAGAATAAAGTAATGATCTGCCCTTTTGGGTTGTTTTTTAATAATAGAATAGATAATTTTTGATTCTATTTCGTCATTTTTTTTAGCACGGCTCAGATAAGCAAGATTGGTGGCATATTTAGGAATTGTTTCATCAAGCTTCATGTCTTTGATGATTGGAATATATGTTTCCAGCTTGATAAATTTGATAAATTTAGTTTTAATAGATCTCCCGTTGTACCATGCATACATGCAAATTCCTATTGATCCTGCCAATACTACTGTAATCCAGCCTCCTTCCATGAACTTAATAACGTTGGCGCTGAAGAAGCCCAGTTCTATTGCCATATATACCAGTGCGAAAACCAGTATAAATAATTTGTTGACTCTTTTTTTCAACAGCCAGAAAACCAGCAGAACGGTTGTCATCAACATGGTTACAGTGATGGATAAACCATAGGCTGCTTCCATTTTTCCGGATTCTTTAAAGTGCAGTACTACAACAATACAGAACAGCAAAAGCCCCCAGTTGATTCTCGGAATGTACATTTGTCCTTTTACTCCTGAAGGATAATCAATTTTCTGATTCGGCCATAAGTTCAGAGACATTGCTTCTGAGAAAATGGTAAATGAACCTGTAATTAAGGCCTGACTTGCAATAATTGCAGCAGCTGTTGCCAAAATAACTCCCGGAATCACCATCCACTCTTCCATAATTCCGAAGAAAGGATTAACCACTGAAAAACCAGGTTTGGTATAGTTTGTTAAAAGCCAGGCTCCCTGGCCAAGATAATTTAAAACCAGCATGATTTTCACAAAACCCCAGCTTACCCTGATATTTTTTGCCCCACAATGTCCCAAGTCGGAATACAGTGCCTCAGCTCCTGTTGTACAAAGGAAAACGGCTCCTAAAATAATAATAGCACTCGGAGAATTAACAATCAGTTTATATGCGTAATACGGATTGAATGACCTTAGGATTTCCATATTTTCGCTTAAATGAGATACACCAAGCCCCCCTAAAACCAGAAACCATATCACCATTACAGGCCCGAAAAATTTCCCGATAAAGCTGGTCCCAAATTGCTGAACAAAGAAAATGATGATCAAAATCCCGATGGTAATAGGAACTACCGGCGTGTGTGGATTGTAGATCTCAAGACCTTCAATAGCCGACATTACAGTAAGAGAAGGAGTAATGACTCCATCAGCAATAAGTGCAGCCGCTCCTACAATAGCAATAAGATAAAGCCAGCCTTTTTTAAGATTTTTTACCAGTGAAAATAAGGCAAGAATTCCGCCTTCTCCTTTATTATCCGCCCGAAGAGCAATAATAACATATTTGATAGTGGTCTGAAGCGTGAGAGTCCATATAATACAGGAAAGCGCACCTTCAATATATTCGTTGAAAGGCATCGTGCTTCCGCTTTCTCTTGCATTTACGATTGCTTTCATTACGTAAAGCGGCGAAGTACCAATATCTCCGAAAACAATACCCAGAGAAACCAAAACTCCAATGAAAGAAAGCTTTTTAATGTCAAAGTGATGACCGCTTTCTACAACTTCTGCCATATTAGCTAATTTATTTAAAAGCGCAAATTTAAATCAAATTTACAACCCCAAGAATTTTTCTTCATGAATATAATAAATGAAAAAACTTCCTTTCGGAAGTTTTTCTCTATAATTATGTTAATTATTTTACGTACATCGCTTTTTTGATTTCTTCTTTCACTTTTTCAAGTTTCGGAAACCATTCTGCGAATAAAGCAGCAGAATAAGGAGCCGGCGCGTCAGGAGTTGTAATTCTCTTGATAGGCGCATCAAGATAATCAAATGCTTTCTGCTGTACCATATAAGTGATTTCTGAAGCTACGGAACCAAACGGCCACGCTTCTTCCAGCACAACCAATCTGTTTGTTTTCTTAACTGAAGCTAAAACAGTATCATAATCCAGAGGACGAACCGTTCTAAGGTCAATTACTTCCACGGAAATTCCTTCTTTAGCCAAATCTTCAGCTGCCTGAATCGCAAGCTTCATGATTTTCCCGAAAGATACCAAAGTTACATCGCTCCCTTCTTTTTTAATGTCAGCCTTTCCGATTGGTAAATAATATTCTTCCTCAGGAATTTCCATTTTATCTCCGTACATCTGTTCAGACTCCATGAAAATTACAGGATCATTATCCTGAATTGCTGTTTTCAATAATCCTTTTGCATCATATGGGTTTGATGGAACCACTACTTTTAGCCCCGGAATATTGGCAAACCAGTTTTCGAAAGCCTGAGAGTGAGTAGCACCCAATTGACCTGCAGAAGCAGTAGGACCACGGAAAACGATAGGACAATTCCACTGTCCGCCACTCATTTGACGGATTTTTGCCGCATTATTGATAATCTGATCAATACCAACCAATGAGAAATTGAATGTCATATACTCTACAATTGGTCTGTTACCATTCATCGCAGCTCCTACAGCAATCCCTGTAAAACCAAGCTCTGCGATAGGTGTATCGATTACTCTCTTTGGACCAAATTCATCAAGCATTCCTTTTGAAGCTTTATATGCACCGTTGTATTCTGCTACTTCCTCCCCCATTAAAAAGATGGATTCGTCTTTACGCATTTCCTCGCTCATTGCCTGTGCAATTACCTCACGAAAAGTATATTCTGCCATATTTATTTGAAAAATTTAGAGTACAAAAATAGTGTTTTTTTATTATTACATAACAAAAACGGCATTTCATTTCTGAAATGCCGTGTATTATTTTTTTATTAATGCTAAAAATTAATTAACCTTATACCAGGTCTGTGTTCTTCCGATAAGAGAAAAACCAAGATACCCTCTTACGTTAAGCTTATCTCCCTCTCTTTTGATGGTACACTTGTAAGTTTTCCCCGTTTTGGGATCGGTAATAGTTCCTCCGGTGAATTCATCACCTTCTTTTTTCAACCCTCTGATAATTTCCATCCCAAGAATAGGCTTGTTTTTTCTGTCATCTTTACAATCTACACAGTTCGGATTGGCAGGCTTTATCAAAAGCTGGGACACTTTTCCGTAGTACTGGTCTCCTTTTTTATAGATTTCCACAATAGATTTTGCCTGTTTTGTCTCGTCATCTATTGTTTTCCATTTTCCTTCAATCTGAGCAAACGATAAAACGCCGACAAAAGAAAGAATGAAGGTTAATAATAATTTTCTCATATTCTTATAGTTTTAATTTCAAATACATTATTTTGTTATCTATATCGCTAAAAATAGAAATTAATTTTCACATAACAAAAATTTTTGTTATCCTGAACATATATTATTATAGATTCATTTTAAATCAAATAGTTAAAGTATTTTTATAAATTAATATAACTTTCTGTTAATCACTCTGTCCATATAATCCTGATACCATGCTTTGGCAATAAGCATTCCTTTTTGGACTTCAGGTTTATTTTTCAAATGATCCATAAGATTTTTCTCAAGTCCAAGATCTGTTTTTTCAAAAACACCCACGATCTCCTTACCATCAAATCGGTATATATAATTGCCGATAATAAATTGCTCCACGGCACCGTCCGAATTGGCAATAATCGGAGTTTCCTGATTTTCATTTACCAGACTTCTTCCCCAACTTCTGATTTTTTTATTGTATCCGATGAGATCTGCTAATGTAGGATAGATATCAATCTGCTGAGCAAATTCAGGGTTTACGCCTTTGAGATGGTATTCAGGATTGGGAGAATAGAAAATCAAGGGAACGGCAAAACGGTTCATGATCTTTTCGTATTCGGGATAAAACACTTCATTGGTATGGTCTCCCGTGAAAACAAAAATGGTATTTTTAAACCAGGGCTGATTTTTAGCCGTTTCAAAGTATTTTTTTATGGCATAATCCGTATACTGAATAGGTTCATGCATCGGATTTTTTCCTTTTTTGAATTTTCCGTTATATTTTTCGGGAATCTTGAAGGGATGATGAGAAGATGCCGTGAAAACCGTAGCCATAAAGGGCTGTTTTTTCCCCGTATTTTTAGCAAAATATTGTAAAAACGGTTCATCCCAGATGGCCCACATTCCATCAAAATCATTGTCGTTATTGTATTCCGTTTTTCCAAAATAATGTTTAAAGCCCAGAATATTTCCAAAACCTAAAAAACCCATTGAACCGTTCGGAGCACCGTGATAAAAAGACGTATCATACCCCATTTCATTACAAACCGAAACAATAGACTGTATTTTCTGGTTGGAATATGGCGAACTGGTAAACGCATCTGTAAGGCTCGGAATTCCGGCCAGTACGGAACTCATTCCATGGATAGACTGTCTTCCGTTGGCAAAAGTATTCGGAAAAATAAGACTTTGATCAGCAAGACTGTCGATAAACGGGGTATAGGAAACATAATCTTTAATATTCTTATCCCTGTTGAAGGCGCCCGAATATTCTCTCCCAAAAGATTCTACGATAAAAATAACGATATTGGGTTTATCTTCAACTTTCCTTTCATATAATTTGTAAGGATGAATATTTTCTTCTATAAATTTTTCGTCAACAAAATGAACTTCTTTAAAATTGTTCGTATTCAAAGTTCTGAAGAACGAAAACGTACTGTTCAGCACCATGTTTCCCTGGGAGGGCAGCTTGGCAAAACGATTGGCATCTACCAGGTTGATCGGTCTTGTACTGTGTTTGAAATCCCCTCGTATTCCGCCGACAGCGAGAACAGCAATTAAGCAAAGTGTTATTGTGGACCACACGAAGTAAGGAACCAATCGATCAGGCTTATTTTCCTGAACTTTTATTTTTTTATAGAGAAAAATCCACAGTGCCATCAAAAGAACAAACCAAATAATCACAAATGGATTCTGAGCGATTGAGGATGTAAAAACCTTAAAAATATTGTTTTCATGTTGTGCCACCTGAAGCGCAGCCGATGTAAGCCTCATCTGCGAAAATCTAAAGTACACTATATCTCCAAAATTCATGGCATAAGCAATTCCATTGGTAATAAAGTACAGCCAGAAAAGAAACTTCTGGTAATTTTTTTTGGTGTTGACGATAACAGGAATAATACTTAAAAGAATAAAAAGCGCATTGACATATAAAATTGCCGTGGTATCAAATGCAATTCCGTGGAAGGAAAGACTGAAATAATCCTGCAGCGAATCAATCTTTATTAAATCCCTGTTGAAGTACCAAAACAAAAATCTTGCGATCTGATAGAAAAAATAGGCTAAAAAGATCCTGTACAAAAGCCCCAGAATCTCCTGTTTTCTAAACTCCTTAAAAAAATTCATGGCGCAAATTTACATCAAAAATTAATCTGGCAATATAACAATTTATCAATGTAACAATGAAACAATGAGAGGCTGTACAATTATTGCTACATTGCATATCCTGATACATTGGTAAATTAATTAATTGTTTTAATTTTGTGTTTATGAATTTTATTAAAAATAATCTGGCCAACGCTATTACGCTTGGGAACCTGTTTTCGGGCTGTGTTGGTGCGGTACATCTTCTATCCGGAGATTATGAGACAACCGCAGTCTGTATTATTCTTTCGTTGATTTTGGATTTTTTCGACGGTTTTGTAGCCAGAGCTTTAAAATCGAATTCCAATTTGGGAACCCAGCTTGACTCTTTGGCGGATATGGTGAGTTTCGGTCTGATTCCCGGGCTTACCATGTTTAAGATCCTGGAACCGTTAGGTAATGAAATATCAGGATTGCAGCTTCCTTTTGAAATTAAATATTTTGGATTTTTAATAACACTTTTTTCCTGTTTAAGACTGGCTATTTTCAATCTTGATGAAGAGCAGAAATACTATTTCAAAGGCCTGAACACCCCCAGCAATACGATATTGATTTTTGGATTATATTACGCTTTCAGGCATGAAGAAATCTTTGTTCATTTAGTAAATAACAGCACGTTAATGCTTATTTTAACCATACTTTCATCATGGCTTCTGATTTCACCTATTAAAATGATTGCGATGAAAATCAAATCAATGAAACTTGAGGATAACTACCCTAAAATAGCTTTGCTGATTGGTGCAGTTGCTATTTTGGCCATATTTAAAACGGTTGGAATTCCTTTAGTCATTATTTATTACATCTTAATTTCCCTTATCTTTCAAAAACAATTGAAATAGGATTGATTTTATTGTGATTCCATTTTCAAATTAACACATTCTCAAATTTTCAAATTATAACAAATGAACTTAAAATTATATAAACCGCTTTGCATTTTTGATTTAGAAACAACAGGAACCAATATCGGAAAAGACCGGATTGTGGAAATCTGCATTTTAAAAGTAAATCCTGATGCTTCCCGGGAAAGCAAAACCTGGAGGGTAAATCCGGAAATGCCTATTCCTAAAGAATGCAGCGAAATCCATGGAATTTATGATGAAGATGTAAAAAATGCTCCTACATTCAGAGAAATTGCTCCTAAAGTAATGGAAATGATTACAGGAGCGGATTTGGGCGGTTTCAACTCCAACAGGTTTGATGTTCCCCTATTAGCTGAAGAGTTGCTTCGTGCAGATTTTGATTTTGATTTGAACAAATTCAAACTCGTGGATGCACAAACCATCTTCTTTAAAAAAGAGCCCCGGAATTTAGGAGCCGCCTATCAGTTTTACTGTGGAAAAACGCTTGAAAATGCTCATTCTGCTGAAGCCGATGTCATGGCAACTTTTGAAGTACTGGATGCACAGGTTGGAAAATATGATGATGTACCGAACGAAATTGCAGATCTTAGCAGTTTTTCGTCACAGAATAAATTTGCAGATCTTGCAGGAATGATTCATTTTAATGAAAAAGGGCAGGAAATTTTTGCTTTCGGAAAATATAAGGGGCAAACCGTAACTTCTGTTTTCCAGAAAGACCTTGGATATTATGGCTGGCTTCAGAATGCAGAATTTCCTTTATATACAAAAAAGATCTTTACTAAAATTCAGTTATCAAGCAGATTTTAAAGGATGAGCGAACTGGGTTAGTCCCAATTGGTAGAAGCTCAGAATAAGATTATAGAGCAGCTTTTGAAAAAATAATTTCAACAAATAAAGACTCCGCTAATATATTGTAGCGGAGTCGGTTTTTATAAAATAATGCCTAGAAATTATAGCTAAGTGCCACACCTGCACCTGCATTTTCCAGCTTAAAGTAAGGCCGGAAAGCCGTTCCTTTACCATTTTCTGTATCAATGGCTTTGTTCAGGTTCTTCTTTGAAGAAATAGCAAAAGGTATGGCTATGGCAACCAAACCGGCTCCAATCCCTACCATGCTCCAGCCTTCGTTTTTGGTTTTTTCTGTACGGGCTACGCCATACTGATCTACACTCACCAGCTTTTCGCCGCCGTCTAACACTTTTATCAGCCCATATCCCATACAGCCACCGCCTATTGCCCCGAAAATCTGAGATACGGTACTGTTGGCCCTGTACTTTTTATAATATATCAAAGCCTGCTCATTTTGAAACACCTCTTTGTACTGAGAAGCCTTATAGACCTGCCCGTCTTTTACAAGCTTATTTTTGGATAAGCTTACTTGTGAAAATGCTAATTGAGACATTGCCACAAGACTTACTAAAATTGTTTTTTTCATAGTTGTGTAATATTCTTTTATAAAATAAATTACTTTTTGTAATGCATCAAATGTATTAAAAAAGACGAAAAAAAGTAATAAGCAGAAGTTATGATATTGCTGTAATCTGCTTTATTTCAGTTGATACTTACTTATTAATAAATAATGAATCTTTCAAGATAAGATCTTTATTGTAAATAGTATAATCGATTTTTTCTTTTTTTAATAATGAATCTAATGCTTTAATATTTTCAGACTGATTTATAATATTAAAACTGATCCTTGATACATCATCATAAAAAATTGCATTACATTTTTGTGGAGTGTCATTACAATTTTCATATAAATTAAATATTAAAAACATCTTTCTTTTTGTTTTCTTAGGAATGAATAGCACAGAATTGGCATATCCCTCATAATCTGCAAATACAGCCATTTTGTATGATTCATGTGATGCTCCCTTGTAAAGATATCTTTCGGTATAATTCTCCAATAAAATGTTCATTTTATAATCAATATTGTCTGTGAAATCGGAAGTAATTATTTGTCCAAATACAGGGTTAAATAGTTTCTTTCTATTTTCCAGCATATAATTAGGAAATATCGGTATTAAATAGTTCGTTGTGCTATTGTTGGTGAACCACAGCTCTACCAATAAACTATTACTATCTAACATCTCTTTTTTTGCAATATTAACTGAAATGTTATCCTTATAAATTTCGTTTTTAGTGTCTTTACAACCTAAAAAAATAATAAATATAATTGTAACTATCCTTCTCATTATTTTAATTTTACTGGTAAGTGCTTGATAGCATCATATACACGTCTAAATTGCACACTATTGTAAATATAATTATTAAATGTGTTTTCAAGTGACGTATCAAAAAAACCTGATAACTTATTTAAGCCATTTAATTTTAGGAAATCTCTTTCAATACCCCAAATTGCTCCATGCTCAATGGTTAATTTACTTACACCAGGAAAAAGTAATTCAGGTTCATAACCACTTTTTGTTTTCACCTGTAAAAAACTATTTAATTTATCATTAAGATTTATCGTAGAATGACCCAGTTCGTGCATCATTGTAAACCCTAACTTTATTTTAGAACCAAACGCAGCTTTTGAAAAATTAATACTCGACGTATTACCATCCCAAAAATTACGTCTGGTATAAGCAATTACATCTTCTTTTGTTATAGTGTTATAATAAAGATCTCCTTTTCTTATGTAGTTGCCTCCTGGTTGGTCTACATAAAATTGTTTTGCGCCAGTATTCATTTTATCCCATCCTGTTTCCTTAAACATCTTTCTTAGAGTATTTCTTGATGGTTCCAGTGCCTCTTCTGATTCTGGTATTCCCAATTTATCGTATTCAGCTTTTGTTAATTCAGAAGTGTATCTTGATTGTGCAAAGAAGCTAACAGTATAACTTACTGCACCCATTGCTGCACCAACCAATCCTCCTGTATAAAAACCTTTAGCAAAATTTCTACCATTTACCAAGGCGTCTACAGTTCCACCTATGGCACCCTGTACGCTCCCCATGACCACAGCACCTCTAACTCCTGTAGCTGCAAAGGTAGAAGAAAATCCGCCAGAAATAGCTCCTGTGACAGCACCTACCAGCAAACTTTTACCAAATCCTCCCCAAGTCCAGCTATTGGTTATCAAAGATTTTATCGTATAAATTCCGGCAGATATTACCGCGCCTACAATGGCACCATAAATTACAGGAACTACGTACGATAAAAAGAAACCTGCTGCCCATATTTCCCCAGTCGGGTCATTATACATCATGGGGTTATTCATTACATACCCGTACTTGTTGTAGTTTTGGGAATTGGCAGGATCCTGTATATTTTCGTCTGCATTCAGGAATCTTCTTAACAGCGGATCATACAGCCTTCCGTTCATGTGGATAAGCTCTACCTCGTGCAGATGCTCGTGGGAAGTATAGCCACGGTCTATCAGCATGGCTTTGTTTGTCAAAAACTCTTCTAATGCCTGACCTTTTAGTATGCCTCCTTCTTTTATTTGCAGATGGGTAAAGATTCCCCATGCATCAAAGTGCCTGCGTTCTTCGGCATTGCCTTCTTCATCGCTTATGGCAAGAATACTTCCCAGGTAATCTTTGTGTAGGAATTTGTAGCCCTTGTCGTCGTTAAAATCTTTAACATAGATAATGCTGCTTTCATACGGCGAGCCGCCGATGTACAGGATATGCTTTTCTTTTCCACTCTTCTGGTCAATAATAATCTCGGCATCGCCACCCTCATTGTAATACTTGGCGTATCTGGCTTCCTGCTCTTTCTCAAAGTTTCCACCGTAGTACATGATCTGCCTGCTTTCAGACAGCCCGTATCCGAAAGCATAGTCGCCACGGGTACCGTCTATTTTTACCGGATCGTTGTTTTCGTTGTAGGTAATTTTCTGAAGCACCCTACTCTGCCCGTTGAGGTCATAATTCTGTATTCCTTCTGCATTCAGCTTCATATGCGTAACCCGGTACGGATTTCCGCCAATACTGAAACCTATTTCTCCCAGCTGGTCGTTGTATCTTATTCTTCCTGTCTCATCATATTCGTTAAAAGACAATTGCCCTGTTTTAGGATTTGTCCAGTTAACCAGTCTGTTGTTATCATCATATTCGAAAACTTCGTCGATGTCGAAATTCTTGTGGTAACGATGGTTCAGCTCATTCTTTATGGCATTAAAGCTATAATCCAGTGTCATCAAATCCGCACCTCCGGAAACATGAGACACCTGGGACAAGAAACCAAAGCTGTCATACTGATTGCTGATCTGGGTATTTCCCAGTGATGCATTCAGCACCTGCCCTTTGGCATTGGTTTCCTGCAATTGGTAAAGGGTTTTTCCGCTGTTGGCATCAGATAGGTTTTCCAGGTCTCCGTTCCAGCTGCTGTAGTTATTCTGTAAGGTTACTTGAGTTGTACCACCCTGAGATTGCAGGCCTTGATGAAACTGCGAAACCCTGCCCAGTGCATCATACTGTATATCATCTTTAAAGAATGTTTTCCCCTCAAACTGTTCTGTATGCGCCGTAAGCCTTCCGTCTGTAGCATAAGTAAAGTTCTGCGCAAAATACCTGCCATTGGCTTCGCCATATTTTTTTGCGATCTGCCCGTAAGGATTGTACTCAAATTCATAATTTTTTTGAGTAGAAACACCATCGTTAGAAATTTCTTTTACGTGCACAGGTAATCCGTTGGATGCGTAAGTGTATTCCTTATATCCTTTCGGGCTGATCTCTTTTTTAATGGCTCCGAGGCCCGTATATTCATAGTTGTACAGACCGTTAGCAGGATCATGAAAGCTCATTTTCCTTCCCCAATCATCGTACCCTGTAACTACTGTATTATCATCATATTTTGCTTTTATCTGCTGCCCTGCTGCATTGTAAGAAAATACAATGGTTCCACCTTTGTCTGTAGCGCTCATTACGTTTCCTAAAGCATCGGTTGTTTTGCTGGTGGTTCTGTTATAACCGTTCAGCTCTTTTACAGTTGTGGTATAGCCCGAGATAGTGGTTTGTATCTTTTTACCGTTAAAAGAAGTCGCCGTTACTTTGGCAGGGTACACCGTATCGTCATAAGCAATAGTATTCCATTGAGATGTAGACTGCCCTTCAAAATAGGGTTCGGATTCTTTCAGTTTTCTTCCCAATATATCATATTGTATTTCTGCGGAAATATATTTCCCCTGTACAAATGCTTTTGTGGTTGTTTTATAGTTCTGTCCCAGCGTATTGGTATATACGATCTTCACATCCCCGTCCGGCAAAAACTCTGATACTTTCGTACCTGCATTACCGGAAAGCCTTTCGTAAGTATAGGAAGTTGTACCCCCGAGCGTACTCGTAGAGGAAATTAGCTTACCCCAGTTATCATATGCATTCGTAAGCATATTCCCAAAAGGATCTTTCTGGGTAAGGGTCTGCCCCCAATTGTTGTACGTAAACGATGTTTCCAGCCCCAGATTATCCGTTTTTTTGTTAACAAAACGCCCTTTGTCTTCGTACTGCGATTTTTCAGTAATGCTTTGGCCATCTACAGAATTGGTGCTTATTTTCTGAGTGATGTTTCCAAAATCGTCATATGAGTAGGTTTCTAAGATATAGCCTGTATTATTCTTATTCCATTTCTTAACTGTTTTTAGCAGATTATTATCATAGGTGTACCCTTCTTTGGCAGATTGAGTGTCTCCGTACGCTGTAACCTGTTCTGTTTTGGAGAGCGGCCGCCCGGTAAAATAATTGCTTCCAACCCCCGCCAGATTATGGAGATATTCATAAGTCGTCGTATTGATGGCATATCCGTTATTGATATTGGATACTATTTGCGATGGAAGATAATAGCTGCCATAAGAAATAGAACTTACTGCAAGGGTATTGGTAATAAAATCTTTTGTCTTTGTGGTTTTAGGAACAATAGCCGTTACTACTTTTGGCTTATCGGCATCCGGAACTGTAGTTACCACCTGCCCGTTTAAAAGCTTATCCGTTTGATAAGTTGTTCCTTTATAAGCAAGAAGCTGAGTGTTATTTTCAGAAATATCTGCCGGGAATATTTTGCTTTCATCATTGGTTCTTATCGACCATTCTTTTACGGGAACACTTTCATTTTGCGGATCTGTTTCTACACCAGACCATATTTTGGTATTCTCAAAGCCATCTGCGTACCAAGAAGAGCGTGCCGACCGGTTAAACCCTAACATTCCTCTTCCCTGCAAATGCCCAGTCATACCCCTGTATCGGAAATTCTGTTTTCTGCCCGCCTGCTTTAGCTGTACCACAGCGTATGACTGGTCTGCACGCTGCATAGAAAAGAAAGGATAGTATTCTTTCTTTTCCTTTTTATAATAATTAGAATTTGTATCCGGATTTAGTTCTGCATAAGTAACAGAAGTAGTAAGTCCTGCCTGTGAAATAGATTTTATTCTGGCTAATTCTGCAAGAGAAGTAGGTGCTTTGACTTTAAGCAAAACATCTTTTCTAAACAGGAAAACATTGTAATAATTATTATTTGATCTGATTGTATTGGTAATAGGCTGATATATGGACAGGTCGTCATAAGGCTGGGTTAAGGTGTAAGTTCCAGATGAAGGAAAAGAATAAATATTTTCAAAATCAAAATTAATGCTTCCATCCGTCATATTGGTGCCATTAGAAGTAATTGAATTGACGGTAACACCAATTGACCTGTAACTGCTTCCGGATGAGTTTGAATACGAATACACCTGCACTATATCTGATTTTCCATCAGAATTAAGGTCTGATATCGAATAAAATGTTTTACTGAATTGTAACCAGTATCCGTTATTTGTAGTGGAAACATTTTTATATACTAAGAAATCATTTCTTCGGAAGCTGTTAAATCCTGTTCCCGTACCTATATAAAACCTCCAGTCATCTTTTCCTGTTTTTCCTTCGGTAAGCGGCAGTGTGAAATCCAGTTTTGAATCACCATTAAAATCACCGAAAAGTACCGGAAAGCCCGTTCCTTTGGTTTCAGCTAAATTGCCTGTGAACTTTATTTTTTTAAGGTATTCGGTAGCCGATATTTTTGCAAATTCAAATACTGTATAAGAAATATTTGAAATATTAATTATATCAACTTTTCCATCACCGTCTACATCAAAATATTTTTGATCGGTATATTGACTGTCGCTAATTCCTGCATCAAGAGTATAAGAATACAATGGATTGTTAGCATTTTTTAAATCAACTATAAAATTGCCTGCTAATTGAGTATATTGTTGAAATCCGTAACATGGCCCTCCGTCATCTATTCCTACTCCAATAACAGGTGTTGTGCCATTGCAAGGCATCTCAACCCATTCCCCAATCCTTTTATTAATCGTTACAAATACATCCGAAATACCATCTCCGTTAATATCGCCTTCGTTAAATGAAGCCATTTGTAAATTACAACTGTTATTCCCTTGATTTATACAGCTAGGATCAGCATATACCAGTTTTTCAAATACTTTGACAAAATTATTAGCTCTGAAAATATACCCTACAACTTTTCCGGATTCATATTGAACAATTCCATTTCCATTGTAGATTTGTCCTTCTTCATCAAGCATCGTGGTCACTACTTTTGCCTCCGTGTTAAAAACCTTATTAGTAGCAACCTCAGTATAATTATCGTTAAATGCACCTAATTTTACCGTACCATTAGACATTATGAAATCTATGTATGAATCTCCGTTAAAGTCACCCGTCAGTTTTACGTCTTCTAATGTTGAAGAGCCAAAATTTTCTCCGGCAATACTGGTTCCTGTTCTGTCCGGATATGTAAAGGTCACAGGATTTGCTGCTTCATTATTCGCATTATATTCGGTAATCTTATTCAGAAACTGGTAATTGGTGCTATTATTTGTATATTCAACCAGATACTTCCTAAATTGTGAGCCGTTCGTGTTTACGATAATACCTGATAAAATTTTATCTTGTATAAATCTTAATCCCTGAATATAGGCCTGTTCTTTTAAATTTCTTTCCGTATAAGTAAATTCGACCGAATTATAGTGGGGTTTGTTCAGGAGTTCATTTCCTCCCCAAAAAATAGAGGATATTCTAAGTGTCCCGGGAAAATTAAACCCTCCCGAATGAGCTGTATATTCATAATTGTATGAGATATAATTCCCCTGTGCATCCTTCCATTTTACAATATTGTATTCTGAAGGCGATGTTACTGTAACATTATTTCTGGTACCGGCTTTATAAACTCCGTACCACGCCTGCGAACCATCTTCAAATGTCACTTCAAATTCTGCGGGTCCGGCCAATTGCCCATTAACAGGATATGTTCCCAAAGATTTTATTTTTATATTGGAAAATTTCTCAGTTATATAGGTAGCACCATCTTCTCCATAAGCAGCAGGACTATCAGGAGTAAGAATAAGCCTTTGCCCGTTAAAGCTGTAAGAATCCGAATAACCCAGCTGAATTGCTTTAATGTCACCATCCCGTTCAATGCTTTTCCCTGTTCTGGTGATAGAAGTAATGCCTGAGATTGTCCATCCATATCCAGCAATACCATTGCTGGAGTTACTTAAATACATAAGGCTAATATTAGGCGAGACACTTTTCACCCCCGGAGGAAGAGTAATAGGAAGTGTATATTGCAGCTGCCCTCCGGCATTTACTTCTACTTTCCCCTGTGTATCATGGAAATTGTTCTGCCCATATAGATTGTAAAACACGAATAGGACAGTAAGTAATATAATTTTTTTCATAATGTGCTTCTAATTTTTTGTTACTGTTCTGGTATAAACACTACCGTCTGAGAGATAAAACTTTAGGTAATAAACCCCATAAGGATAACTTTCCATGCGGAAAATATAAGAGGTATTAGTAAGTGTTCTTACATCTATAAAACTCAGAATCTTAAAGCTATTGTAAGGCAGAAGTTCTATTTTTGTGATATAGTCATTCACCTCCTTATCCCATAATACAGTTAAATCTGTTTTTACAGGGACAGGAGTTGCACGTACACTATTCGCGACTTTTTGAGCAATAGTTTTGGGCTGAGATGCCTGTGGCCATGTTTTAGAAAATAAATCTGAATTAGAATTTTTGCAGCCGTTACATATTCCCCGGAATATCTGGTTGCCTGCTTCATCATATTCAAAAATTACGCTTTGTGCGTACAAGCTGCTTCCAAAGAAAAGGAAGAATACAGCAGTAGAAATACTTTTTCTCATGTTGATCATTTGTGTTTAAAAAATTGATTAAAGGATTATTTCCTTTATCTTAGCAATATTTGTGTGGACAAATATGCAAATAAAATTGTAGAATACACGATATAGTTTTGTAATATTTTTTTTACAGCATGGTGTGATATTTATTATTTTAGCAAAAAAAATAGGAAGAATTTTTTACATATGATGCCGTAGAATTAAAAGCATATTTATCAATACAATAGAGGAATTAAATAATAAAAATGAGCGAACTTGTTAAATTCAAATTCTACGAAACGGCACTTCAGGCTAACAGGGATAAGCAGATCCTGGCGGAAAGCGGTATCAACAGCTTTATTGCGAACGAACAGCTGATCCAGTCGGACTGGCTTTTGTCGCAGGCTGTTGGCGGAATTCAGCTGCAGGTTTTTGAAGAAAATCTTGAGAAAGCGCACAAGGCTTTGGAAAATTATAAGGAAAATGAACAGTTTTCCCTGGAAGTAGAGCATACGATTTCAGATCCTGAATTTGATTTTGTTTGTCCGAAATGCGGATCTAACCATATTTACAGAGATGACAGCGCTACAAGCTTTTTTGGAATTTCGATTTTAACGAGCCATAAGTTTGTGTGTTATTATTGTGGAAATGAGTTTATGCATTGATAAGAATTTCAACGCAAAGCTGCAAAGATTTTTTTAATTTATTGTGGATATCTTTCGTTCGCAAAGGCGTTTGACTATGTCGAATCTTCGATTTCACTCAGCAAATCAGCGGGGACTTTGGTTTGTTACTTTAAAAAATTACATCAAAATAAGATTTACCATTCCCCTCCTCTGGCGGGTAGCGAAAATTCGAAGAATTTTTGACGGGTTGGTTTTTAAATAGTAAATTATGAATTTTCTTCGCAAGTGAATACTGTGAATGATAAAATTCGTTATTGATTCGCAGAAATTGACGATTCACTCTCCTAGCCCCGATTGCAACGGCATCCTTTTTGGCTGCGGGCGGAGCAAAGCGGAGCCCGTAGCCAAAAAGATACAGTGGAAAGCGGGAAAAAGCTCTTAAAAAAAGAGAGGAAGCTGGAAGATGGAGGAAGGAAATTTACTATCATTGAAAAATAAAACTAATTAAATAATGTGAGATGAAATTGCTTCTTCGCATGAGCTTCTCGCAATGACAAAATAAAAAGTTATGAAAATAATCTGTATAGGAAGAAATTACAGCGAACATGCAAAAGAACTGGGAAATGAAATCCCGGAAAGGCCGGTCATTTTCATGAAACCTGATACGGCTGTTCTGAAAGGAAATGATTTTTATATTCCGGAATTTTCAAATGATGTTCATTATGAACTGGAAGTAGTGGTGAAAATTTCAAAAGGAGGAAAATACATCCAAAAAGAAACGGCTCATAAACATTATGAGGAAATCGGTTTAGGAATTGATTTTACAGCGAGGGATCTGCAAAGCGAGCTAAAGTCAAAAGGTCTTCCGTGGGAGCTTGCCAAAGGGTTTGACGGCTCTGCAGTGGTTGGAAATTTCTTTAAGAAAGAGGATTTTAATCTTGAATCTTTGAATTTTTCATTGTTAAAGAACAACGAGAAAGTTCAGGACGGAAATACGAAAGACATGATGTTTACGATTGATGATATTGTCACTTTCGTATCACAGTATTTTACTTTAAGAGTGGGCGACCTTATTTTCACGGGTACTCCGAAAGGCGTGGGAAAAGTTGATGAAAATGATATTCTGGAAGCCTATCTTGAGGATAAAAAAGTGATTGATATCAGAATATTGTAGATAATTTAACGCTGTTTTCTGCCATATTTTTCTTAACTTTAGTAGACAAAATTAAAGGTTATGGTAAATATTGTATTGCCCGTAGATTTTGGGGACAAAACAGAGCAGCTTGTAGAAGGTGCGGTAAAATTTGCAAAGCAAATCAACGGAAGAATTTTTCTGATCCACGTAGCACCGTCGGATATTGGTTTTGCTATCGGTGATATGGGATTCCAGTATTTCCCGGAAGTTGAGGAAAACGAGATCAGAGAGGAACTGGTGCAGCTAAATAAAATCCAGCAAAGGATTCTGGCTCATAATGTAGAGTGTGAACACATCCTGAAACAGGGTATTGCCAAAGATATCATCCTGGAACATGCCGTGGATAAAAAAGCGGACTTTATCGTAATGGGTTCCCACGGAAGAAGCGGAATTTACGATGTTTTTGTAGGAAGTTTAACCAAAGGGATCACCAAGGATTCAAACATTCCCGTACTGGTACTGCCTGTTCACGAATAAAGAATACATTTTAATCGTTAGTAATAAAAAAGCCGACCAAACAGAATTTGATCGGCTTTTTACTATATAACCAATTAATTAACCTTCTTTTTTATAGATGTTCGGATCATAGTAAGGGAACTTACCTTCCGTTGGAGAATAGTAGTCTTTGTCTTTATTGTTACCAAGGGTTTTTACCAAAACATAGCACCAGTAGGTAAACAATGCGCAGCAAACAATAAATAAAACCCAGTTTAATACGTTTCCGAATGTGTCAAAAAAACCAAACGACCATTTGAAAACTTTGCTTAAGAATAGAAAGAAAGACGTCATTATTTTCCTTTTTTAAATTAACTTTGTACAAATTTATAAAAAATGTTTAAATTACTTTCAAAAGAAAGCAATATTTTTTCAATCCCGGTTTATATTGGTTTCCTTCTTTTAATAGTAATAACTTTTAATTTCCTGAATTTCAACACTTATGAAGCCATTGTTGCCGGAATTACTTTTCTGGGGATTGCACTGGGATATTTTTGTTTTCACAGTATTGCGCTGAATTACCAGACGCATCTGCCATTATTTTTGTATACATTTTTTATTTTTGGTTTATATCCCGGGAAACTGGACATCGGTCTGGCCGTTGCACTGCTTACGAATTCTTTTCTGCTGTTGCTGCTTACCAGTACGAATGAGGACATCAGAAAAAAATCATATGTTCTCGTAGGCTCTATTGTAGCGCTGAATTTTATTTTTCTTCCCACTACATGGCCTATGGCTGTTTTTGTAATCATCCATGTGATTGCTACTTCTGAAAGAATCAGTCTGAATATTTTCAGGTTCCTCTTAGGAATTCTCCTGATTGTTCTGAGTTATTTTTCGGTAATGTTTTTCCTTGATTACAATTCCTGGAATACGGATTATTTTCCTTTCGGAAAAATGAAGCTGGTTACGGATTATGAACAATTACTGCCATTAATCCCCATTGTATTGATGCTCATTTACGCGGTATATGATCATTTCAGGAATTACAACAAGAAAAGCCCTGTCAGCAGGTACAAATATACTTTTTTACTGGTTTTTTCGTTTGCCCAACTAATCACCATTATATTGTACATGAATACAACGTATGAATATCTGCTGCTGCTCGCCTTTCCCTCCACCATTATTCTCAGCAGGATGTTAAGATTTCTCCCGAAATACTGGATGCAGGAAGTGAGCCTTTGGCTGATTATTTTTAGTTTAATCGGTTTTAAAGCCGGAACTTATTTTGATTTATTTTAAAGATTATGATTCAGATTGACGATAAATTGATCTCCGAGGAAATTTTTTCCGAAGAGTTTGTCTGCAACCTTACCAAATGTAAGGGTGCCTGTTGTGTGGAAGGGGATGTTGGAGCTCCTCTGGATAAGGATGAACTGGAAATTTTAGATGCTATTTTTGATAAAATAAAGCCTTATCTTACTGCAGAAGGCATTAAAGCTCTGGAAGAACAGGGAACATGGACCACTGATCCTATGGACGGAATGTATGTGACCCCAATGGTGGAAGGTCGCGAATGTGCTTATGTGACTTTTGATGAAAAAGGTATTACCAAATGCGGTATCGAAAAAGCATATGAAGACGGCGCCGTAGACTGGCAAAAGCCGATTTCATGCCATCTCTACCCAATTCGTATTACCGAATATTCTTCTTTTACCGCTTTAAATTATCATGAATGGAGTGTCTGCAGCGATGCATGTACATTAGGAAGAGAGCTTCAGGTCCCGGTGTATAAATTTCTGAAAACACCTTTAATCAGAAAATATGGCGAAGAATTTTATGAGGTACTGAGCGGAGCGGCGGAGGAATGGAAGAAAGAGTACGGCTCGTGATAGATGTTTGAGAGTATATGCGTTTGAGGGCTTGAGAGTTTGAGGATTATGTGTATGTTCAAATAATGGAAAAACCTTGATCTTTAGTAATTAATGGAACAATATAAAAAGCCCGTCCGGAACAAGTTTCGGACGGGCTTTGTTTAAATATTATATCGAAAAATTACTGCGCTGCTCCGGTTTTGATTACCGCCGTTTCAGGTTTTGCTTCATCCTTTTTAGTATTTTCCCAGCCATCTTCCGGCATTAATGTAGCCACAACTTTTCCTTTTGTAAGATACTTTTTGCCTACCTCCTGAAGATCTTTTGCGGTTAAAGCTTTCACTTTCTCTTCATAGTTCAGGATTTCGTATTTGTCGCTTCCGCTCATCTGATTTTTGGTAAGCGCATTCATCCAGTACATATTATCTTTCATGCTGGTTTTATGATCGTTGTATTCTCCTTCTTTATATTTGTCAAGATCTTTCTGTTCGGGACCTTTATCAATAAGCTTCTGAAGTTCTGTCAATGCACTTTTGGTAAGTTTTTCAGCATTTTCAGGACCACAAGGGAAACTGATGCTGAAATAGTAATTTCCATAAGGAACTTTTACCATTCCGCCTCTTGCTCCACCACCATAGATTCCACTTTCATCTTCACGAAGTTTTTCAATTACTTTAATGGTTGCCACCTCTCCCAATGCTTCCAGAGCTAATGCTTCTTTTTCATTATAAGGCGTTTCCCCGGCATAAGAAATGGTTACCATACTTTTAGGATCTTTTCCTTTTTTATATATTTTGGTAAAATCGCCGGTCATTTGTCTGTAACCTGTATCTTTGAAGTTGGTAGATTTTCCTGTTGAAGGAAGACTTGCAATATACTGCAGTACTTCATTTTTAAATTTTGCTTCATCAATATTTCCTACGAAATAAAAATGGAAGTTTCCTGCATTACCGAATTTTTCTTTATAGATATCATACGCCTTTTTATAATCCGTATTCGCCCATTCTTTTTCTAAAGGAACAATGCCTATAAACCTCGGATTTTTCTGGTTCATGAATTTTGCATGCTCATTAGAGAAATAAAACTGTGGGTTCGACAATAAATTGTCCAACATGGCAGATTGTTTTGTCTTATAAGCATTGAAAGCGTCAGGATTATAATTCAGCCCTGTGAAATAAGCATACATGAGTTCCATAGCCGTACTTAGATCTTTTTGCGTGGTACGTCCTGAAATCCCTTCAAACAAAGAACTTACCATAGGATTTACACTCACCTGTTTTCCGGCTAAATAATTGGTAAGATCAGATTTTGAAAAACCGTTTACCCCGGCTTCTGACAGTGCAGGAAAAGCAAACTGTGTTTTGTTATAATCTGCGTCGTTAATTAATGAACTTCCCCCCATACTTCTTGCTGAGAAAACAATTTCATCATCTTTAAAATCAGTTTTTTTGAATGTTACTTTTGCACCGTTGCTTAAGGTCCAGGTTGTTGTTCCCAGTTTTGCATCGGTTTCCGTTTTGGCAATTTTACCTTCAGCTTTGAATGGCTTTACCAGATTTTTAATCGTTTCTTTTTCTTCATAAGGCTTAAGATCTGCCATTTTCACACTTTCGAACATATCCAAAACCATAGCCTGTGAAGGCATAGTCACATTTTCTTTTTTAGGACCTGTGATCACTACTACCCTGCTGTCATCTTTCACGAATTTTTTAATGACTTCATTCGTCTGAGCCAAGGTTACGGAAGGTAAAAATTTTCTGGTGTCCTCATATTCCCATGCAATTCCGGGGATCGGTTCTTTTTCCAGGAAGTTACTTACATATTCACCCACCAGCATGTCACTTTCCGTTTTATCACGGTTATTGTATGCTCTTTCGAGATTAGATAAAATCTGCGCTTTTGCTCTGTCCAGCTCCGTTTGTGTAAAGCCGAATCTTTTTGCCCTTTCCGTTTCCTCAAGAAGAACTTTGAGAGCGTTAAGCTGGCCGCCGTCTTTTACCATTGCAAATCCCTGGAAGCCTTCCTTCGTTCTTGCATACGTTCCGCCGTGGTAAACAGATCCGTATGTAAAAGGAGGATTATTAGAGTTCACAAGCTCTCTCAATCTGTTATTCAGCATTGTTGAAGTAAGGTTTTCGATGATACTCTGGTTGTACTGCTCAATAGTAACATCCGGCTGATATGCATCGGAATCCTTCATAATGAACTGAACCATTGAGCTTGTTGCGTCCGGATCCGTTTCAACAGCTACTAACGTTTCTTTGTGATTTGGCAAATCAAATATTTTTCTTTCTCTGGGTTGCGCAGGATTTTTATATTTGCTGAAATTATCTTTGATTTTCTTTTCAACCTCGTCTACATTAATGTCTCCCACAACAACAATAGCCATAAGATCCGGTCTGTACCAATCTTTGTGGAACTGTCTTATTACTTCAGGTTTAAAGTTTTCCAGCACTTCTTTTTTACCTATCGGAAGACGATTGGCATATTGAGAATTATACAACAATTTAGGAAGATACTTGTCAGCCATTCTTTTATCGGCACCAAGACCTAATCGCAGTTCTTCCAGTACTACGCCTCTTTCTTTATTGATTTGCTCATCGGAAAGTGTAGCATTGAACGCCCAGTCTTCCATTACTTTCAGGCCTGCATCCAGGTTTCCCGGCTTATCAAGAGGAACAGGAAGCATATAAACGGTTTCATCGAAACTTGTATAGGCATTAAGGTGCTGTCCGAATTTCACTCCAATCGACTGCAGGAAATCTACCAGTTTATTGTCAGGAAAATTTTTTGTTCCGTTGAAGTTCATGTGTTCCATAAAGTGTGCGAGTCCCCTCTGGTTATCATCTTCAAGAATAGATCCTGCGTTGATGGCCAATCTGAAATCCACTTTCTTTTCGGGTAACGTATTTTTTTTGATATAGTACTTCATTCCGTTTGAAAGAGTACCGATTCTTACAGAAGGATCTGTAGGCATATTCTGTGCGAATGCATTTGCAGAGATCAAAAAAACCACGGCAAATGATGATAGCATTTTCTTCATATGTTTGATTATTAATTTTTATGGTTCAAAAATATCATTTATTCACAGAACGAAGAAATAATAAAAATATTATTTAAAGTTAAATAGCGTTAAATACCGTTAATTTTAAACGATTTCCTTAGAAACAGTGAGAAGAAGTAATCATGTTTAGTAATTAATTATTACTAAACTTTTATTGTTAAGTAAAATATTGATTCAAATATAAAGTAGGACTACACTTTTAATTATATTTTAAATTGCATAAAAAAAACCGGGACAAACCCGGCTTAATTTTTATTTAATAGCAATTCTATTTAAAATCTGCATCCGAAACTCCGGAATTAAGGGTAACTTTTGTAGTTTTAATAACCACTTTCTGGCCATTTCCTTCCGCTTCAATTTCCTGTGGGAATTTTATACCGTCTACGGTCATATAGCTTTTTACAACTGCTGTTCCTTCTTCTGCAGAAGATTTGTAAAGCAATCCTGTAGAAGCATCAAAATAGAACGTCCCTTTACTTGAAGTCAATACATTATAATCTTTTCCATCAATTTTTTCCACGGTAACAGTTGAGAAAGTTGCAGGATCATAAGACAATGCGTCAATCACTTTGCTTTTCTTTAAATCCGGGATTTTATCAGCCGGAATGTCCATTTTCTGACCTCCCTGTTCAAAGTATCCTTTTTCACCATCAAAGAACTGAACCATTTTCTGGCCCATCACAGATTGTTCGGACTTGAATTTGTTTCCCATTTTCTTCGTAGTCATCATCACATCCATTCCCTGAACGGTAAGGGTGTTTTCGATAAGTGTTGTTTTAATACCTTCGAGTTTATCTTTTCCTCCTAAAGCTTTCAGATAATTATCGATAACTTCTTTGGGTGTTAATTTCGATTTTACGGTCTCCGTTTTAGCGGGAGCGGATGATGTCTGTGCAACTACAGGCGCAGCATAAAGCACGGCACAAAAAAACGGAATGATGATCTTTTTCATATATAAATTTTAGATTGTAAATATATGAATATTGACTGATAAATTTTCAGGATATTTTCATAAAAAAAAACCACCAAATTGGTGGTTTTAAAATATTTATAATACAATAAATTATTTTTTAAGCTCTTCTAAAAACTCATCGTGAGAGATGGCTGTTTCTTTTTTAGTTGCTTTTTCAAGAATGATATCTTTTAGTTTTGTCATGGCAACTTCAGAAGAGATCTGTCTTACTTGCTCCTGATCTTTCAGCATTTCCACAGCATATTTCTGGATTTCTTCGTCTCCTAAATGGTGGATTCCGTAGATTGCCAACTGGTTTCTTACCAACTGCTCTGCCTGAGCCAATACATCTGCGTAATCTAACTGGATTTCGTTTTCCGACATTAGTTTACCTTCGATGATCTGGTATTTCAACTGGTTTTTCTCAGATTCCAGGATTTGCTTAGCCTGCTCTTCAGACTGAATATTCTGATTAGAGAATAGTAACCATTTAACGAGGAATTCTTCAGGAAGTTTTACTTCTTCTTTTTCAGAAACCTGCTCCAATACTTTATTTACAAAGTGTACGTCTGCATTTTGCTGGAAATATTCATCCAGTTCAGCTTTCACTTTTTCTTTTAATTCTTCTTCAGACTTGATGTTTCCTTCACCATATACTTTATCGAAAAGATCCTGGTTAAGTTCCGCAAGGTTTAATGAATAGAAATCTTTTACTTTTACTTCCACTTCATTGTGGTGTAAGTGTTCAGCTTCTTCTTTGGAGAATCCTAATTCTTTAGCCAATTCTTCGTTTTCAGCAAGCGTTTCTTTAGAAACTTTCACAGATCCGTCCATTTTCAAACCTTTTACCAATTTGAAAGCTTCTTTATTTTCAGCAGTAATGGTAGCGTTCTTTGGATGGTGGTGGTGCTCACCTTCCGCATCATCTTCCACAACCTGAGAAATTTCTAAAGCGATATAAGAATCTTTAGTGATTTTATCCTGAGGAACCTGCTCAGCGAAACGCTTCTGCATGTTTTCAATGCTCTTGTTGATTTCTTTTTCAGAGGCTTCCACTTTGTAGTGAGGCGCTTCATATTTAGAAAGGTCTATGGTAAATTCAGGCTCGAAACCTACTTCAAAAGCCACTTCCAACTGATCAGCATTGTAATCAAATTCGTTTACAGGCTGAGGAACAGGCTGACCTACTAATCTTAGTTTGTTTTCGTTTACGTAGTTGTTTAAAGCATCAGAAACCTGTTTGTTGATTTCTTCGAATGCAATACCTGCTTCGTATTGTCTTCTAACCATACTTAAAGGCACTTTTCCTTTTCTGAAACCAGGAACTTGCGCATTTTTAGCATAATTAATCAATTGCTTTTCAACTCTTTCTTTATAGTCAGATTTTTCCAATGTCACTGTAAGCAATGCACTTACATCATCATGGTTTTGTGCGGTAACCTTCATTATTGATTAAAATTTTAGGTTGCAAAAATAGGAAAATTTTATGAAAATCACTCATTTAAAACAAACATAAAAGCTAAATAATGTTAAATATAAATTTCCTGAGGCGGAAGACTGGAAGATGGGCGACGGAAGTTCTATGAATAGTTAAAATTTAGACAATCTAATCTGTAGTCTTAGAATTTTATCAATAAAAAAACCACCGGAAAATTTCCGGTGGTTTTCATAACAAGATTAAGGATATTAAAAAGTGATTTTTAATTTGTGATTGTATAGTTTGCCTGAGCATCGGTCTCGCCTCCTGTCTGAGTTCCGTACACCACTCCGTTTCCGCTTACCTGAGCATCTTCTGTCACACTTGCCGGCTCATGGTAGAGCGTAAAGATCAGCTGGCTTGTTACGGAAGGATTTTTAACTGCTTTTGTTACCACCCATTGTGTTTTTAAACCAACACGCTTTCCGTCTGCTCTTGTTGAGGATGCGTCATCTGTACGTGTTAACGTAATATCAGAATTCGGGAAATTAAAAATTAAGAAATGTTCATCTTTTGCATCTTTAATTTCCTGAGTTGCATCTTCATTTCCGTTTTTAAATTCTGCGCTTACCTCATATGTTTTCCCGTCGGTAAGCTGAATAGCCTGTGCACCTCCTGCTCCCATGCTGTAATTGTAGGTTTGAGTAGTTCCTGCCGCAACATCTTTTACATTCAATATAATATTGGTAAGGTCTTCCTGCGGCAAATCGTCTTCCGCAGCAGAGCCGTCTCTTTGACAAGAAACTACCGTAATGGCAATGAATAAAACAGCTAATAATTTGATGATATTTTTAGTATTGAATAATTTCATTTTTCTAAATTTTAAAGTTGTTGATTTGTTTGATTTGTTTTTAACGCTTTAGAATCTGTATCTAAAGTTGACAATAAAGTTTCTTCCTGCCTCATCGGAGAAAAATCTCATCCTGTTCAGGTAATCCCTGTACGTTACATTGAAAAGATTATTTACAATAAGCCCTGCAGAAAGATTTTTGCTGATATTGACACCGGTCTGGACATTCCACAGAGAATATCCGTTGGGCGGTGTACTCAGATCCACTGTTTTTTCAACCTCTTCCCCATTTGTATAAACAGGAATGGTTGCGTTATACACCGGAAACCTGTTTTGTTTCAGGAATGTATGATTTTCCAGAGTAAAATAGAAATGATTCCAGTTTTCTTTACTGAACTGTAAAGCATTGGAAAAATTCGGAGGCATCATTAGAATCAAAGGAACATGATGGGTTTCGTCCTGTCCGTAAACATAGCTACCTCTTCCCACATATGTAAGATCATCCGTAAGCCTGAAATTTACATCCAGATCTATCCCGTACATTTTGGCATCGATCTGCTGATAAGACCATACCGGAAATACTCCCCTGATGGTATTCTGCACTCCCGTAGGAACCTGGTTGATAAAATTTTTAGTGATAAAAAAATAAGGATTTACCGAAATATTAAGTCCGTTTAAGACATTGAACTTTGAATCAGCGATGACATTAAACTGATGTCCCTGCTCATTCTTCAAACCCATATTTCCGATTTCGATCACCGAAGCCGAATGATGGAGGCCGTCTGAAAATAGCTCTGCAATATTCGGGGTCCTTCCTACTTTAGCATAATTAAATTTCAGGTTAATACTTGAATTCGGGTGATATTCCAGTCCTGCATTGAAAGAAACATTGTTATAATTCAATTGGGGACGTGTAAGAATCCTGTTCTGATTCGTTTTCACATAAAACTGCGGGTAAATATCCGCATACAATTTTTCCCAGTCGGCTTTGTCGTACCATTTTGTGACGTCATACCGTGTAAAATCGTAACGTGCTCCCGCTTCCACATTGAAATTGCCTGAAATTTTATATTTAAAAATAGAATATACTCCGGCAGCATATTTATCATAATTCGGAATCAGACGTCTGGCTTTAGTAGCAGGATCCGAATAATTATTCTGAAAACTTGCATCAATTCCGGTTTCCAGAGAGAACTTTCCTCTTTCCAGCAAATCATTAAGATTAAACTGGTGGGTCATCAGTTCAAGATCCAGGGAAGGGATATCTTTGAGATCTCCTCTCCTGATATCGTATTCCTGCCTGTGATTGTACTGATAACTGTATGTTGCAGAAACCTTTCCGATATTTTCAAATCTTTTGAACGCGGAAACTTTTGCAATATGATGCTCAATTACCTGTCTCGGATTGTCAATATCGTAACTGAAATTCCCCGTATATACAGGAATTTTTGATGCTGTGGCGTTATAGAAATCTTCGTTGTTTCCCACGTGGGAACCTCTGTAAATTCCTATATTCTGGTTGGTAAGATAATAATCGAATGAAATTCCTTTTTCATACGTATTATGCTGAACGGTAAAGTTGAATGAAGAAAAATCCATTCCCGTATTCATCAGATTATAATCAGGAGCATTCTGATCTCCCAGCTTTTTGATGCTACCGCCGGTTTTTACCGCCCATCCGTTTTTCCAGATTTTAGCAACATCGGCTTCCAGGGCCATTCCTCTTCCGTTCGAAATTCCTGTAAGACCTACCGATCCTTTAATGGTATCTTTTTTAGGAAAGACTTCAGGCTCCATAATCACAACACCGCCAATGGCATCACTTCCGTATTTTAATGCTGAGGCGCCTTTAATAACGTCAATATGCTGAAAATTATTAATATCAACATTCGGGGCGTGCTCTACTCCCCATTCCTGCTCGGCAAGTTTCACGCCGTTATTCAGAATGGAAATCCTGCTTCCGTAAAGTCCGTGAATAATAGGTTTTGAAATATTATTTCCTGTTTTTAAAGCACTTACTCCTGAAATCTTTGTGAGCAAATTTCCGAGATTATCCGAAGAATTTTTCTCAATTTCAGACTTGTCCAATGTTTTAATGACCAGGGATCCATTGCTTTTATGGCTTCCGTGGATGGTTACCGTTTCGATATCCTGAACGTGATGTTCAAGAGTAATCGTTATATGCAAATCCTGTGTAACTCCTACATTTTCAGTATAATCATTACAATCAGGATGTTTAGCAATGAGTATATATTTCCCGGCAGGAATTTTACTGAATGAAAATTTGCCGTTTTTATCCGTTTTGGCAGAAAATTCACCGATTTTCACTACTGCATTTTCCAGCATGGTTTTATCATGAAAATCCTGAACAGTTCCCTCTACCGAGTAAGTCTGCTGTGCGTTCGTTAATGCAAATCCGCAAAGGATAAGCATAAAACTATAGATCAATTTCATTGTTAAATAGATTGATTGCGTACTTTTTCAGGTACTTTTTTCGTAAAAAATTTGTTGATAGGATCTTTTTAAATGAGATTAATTAATCATGTTAGCCGATTATTAATCAATGTATTAAACCTGATATTATTAATAACCTAACTATCTCTTAATGATTATATTTTCATTAAGAAATATTTAAATTCTAAAATTTAAGGTAAAAAAATCCGGAAAGAATCTATGAATTATGAAATTGCGGGCGGACCGCGAAGCTGAAAGGTAAATTTAGTCTGAGACCATATTTTTTCCTGAACCGCAATAATCTGCTTTACTTCATGCGTGTAATTTTCAAAAAAGAAATTAAATTCTTCAGGAACTAAAGTATGTCCGGTGGCTAAGAAATGACAGGCAAGACAGTCTGCTGCTTTTTCCTTCGCTATATTTTTGGTAATGGTATTTTCTGATTTTTTAAAGTTGAAATTTTTAAAAACATCTTCAGAGCTGTGGCTGTGAAAATTCTGAGAAAACAGCGCAAGAAAGTAAATCCCAAACAACAGTTTGGAAAGAAAATTCCTGAGATTTCTGCTTTCTTTAAAAATCATGCTTCAAAATTATAAAAATAAATTAAAAAGTAGGATTAAAGTTTTCTTAAAATATTCTGATTGATAAGTAGAGTGAATTGAAATTTTGTTACAAACTGTATTAAAACCTTATAGGTTTTGAAACCTATAAGGTGTATCTAATATAACTCTTGGAAATCAGTTCAGCTGCGTACCCAAATATTCCCACTCCTGGAGTGCAAGATCGAGATCTTCTTTTGTTTTATTATATTGTTCCAGTGTTTCTTCAGAAGGATTTTCTTTGGTAAATGAAGCTTCAAATTCTTCAACTTTAGTTTCAAGCTCGGTAATTTTATCTTCCACTTTTTTCAGCTTATTCTGAATATTTTTCTGCTCTTTGCTTACGATTACATTTGATTGATTATTGGAAGCTGGTTTTTCTTCAGGCTTTTTTTCCTCAACTTTAGGAACTTCGTTGTGAAGTTTTGCTTTTTCTGCAGAAATTTCGCGGATCGATTCTTTTTGTCTGAATTCAAGATATTCATTGATATCTCCTAAGAATTCTTTCATTTTACCATCGCGGAATTCATAAATTTTATCACAAAGTCCCTGCAGGAATTCCCGGTCGTGAGAGATTACAATTAACGTTCCTTCAAATTTCTGAAGCGCCAGTTTAATAATTTCTTTAGACTGAATATCAAGGTGGTTCGTAGGTTCGTCCATGATCAGTGTATTGAACGGACGCAACAATAATTTACAAAGAGCCAGACGGTTTCTTTCCCCTCCGGAAAGTACTTTCGTTTTTTTATTCACCGCTTCCCCCTGGAAAAGGAAAGATCCTAATAAATCGCGGACTCTTGGTCTGGTTTCTTCTGTGGCAGCGTCTTCCGCTTCTTCCTGAACGGTTTTATTCGGGGTTAAAACTTCCTCCTGATTCTGGGCGAAATAACCAATATTTACATTATGCCCGAGATTCCACGTTCCTGAATAATCTTTGATATCTCCGGCAAGAATTTTTGCCAGCGTTGTTTTTCCCTGTCCGTTCTGTCCAAGAAGTGCAATTCTGTCTCCTCTCTGAACAATAAAATCCACATCATCAAAAATCTGCTTCTCACCATAAGCTTTTCCGAGTTTTTGAGCTTCAAAAATTACTTTTCCGGGAACTACGGATTGTACGAAGCGAATGTTGAATTTAGAGACGTCTTCATTATCCACTTCGATTCGCTCGATTTTGTCTAATTTTTTGATAAGCGACTGTGCGAAAGATGCCTTCGTAGCACTTGCACGGAACTTATTAATATTGTCTTCCATCTGCTTGATCTCTGCATCCTGATTCTTTTTAGCCTGAATCAATTTTTCACGGCGGTCTTCACGCATTACCAAGTATTTGGAATAATTGGCTTTATAATCATCAACCTTTTTATTGTTGATATCAAAAGTACGGTTGCAGACTGCGGTCATAAACTGTTTATCGTGACTTACCAGAACGATGGCTCCCGGATAATCTTTTAAGAAGTTTTCCAGCCACATGATGGATTCCATATCAAGGTGGTTGGTAGGCTCATCGAGAAGCATAATGTCATTCTTTTGCAGAAGCAGTTTTGCCAGCTCGATTCTCATTCTCCATCCTCCGGAAAATTCATCGGTAATTTTCTGAAAATCATCTGCTTTAAAACCAAGCCCGAACAATACTTTCTCCATGTCACCTTCCAAATTATAGGCATCATGGTTCATCAGAAGATCATTCAGTTCGGTCATTTTATTGATCAGATCGGTGTAAGAATCGCTTTCGTAGTCGGTTCTTGTAGCCATCTGATGATTCACTTCTTCAAGTTCATTCTTCCAGGCATTGATCTGCTCAAAAGCCTGCATGGTTTCTGCCCAAACGGTTCTTCCTTTCACAAAATCAAGATCCTGCTTCAGAAAACCGATTGTGACATTTCCTTCAGGCACTACATTTCCTTCATAGAAATTGATTTCGCCTGAAAGCATCTTCAATAAAGTGGATTTTCCCGCTCCATTTTTACCAACCAAACCGATTTTATCATCCTTTTTAATCGTGAAATTGACGTTTTGAAACAAATATGTTCCCGAATGATGTAATCCTAAACCTTGAACCGAAAGCATGCTAAATAATGATTAATAGTGAATAATAAATTTCCGGGTGCAAAAATACGGAAAATAAAAGAACTGGGGTAAGAAAAATAACTTCTTATGAATCTGAATCTTAAAAAGACTTCTTAAGGGCAGGAATAAAAAAGAGCTGCCTTACCAGGACAGCTCCACACCTAAATTTAAAACTGAAAAAGTACTAACATTTATTGTATAAATTTTCCTTAATCAATATAGTCCGGTTCCAATTGTCATTATTAGGAATATTGGTACCGTATGCGTAATCCACAACAGAATCTTCGATATGATGTATTTCTACCTGGAGTTTTGACGGGTTTGCGGTAAACTGATCATCTGAATTCCCCGGTACATTCAAACCGTTGTTAATGAATTCCGTAAGGTCTTCTTTTGATGAATTTCTTGGAATTGCAGGATGATATAATCCGAAATTGGCTGAAATATGAGTATAGTCTGCAAGTGTTCTATAATTGTAAACGGGTTTCAATTCCGGCGAAAGTTTTTCTGTGTAGCTCTCCAGTTCTTCTGAAAGCCGGATCAGGTAAGGATGCTTTTCGGGGTTAATTAAAAAATCGGAATCATCAAATTCAGTATTAAAAACCTTTTTTTCAGCATTCGATTCTTTCAGCATAAGTTTACCGTATACTTTAGAAAGCTCATTAAAAACAAGATCCCTTGAAATGTAAGCCTGGCAAAAAACTTCTCCCGGATCTACTTTATAATCTCCGAGAATATGATCCCATATTTTATTTCCTTCAGCGTCAGCTGCCGTTGTTCTGATATTCTGAATATAGCTGTTCAATTCCCCTTCAAGTAAAAAATTCGGAGATATGTAAACAGACTGGGGACCTTCCAGATATCCTCCTCCGATATCTGCATGAGCACCGGGAACAAATATTTCTTTCCAGATTGTATTTTCGCATATTTTATCTTCCATTAACCCGGAATCTTCAAAAAAACCAGTTAAAGGAAAGAAAAAACGACATTCATTGACGGCGCAGATTTGAAACGCACGTTGCACGGCGGGATGCACCATGACATTATAATCATTAAAGGGTGCAGATTCTACCGTATCGAAAATGCCTAGAAATTTCACACTGATATTTTCTACGAATTCAGTATCGGCTTTCAGCAGCTCGTGGCAGAAATTTCTGGCGAGCATGGCTCCTCTGCTAAATCCGTAAACATACAATTCATAATGATGATTACGATCAGAGATTATATTTCTGAAATAAGCGAATGCTTTCTGCAGCTTGTCATCAGACGAATAGCCGTTCTGTCCTGCAGGATTTTTACAGATTGCCATGGCAAAATCACTGTCTTCCTTCTGCGTAACTGTTCCGATGCCTTCTATGTAAATTTTCTCCTCCCCGTTAAAGAGTTGAAATAATTTATAAATATTGGTCCTATTTCCGTAATAGCTTTCATTGTTTTTCGGAGGTTTTTCGGGAGAGGTTGCATTAATCCCGTTGTTTCCGGTTCCGTCAAAAAAAATTCCAACGGAGATGATGTTGCTTTTCATGTCACTTTGTAGTTTTATTTAAACTTTGGCAAAGATTTTCAACTTTGGCAAAGTGAATTCATCAAAGTAACGATGAAATAAACCGGCATTATAGAGTATAAAATACCAAATAAAAAATTCCGTATTTCTACGGAATCATATTCTTTCTAAAGGGTGAATATTATTAATAATGGCATAAATAACAATTCCAACGGTGTTTTTTGCGCCTATTTTTTCTACAATTCTCTGTCTGTGGCTTTCTACGGTTCTCGGGCTGATGAATAGTTTTTCGGCAATCTCATTATTTGTACATTCCTGACAGATGAGTTTCACCACATCTTTTTCACGGTCGGATAATTCATCATCCATTTCAAAAAGTGTTCTTTTTTTGGTAGGACTGTTCATGTAGGAAAAGATCATCTGATGATCTTCCGGTGTAAAAAAGATTCCATTTCTATATACCATGGTAATGGCTTCTATAAAAGCTTCCCGGTTTGAATTTTTAGGTAAAAAAGCAGAAACTCCCAGTTTTACCATGTATCCCAGAATTGTTGTTTTATAGTGGGAGGAGAGGATAATGATCTTTAAGCCGGGATATTTTTCTTTAAGAATTTCTACGAGCTCAAAGCCGTTCATGGGCTGCATCTGAACATCTACCAAAGCGATATCCGGAAAGTCTTCTTCTGAAGTTTTTTCCAGCAAATCGAGAAAATCCGGTCCGTTGTTGGAAGTAAATCCTACGGAAATATTCTGTTCGGAAGAGAGCAGCATTTTCACCCCTTCCAGGATGAGCTGTTCGTCGTCAATTAATGCTACTTTGATTTGAGAATTCATTGGTGTACGGAATTTTAATAATTAGCCGGCTTCCTTTACCTAACACGTTTTTCCATTTGTGAACCGCGTTCATGGATTTTATTCTGGATTCTATATTTTTAATCCCCATTCCTTTTTTAACATCTTCATATTCAAAACTTTCGCCGTTATCAGAAATTACTACTGCAAGATTGTTCTGATTATCTTTGATATAGATCCAGACTCTTGATGCTTCCGAATGTTTGAGAACATTGGTGGTAAATTCCTGAATGATTCTGTAAAGCTGAACTTCTATGAAAATATCTTTTTTCTGAAATTTCGGGCTTACATTCAGGGAAATATTTATTCTTCCTGATAAATTGGCAATCAATTCTTCGATATATAAAACCAGTCCTACAGTTTCCAGGTTTACCGGATATAATGAATGTGAGATGCTTCGCGCAGAATCTATAAGCGAGGACATCTGGGTAGTGATGTTTTTCCTGATAAGCTCATCTCCTTTCGTATCAAGATTATTAAGCCATAATGATAAAATATTAAGCCTGTTTCCGATATCATCATGAATCATTACCGCAATTCTTTTTCTTTCAGATTCCTGGGCTTTTATATTTTCGAGGACAAGGTTTTTCTGATGCAGAACTTCAGCTTCATGCTGTACGTTTTTTTCTTCAATTATTCTTTTAATAAAGCTTCTGTATGCAAGCAAAATAAAGGACATGATAATTACCAGGACGACAATTAACGTAATAAAAAAGGTAATATTGAGCGTTATTTCTTTAATCTTAAAAAGGTATAAATTATTGATATATATAAAAAACTGCTGAGTATGTTATTAATACTCCAGATCATATTGGCTTCTTCTTTTCCGAGATCTGAAAGCTGTCTTAAAAGGAAAAATAAAAAAACAGACAATGCATAATAGAGGAAGATGAAACTATCTGCAATCATAAACCTGCCATTAATTTTACTGCTCTTAATTTCAGTAAGTAAAGCATAACCTGCAAAGCAGATGACAACTATATTGGAGATCACTTTTTTTACGTCTGAGGTGAGCATTTGAGAATCTGTAAAGAATAAAGCCGCAAGAAGAACTACGGGAATATACCAGTAGACCGACATATTAAGCTTTCTTATATATAAAATCCCCAATAGCAACAGCTCTCCCGCAACATAGAAAGGAAAGACAAAATTAACGTCTCTCAGGTTAAAAACATAAAGGCAGAGTTTAACAACAGCTTCTATCAAAAAAAGAAAAATGATATAGTAAGCATACCATTTTTCTGTATTTTTAAAAAATTTGTACCGGACAAGTCCTATAACAGCACAAATGAAAAGTAAACTATTATTAAGATAAAGTATTACTTTGTAGGTATCCACAGTAAGTTTAGTTATTATAATTAAAAGGGCACAGAGGCGGACAAGGCTGAGACCAGTCGTATGTATTAGCAGTACTGTCTATACTTCCCGAATTTTGCAGATCCTGATAAAATGAAATAAAAATAAGGGTTGGCAGTACTCTCTGATACACTTGTGAGAATTTCAGTCCGAATGAGCATACGATTTTATAAAGTCCCGGCTTGGAAGCAATAAGATCTTCTGACGGCACATAGAACTTTCTGAAAATCCTGCTTCCTTTAAACTCAGAACATTCTCTGTAAAACCACGTCATTGAGTCATTTCTCCATGATTCTATTGCTTCAAGAGCCACATCCTGCTCCAGCATAGGCTTGTTGGAAATCGGGAAATAGGTATCAGAATCATAATCAATTCTCTGCAGGTCCTTTGACAGGACGGCATTTTTAATAACCTTGTACTGCTCAGTTTCTACCAATCTCAGATCTCCGTCAAGTTCACTCAGGATACTATAAGGGAATGCGTCTACAATAAGCTTCTGCCCATTTGCATCCATAGGGCATAAAATAGCTACCAGCTGGCCATTGAAAACCCCTATTTCCGCGCAAAATTCGTTGTAATCATTATAGTTCTTCAGCCAGGTTACCTGCTCCGAATCAAAAGTAAACACATAATTGGGTGGAATAAGGCTTTGGATTTTCTGATAATCTGCGCAGCAGTTTGTCCATTCTGCAACGGCTACATCAAATTGATCTCTGTTGAATATATTCATATTTCACGGTTTTTAAAGTGCCATAAAATTATAGAAACTAAATTATCTGTGCAAGTATATCACATATATTAGAAAACTAATTAATAATTCTTAACCGTAATATGAAAACAACTTTGCTGTCTTTCTTTAATATAGTAAATTCGTCCTGCATTATAATAATATTTCAAAACCTTTTCCAGAGACGCTTCAAGGGTGGGATTACTCCGTAAAACCCCATTAAAACGGACATAAGAGATATCAAAAGAGTTACCGTAATTGTGAGAACTAATCCCCAAAGAGGCATTTGTATTAACTTTTCTTAATCTGCACTGATCTTCGAGCGTTCTTGTAATGGATGAAACCGTAAATGCATTTCCTTTTGTTTCTTTGCTGAACCGCGACCCTATTCTTTCCAGCATCAGCTTTCCTTTGGAGACCATCCAGGCCCTGCTGTAATCAAGTTTTTGCACCCGGTACCCCTTTCCTGATTTGTTGATTTTGTGAAATTTCCCATTGTTGATGTATTTCTGAACCGCTTTTGAATCATTCAGAATCTTAATTCCGAAACTTTTAGAAGCATCCAAATGAGGTTTATAAAGTAAAGTAGGCTCTACTTTCAAAACTTCCGTAAGATCATAGCATGGTAATTTTTTTTTGATTTCCTGAGCATAATAAATCCCCTGAATAAAGAAAGCAATTGCCAGGTATAAAAACTTTTTCATTAAAAATGTTTTAATTATCAAACTAAAAATAATGAATTATCCTTTATTATTAAAATCCCATAATAATTTTACATTTCAAATACCTCAAAAAAATTAAATAAAAAGTGTAAAATTTGTTTTTATTTCAATTATTTATCAAATTAATCCTACTTAAAATTACTTTTTATTTCGATATATAAATTATACATTTGATTACATTAAAAAAAAACAGATATGATGAAAAAAATTTTCGCTGAATTTTTCGGCACATTCTGGCTCGTATTCGGAGGTTGTGGCAGTGCAGTATTTGCTTCCCAAATTGCACCTTCTGCTAACGGGCAAGTGGGGATTTTACTTTTAGGAGTATCTCTTGCTTTCGGACTTACCGTTCTTACAATGGCTTATTCGGTAGGGCATATTTCGGGTGGACATTTTAATCCGGCTGTAAGTTTCGGATTGATGGCCGGAGGAAGATTCTCAGCCCGTGACCTTGCGCCGTACATTTTAGCCCAATGTTTCGGAGCAATAGCAGCTGCCGGTGCTTTGTATATGATTATAAACGGCTCAGGAGGCGCAGATTTTTCCGCACCTGGTGCTTTTGCTACCAACTTTTATGATGCTCCGGTTTATTTTGAGAAAAGCTACTCTATGAGTGCTGCATTCCTCACCGAATTTTTACTGACCGCTTTTTTCCTGATCATTATTATGGGAGCAACCGATAAATATGCAAACGGAAAATTTGCAGGGATCGCAATCGGACTGGCTCTCACCTTAATTCATCTTATTTCAATACCAATTACCAATACATCGGTAAATCCGGCCAGATCGCTGTCTCAGGCAATCTTTGTACAGGGCAATGCACTTTCCCAGCTTTGGCTGTTCTGGGCCGCGCCGATTTCAGGAGCTGTTTCCGGCGGACTGATTTATAAATTTTTACTTCAAAAAGAATCTGTAATTCCCGAATAATTCAATCAAACAAAAAAATCCTGTCTAAACAACAGGATTTTTCTATACATGTATTTTTATTTTAATTTTTTAAGATCAAAAGGATTTCTAAAGATCAATTCTTCATGCTTTCCCTTAATTTCCATTTTCCGATGCAGTAAATTAAGAGCCATTTTCCGAATAAACAAATCCTTGTCATTCAGTGCCCAGTAAGAATCTTCATGAACTTTTTTCGGTTTTCTGATGGTATAAAACTCCGTAATCCAGGAATCCACATTATGGTAAAACTCAATGATCCCACAGTGCTCCGGAATAAGAACATGATCTACCATTCCCATCGGAAGCAGGAAACTGAATGCATTGCAGACATAATCGCCGCAGGAAATTTTATCGTGCTTCAGGAATTTTTCGCCGGTATTGGAATTGGTGTACGATTTTTTAAAATCATTTTTAAAATCGCTTTTCGAAAGTTTAATCTCAATTTCATGACTGAAACCTTCCGGATCTACAATCAGAATATCAGCTTCCCAATCCGCCTGAAAATGATTGGTTAATACAATTTCTTTCTCAAAATCACATTGAGAATAAATAAATGCATGTACCAATTCTTCTATTTTTAACATGTTTTTTAATTTGACAGGATTATTTCGCCCTGTACATCTTTCGGAATTATATTTAAATTTATTTTAATAGGATTTGCATCCTATTCTTTTATAGGCCGTCCCTTCGGGACTCTATTTTTTATTTTCCAATGATCATCTGCGATAAATCAGAATAAGCAACTATTATTTATCATACTTAAAAGCTCTTATCCTAAAACGCTCAAACCTAACTTACCAGCAGGCTGCAGCCACGAATATCAGAATGATCAATTCTGCCCAGAACCTGAAATTGATCTCCCGTCATTTTTCCCAAATCCTGTGTTGCAATAAATGCGCAGGAATGAACATTTGCCAGGTCGATAATATTAATAGCACCAGTTCTTCCTTCCTTTTCATAATTAAACGGATCTTCCGCATTTCTGATCATGATTTTCATCCAGTTTGGACACCGGTATTCATTATTTCCCAGTGAATAGGCCTGGGAAAGAAGTTCTGTCATGGAATATTCGGAATAAATTTTTTCTGTCTTAAAGCCTTCCTGTAAAATTTTCAGGAGTTCATCTTTGGTCATTTCTTCTTTTCTCCCCTTCATTCCCCCGGTCTCGATTACCATGAGATTCTCCATAAAATTCAGAGATTCTTCACTACGTTCAGAATGACAATAGTCGATAAAATCCAGCAATGCAAAGGAAACTCCAAAAAGAATGACTTTTTTATTTTTTAATTTATCCAAAAGTTTAAACAGCTCTTCATGATTGTAAAGAAAATATCCATTTTCAGATTTTCCGGATTTTTTCATTAAATAATCAACCATATAAATCAGGGAAGAATTCTGACGCTCCAGATAGCTTGGCAGCAATCCGAGGAAAATATAATCTTCCGGTGTTCCTATAAACTGTGCAAAGCTTTTGTAAATACTCTCTTTATACAGGCCTTCGTCCGCAATAAAATGTTTTGAAAGGTTCATCTGTGTGGTTCCCGAGCTTTGAAAGAAAAGATCAGCCTTACTATTCTTATCGATAACCTGGTGATTTTTAAACATTTCTATGGGAAGAAACGGTATTTTCGCCAGCTCATCCACTTCATCAGGATTAATATTCAGATAATCTACAAAACGTCTGTAAATTTCAACATTCTCATATTGATAACGAAAAGTCCTAAGCGTTTCCGACAGAAATTCCTGTTCGGTTTTTATGTTAAATATTGTATCCACTGCAAAGAAGTTTTTCACTTTATTGTTTCACTATAAGCCGATTAACGAAACAATTTCAGCTTTTTAATATTTTTTTAATATAAAATTTAAATTTTGGTCAGATTATTGCAATTACAAAACCGGAATATGGATTAAAAACAAGAGTGAACATTGTTTCGCTCAAAGAATTACCTCTTTATGGGGTAATTCTTTTTTTGTTCATCTCAAACGTTTTCAGCTGAAAATCATGTTCGAATACTCCGTAGGTAAAGTAAGAAATCCAGTCTCCCAGATTGACATATTTTGCTTTTCCGTCCAGCTCCATAACCATAGGAAGATGGCGGTGTCCGTAAATAAAATAATCTATTTTCTGTGTTTTAAGTTTTTCTTTAGAATAAATAATCAGAAATTCTTTATCCTCGCCTAAAAACTCTTTATCCTCATCACCGGAAATCATTTTATTTTTCTGAGACATATACAACGCAATTTTCATGGCTATATCCGGATGAAGCCACCTGAAAACCCACTGTGCAAAAGGATTGGTAAAAACTTTTTTCATCCTTTTATATCCTTTATCTCCCGGCCCGAGGCCATCGCCGTGAGCAAGCAGAAACTGCTTCCCTCCCATCTCAAAATATTGTTTCGTATAGAAAACGGTACATCCTATTTCTTCCTCCAGATAGTCTTTCATCCAGAGGTCATGGTTACCAACAAAAAAATAAATATGAATCCCACGGTCTTTCAGTTCGGCAATTTTACCCAGCACACGGACATAACCTTTAGGAATTACGTGTTTCCATTCATGCCAGAAATCAAAAAGATCTCCCATTAAAAATAAGACCTGAGCATCATGCTTGATTTCATCCATCCAGCGGATAAAGTGCTCTTCACGCACTTTGCTTGCCTTCGGATCCGGTGCTCCGAAATGCTGATCGGAAGCAAAATATACTTTTTTTCCAGGTTCTAAGTTAATGGTAGTCTTTAACACTTCTGAATATTTATTGATCTAAATTACTGATTATCTTCCGCAAACCATTCTCCATAGGAGTTTTCCGTTTCGTGGAGCTTAAGATAAGCCAGAGAAATCCCTTCCGGAAGTTTTGACTTTATTTTTGCCGCAATAGCATACAGCATGTTTTCGCAGGTCGGCTGGAAGGTACAGTAAATTACTTTATGTCCTTTTCCTTCAAGGTCTTCTCCCAGTTCTTTATGCGGCGACAGTCCGTTAATCAGCACCGCATGATCCCAGACGTCTACAATTTCAGATTTTACGATACTTTTAATGTCTCCAAAATCTACTACCATCCCATTTTTAGGGTGTTCCAAATCATTGATTGGTTTTCCTTTTACCGTTACAAACAGTTTATAGGAATGTCCATGCATATTTTTACATTTTCCATCGTAATTGTACAGCACGTGGGCTGTTTCGAATGTAAAAATTTTTGTAATTCGTATCATAGGGCAAAGATAAGGAATTTGCTTTGAGTTTCGGTTTTGTAAGAACAACTACAAAATATCCAGCCAGTCACTTTCCAGTCTTATAATCCGTTGCGTTTCTTTATCAATGAAAACCCAGAGCGTCAATGAGTCTACCACCAGCTGATCGTTGCAGTAGAATTCCACTTTTCTGGGCTGCCTGATTCCTTCAGGGGCTTTAGGATAGGTCTTTATGGTAAGCAACTCCCCGAGATACACCTGCTTTTTATATCGAATATGATGATCCAGGAGCATCCATATATCCTCGGGATTGTTGGTTTTATGCTTTACGAAATCCCAGTGTTCACCGGCTATCTCCTCCACCCATTTTACATACTGAACATTATTGACATGGTTATTCCTGTCGATATGCTCTTCTGTTATCACAACCTGTTTTTCATAAATCAAACCCATTTCTTTAGTATTTATTCAAATAAAATATAAAATTACGGAATCTGCCGAAATTTAGTTAAATAAACAAATTTCCGAAGTTAGTATATTAGCAGAAAATTACACAAATGATTTTAGATATTTTATTTCCTAACCGTTGTCTGGGCTGCAATTGTATTATATCGGCTGATCTTCTGGTTTGTGAGCTGTGTTTCGGCCGTATTGACTTTATCCATTCCGGTTATTTTGATGATAATTTAATTAAAGAAAGATGCAGGCTTCTTTTTCCTGTTGAAAATACCTTTGCTTTGATGCAGTTTGGAAAAGAAAATCTCAGCAGAAAAATCATTCATGAATTAAAATACAAAAGCAGGGAAAAAGCAGGAGAAATATTGGCAGAATGGACCACTACCCGACTTGATTTTAAAGATCAAAAGCCAGATTTGATGGTTTCCGTTCCGCTGCATCCCAAAAAGTTGAAAGAACGAGGGTACAACCAGCTTCATGTATTTACTGAAAAACTTTCTGCATTTTACGGAATTCCATTTGATCATGATGTAATCAGAAGAAATCAGTACTCAAAAGCACAGGCCCTAAAAGATAAACAGAACCGGTTAAAGTCGGAAAATGTATTTTCTGTTACAAAAAGCATAACTCAAAAAAATATACTTCTTATTGATGACGTATACACAACGGGAAATACGATTGCTTCTATCGCATGGGAAATTCTCAAAGCGGGTAATAATACGGTAAACGTACTGGTGATGGCGATGGATGTGTAGCGGTATGATTTAAGTTTCCAAATTGTTGCAGTATGAAACTTCGTATATTTGAGCTAATAGTAACTGTATATAACAAAACTTATGTGGAAAGAAATAAAAGATCAGAAAGACATCAATACACTTTTGGAGAGCTATGGTTATTTTCATGATAGCTGTCTGCGTGATATTTATATTACTACAAAGGAATATATCGACGAAAAACTCGCGATGCACTTTGAAAATAAACTCACTGCATCATTACTATTTCAGCGACAATTTTCTCCAATAACAGTTTTAGAATTAAAATTTGAGGATATTGTACATTTTAATTTCAAACCTTTTGATAAAGATACAAATGCAGTTATTCATGATGTAACGTTAATGAAAGTTAACGGACTTTTTTATTGGGCTGACTTTGCAGACTGGAAAATTGATGACAACGACTCGATCTGGATAAACGGTAAGAGATTGTTTTGGCGTCTACGACCCGGGCTTATCGGAAATGTAAAGAGATTAAATGATGAATAAATTACATTGAAATTTTCTTTCAACATGGAATTTTTCATATAATCAATACAATAAATTTAGTAATTTTCCGAAAAACAATCACCATGCTGAATCTTATTTTACTTCACGGCGCTTTAGGACATAGCCAAATCTTTGAGCCTTTCAAACCGGAGCTTTCAAAATATTTTTCCATTCATACCCCTCTGTTCTCGGGGCACGGAACTTCTGAAATTCCGGAAGACGGAATCAGCATTGAAAAATACACGCATGAGCTGAAAGAATTCATCGAAAAAAATAATCTTCATGATATTTATATTTTCGGACACAGCATGGGCGGTTACGTAGCCCTTTGCTACGCTGCACAGTACCCTGAAAGACTGAATTCTGTGATAACAATGGGAACAAAATTCAACTGGACGGAAGAACAGGCATTACGGGAAAGTAAAATGTTAGATCCTGAAACCATTGCCGAAAAGGTTCCCAAATACGCAGGACTTCTGGAAGCACAGCACGGAAAAAAATGGAAACAGCTATTGCATTCCATCGCCGATCTGATGGTTTTTTTAGGCAAGAACCCTCCTTTAAAAAATAACCTTTCAATGATAAATATTCCCGTGCAGATTATGGTAGGAGATCAGGATAACATGATAACACTTGAAGAAAGTATAGAGGTTTACAGAAGCATCCCAGATGCAAGACTGGTCGTACTTCCGGACACAAAACATCCGCTGGATAAAATAAGAATCGACCTTTTACTTACCATTATGAAAGATTTCTGGACTTTATCTCTGTAATTTTTCTCCGTAGCTAAGATCTCCGGCATCCCCCAAACCCGGTGTAATATATCCCTTTGAAGTAAGATGTTCATCAATAGCGCCAACCCAAATTTTTGCTTCAGGATAAGCTTTTTCTATGGTTTCAACTCCCTGTTTTGAAGCAATTGCTGCTACAATATGCAACTGACTGGGATTTCCGTGAGTCAACAAATCTTTGATCGCTTCAATTAAAGACGCTCCGGTAGCCAGCATAGGATCGCCGACAATCAAAGGCCTGCCTTCGATATCAGGACATGTTAAATAATCCTGTTTGATAGAGAAATAATCATTGGCATCGTGTTTTCTGTAAGCCGCCACAAAACCGCAGTCGGCTTTATCAAAATAATTCAGCATTCCTTCAAACAGAGGAACTCCGGCTCTCAAGATTGTTGTAATAACCGGCTGAACAGCAATTTCTTTAACCCTGATTGTATCCAGTGGCGTCTGAATTTCAATTTCCTTCTGTTCCAGGTTTTTACTAATTTCAAAGGCTGCGATTTCTCCAATCCTTTCCATATTCCTGCGAAACCTCATCCTGTCATGCTGAATATTGACATTCCTGAGCTCGTTAATCCATGAATTAACCAAAGAAAACTGTTCTGATAGTACAACTGTATTCATTATCGGGGAAAATTTTATCTAAAATATGAATAATTAAGAATAAAATCCCTTTCAAAAAAATCTGAAAGGGATGGTCATTTATTTTTGTCTGAAATACACTTCAATAGGAACTCCGGTAAACCCGAATTCTTTTCTCAGCTGATTTTCAGTAAATCTCTTGTATGGTTCTTTTACATACTGTGGCAGGTTGCAGAAGAAAACAAACTGCGGTGACGGCGTAGGAAGCTGCACACAATATTTGATCTTGATATATTTTCCTTTATTTGCCGGTGGAGGTGTTCCCTCAAAAATCGGAAGCATAACTTCGTTTAATTTTGAAGTTTTGATCTTTTTCTTACGGTCTTCGTACACCTGCATGGCTACTTCAACCGCTTTCAGGATTCGCTGCTTGGTTAATGCCGATGTAAACAAAATTGGAATGTCCTGAAACTGACCGATCTTATCTTTGATTTGTTTTTCAAAATCACGCATGGTGTTGGTCTGCTTATCTTCAATAAGATCCCATTTATTCACCAGAATCACAATTCCTTTCCTGTTTTTCTGCGCAAGACTGAAGATGTTCATATCCTGAGATTCCCAACCCTGGGTAGCATCCACCATGATAATCACCACATCTGAAAATTCTATGGAACGGATGGAACGCATTACAGAATAAAACTCCAGGTCTTCATTTACTTTAGATTTTTTACGCATTCCTGCGGTATCTACCAGTACAAATTCGTGTCCGAATTTATTGTAAAGCGTCTGGATACTGTCTCTTGTTGTTCCTGCAATATCAGTAACGATATTTCTTTCCACATCCAGCAAGGCATTCGTAAGGGTAGATTTCCCTACATTCGGACGTCCTGCGATGGTAATTTTAGGAAGGCCTTCAAAAGGGTCTTTGTATTCTGTAGTCGGAAAATCTCTTACAACATCATCCAGCAAATCTCCCGTTCCGGAACCTGTTGCAGAAGACAAGGTATAATATTTATCGATTCCCAGCTGATAAAATTCCGTTGCCGGAAGTTCTTCTTTTGAAGAATCTACTTTATTGATGACAATATAAATGGGCTTGTTTGATCTTCTTAAAAGCCTGTAAATTTCGTAGTCTGTATCAGTAAGCCCGTCTTCCACGTTCATCATAAAAATAATAGAAGTAGCTTCATCCACAGCCAGCTGTACCTGTTTACGGATTTCTTCTTCAAAGATATCATCGGTTCCTACATCATACCCACCGGTATCGATTACGGTAAAATCCACCCCATTCCAGTCGGATTTTCCGTAATGACGGTCTCTGGTAACCCCTGCAGTAGAATCTACAATAGCTTCCCTTCTTTCTAATAAACGATTAAATAACGTGGATTTTCCTACGTTGGGGCGCCCAACGATCGCGACTATATTCGACATAAAAAAATGTTTAATAATCCTGAGATAGGCTCAGGACAGGTTATTAATGGGTTTCTCCAACCTTTGGAGCCCAATTTTTTTTTGCAAAGATACAGTTTTAATTTAAATGAAGGTTTTATTGCAATACATCTATGTAAATTTTAGGAAAAATAATTCTTTGAATATCAGTAAAAAAACGACTGTTTCCCGGAAATATTCACCATTTCATTTTTATTTTTAAAATAATTTATATAATTTCGCGACATAGAAATACAGACCCATGGTGTAGCGGTAACACTACTGATTTTGGTTCAGTCATCTGGGGTTCGAATCCCTGTGGGTCTACGGAAAGCCTTGTTAATTATTTAAATTACAAGGCTTTTTTTATTAAAGTAAATTTCCAATTTAAAACTGATTGATCAAGCCGAAACAGTTGTTGGAAATAAAATAATTATTGTAATCAATAAAAAAAGACAGTTCATTTCTTAACTGTCTTTTATCAATTTTATAATGATGTTAAATTAAAAAAGATCAAAGCGATCCAGGTTCATTACTTTCACCCATGCGGAAACAAAATCATTTACAAATTTTTCATGAGTATCTGAACTTGCGTACACTTCAGCAATAGCTCTTAGCTCAGAATTAGATCCGAAAACAAGATCTGCCCGTGTCGCCGTCCATTTATTCTCTCCTGTTTTGCGATCTGTCCCCTGATACAGCTCATTATCATCGGAAACCGATTTCCACTTCGTATTCATGTCCAGAAGATTGACAAAGAAATCATTGGTAAGTGTTCCCGGTCTTTGGGTGAAAACGCCATGTTGAGAACCGTCAAAATTAGTATTCAGAGCACGCATTCCTCCTATTAAAACTGTAAGCTCAGGAGCAGTAAGCGTTAATAATTGTGCCTTATCAATCAATAAAGATTCTGTGGAAACGGAGAATTTTTTCTTTAAATAATTTCTGAATCCATCAGCCAAAGGTTCCAAAAACTGCATGGATTCTACGTCAGTCTGTTCCTGTGAAGCATCGGCTCTTCCCGGTGAAAACGGAACAATGATCGTATATCCTGCATCTTTTGCTGCTTTTTCAACCGCTGCACTTCCTGCAAGGACAATGAGATCTGCTAATGAAACTTTTTTGCCTCCGGTCTGATTTTCATTAAATTCTTTCTGAATATTTTCCAAAGTACTTAAAACTTTTTGCAACCGAGCAGGATTATTGACTTCCCAGTCTTTCTGAGGCGCCAGACGAATTCTCGCCCCATTGGCCCCTCCTCTTTTATCGCTCCCTCTGAACGTTGATGCGGAAGCCCAGGCTGTTGACACCAGTTCTGAAATATTTAATCCGGAATTAAGGATTTTAGATTTCAATGCTTCAACGTCAGAATTATGAATAAGTACATGATCTACTGCAGGGATTGGATCTTGCCAGATGAGTTCTTCAGAAGGAACATCAGGTCCGAGATAACGGGCTCTCGGGCCCATATCTCTATGAGTAAGTTTAAACCATGCTCTTGCGAATGCATCAGCAAAAGCGTCAGGGTTTTCGTAAAATCTTCTTGAAATTTTTTCATATTCCGGATCAAATTTCAGGGAAAGATCTGTTGTAAGCATGGTTGGTCTGTGCTTTTTATCAGGATCAAAAGCATCCGGGATGGTTTCGCTGCCGTTTTTCGCAACCCACTGATGAGCACCGGCAGGACTTTTGGTGAGCTCCCATTCGTTTTCAAAAAGGTTTTTGAAAAAGTTATTGCTCCATTGGGTAGGGGTTTCAGTCCAGGTAACTTCAAGGCCGCTGGAGATTGCATCTCTTCCCTTTCCGGAATTGTAAGTACTGTTCCATCCGAATCCCTGTGCTTCAATACTTTCTGCTTCCGGCTCTTTTCCTACATGATCTGCCGGTCCTGCCCCGTGTGTTTTTCCGAAAGTATGACCTCCGGCGATGAGGGCTACCGTCTCTTCATCATTCATTGCCATTCTTCCAAAAGTATCACGGATATCTTTTGCCGCTGCTATAGGATCCGGGTTTCCGTCCGGACCTTCAGGATTTACATAAATGAGTCCCATTTGTACTGCAGCCAGAGGCTTTTCCAGATTTCTTGTGTGGATATCACCGTCTGCATCGTCATCGGTGGGCAGTACTCCGCGACTTTCAACCACCCCGTCTGAACCGTGGGCATACCGAAGATCACCGCCGAGCCATGTTTTTTCAGCCCCCCAGTAAACATCCATATCCGGTTCCCAAACATCTTCACGACCGCCCGCAAACCCAAACGTTTTAAAGCCCATAGATTCCAGGGCTACATTTCCCGTAAGAATCATAAGATCTGCCCAGGAAATTTTCTTACCATATTTTTGTTTGATCGGCCAAAGCAGCCTTCTTGCTTTATCTAAATTCACATTATCCGGCCAGCTGTTCAGCGGTGCAAAACGTTGCTGCCCTGCGCCGGCACCCCCTCTTCCGTCTCCTACACGATATGTCCCGGCACTGTGCCATGCCATACGGATAAACAAAGGACCGTAATGTCCAAAATCCGCAGGCCACCATTCCTGCGAATCCGTCATTAAATCATGAAGGTCTTTTTTTACTGCTTCAAGATCCAGACTATTAAATTCTGCTGCATAATCAAAATCTTTATCCATCGGATTGGATAATGATGAATGCTGTCGAAGAATATCTACTTTCAGCTGATCCGGCCACCAGTCTGAATTTTTAGTGCCTCCGCCGGCAACGTTTTCTTTTTTCATAGATCCGTTGTGAAACGGGCATTTACTGATGTCATTCAAATCTTTTTCCATTGTCGTTTAATTTTATGTTGATTTATTAATTATCGCTGAAACAAACTTACGCAAGTTTTTCAATCAATATAATCTATTAATAATATTTTTATGATAGTTAAAAGCGATTATATAAGTATTTATTTTGATTACTGTTAAATTTAAGAATTAATCAGAAATATATTTATAATAGGTTTAAATTCAGACAGAAGAAAAATAAATTACTTTTTAAATTTAAATATTTCAAAGATTGATTACGCATAAAATTAAAAATTTTATGGTACATTTATTTATTCTTAAACATTGAAATATGAAAAAAGTTTTAACTGTTATCCTGGTAGCATTTATTATTATCCAGTTCTTTCCTATCGACAAGACCAATCCTGCACCTACTCCCGGAATGGATTTTTTAAAAATAAAAAATACACAGCCCGAAATTGCCAAACTGATTAAAGTTTCGTGCTATGACTGTCATTCTAATGAAACCACGTATCCTTGGTATTCCAATATAGCGCCGGCTTCCTGGATTATGAAAAATCATATTGATGAAGGACGGAAAGAACTTAATTTTTCTACGTTTGCGATGTATGAGCAAAAAGATCAGGCACATAAATTGCAGGAATGCATAGAAATGGTTGAAAGCAAAGAGATGCCACTTGATTCCTATTTTATAGGACATCAAAATGCAAAGTTAAGTGATGAACAGAGAAAGATTCTGATAGATTATTTTAAAAGAGAGAAAACGGAAACGGAAAGGAAAATGTTTTATTAAATCTTAACATCATGGAAGAAAACTGGGAAAACAAACACATCGTATTTTTTGACGGCGATTGCGGAGTATGCAATTTCTGGGTACAATGGATTCTGGAACGAGATAAAAAAGACCAGTTCATGTTTGCTTCCCTTCAATCTGATTTTGGCCAAAAATTCCTATCTGAAAGAGGGCTGAATACAAAAGTTTTCAATACTATGTATCTATGGAAACCCGGCCAATATTATCTTGAGAAATCCAAAGCTGTTTTAAAAATTGCTAATCTTCTGGGGGGTATTTACAGATTTTCGGTTTTAGGAAAAATTATTCCTTCCTTTTTAAGCGATAAAATGTATGATATCGTTTCTAAAAACAGAATGAAACTTGCCAATCAGAAATGTTATTTACCGACTCCGCATCAGCGGGCCAAATTTATTCAGGTTTAAAGTTTTAGAATAAATATAAGCTTAAAAATAAAGACTGCTTCCTGTGAAACAGTCTTCATTTTTTAGATATTATTGATTCAAAGACCAAACGGAATACGACTTCGGTGCACATTGGATTTTCACCCATTTATCAGACTGCGTTGTCGGGTACCAGCTTGAGCTGCCGGTAAAATCTTTAATCTGCTGACTGGCCCAGTTGGTCTGTATCCAGCGTTCCTGCCAGCTTGAAGAATTATTGATGTACACTACCAGTCCCGGATTTCCGTTATACCCGTTTCTCCTTGCGATATATTCATCATTATCGGTATACAGAATAGATGTTGTTCCCGTTGCTTTATTATTGTGAATCCAGATGAGATTGTTTAATCTTTCTTTATTCAGCCATTCTTCATAATCTCTGTAGAAGATTGTAGGATATCCTTCATGCGTTAAAATATAAGCATAAGCCAGCATTTTATTGTAGATAATATCCGTATCATGATTGGCAACGAACGTCACTGCTTTAAAAGGATTTCGTTTCCACATCATATCATCATTCAAAACATTCAGATTCCCATTGTCGAATGCATCATCCATTTTATAATAGGCGGCAAAATCAAACACTGAACTATTAGCATTATTAGCCCACCATTCAAGTGTATTCACATTAGAGTCCCACAGCTCACCTACAGAAAATCCGCCGACATTGGAATTCCATGTATTAACCACCCAAGGTCCGAAACCTTTCACATAATCGAATCTCCAGCCATCAAATTTCATAATATTTTTATAATATTTTCCGATAGAATCATCCCTTCCCCAAAGCCAGTCCTGAACATACGGATTGGCGTGGCATAAGTCTGGGAAGCCTCCGAAAGCACCTTCATCATTATTTCCGTAAGAATTTTTATAAAAATCGTTATAGCTTCTTGGAAACTTTCCTGAAGCAACACCCGAAAAATTGGTCCAGGTATTTGAACCTACATAGGGATTATACTCCGACTGGCCGCCGCTGTTATGGTTAATGACAATATCCGCATATACCTGCATATTTTCTGCGTGGGCTTTTGTGATCAACGCTTCGAGCTCTGTCCTGGATCCAAAACGCGTTTCAATACTTCCGTTTTGATTGTAATTTCCGAAATCATAATAATCAGTAGGATCATATCCCATTGAATATGCACCATTCTGTGCTTTTGATGCGGGAGGAAGCCATACGGCACCAATTCCGGCATTCGACCAATCGGTCAGTTTTCCTTTTACGGTATTCCACCAGTTTCCTCCATCCGGTACATCCCAATAAAATCCCTGCATGAGAACACTTCCGCCCGGACCGGCAACAAATTTTGCATAGGGAGAATTTCCGGTACTGAAAGGCCGTCCGTCATGATGGGTTACATGTACGGTTTTATTGTGAACTTCTTTCTGAACCGAAGTATCATCTGCAATTCCATTATTCTCCCGGCATGAAAAAACAAAGCCTAAGGCCAGTGCTAAAAGTAAAAATTGAGTTTTTTTCATATCTTATTTTTTGATTATTAAAGTGTTACCTAAATTACAATTTTATTAAAATAATTTCAAGTGATTGTGAAATAATTTTTATTATCATCATAAATTCTTATTTAAAACATCATTAAAAATTGATAAACTTTAAAGATTTTCGGTACAATTTTTCTATTAATCCATATATTTGCATACTATGGAATACAACACCCAAAAAAATAAGCTTCAACTGCCGGAATATGGCAGAATCATACAACTGTTGGTTGAACGTTGCAAAGAGCTTCCTTCAAAAGAAGAGAGAAGCGAGATGGCAATGGGCATCATTGATTTTATGGGTCAGAGAAACCCACAGCTTCGCGACGAAGAAAACTATAAGCATAAACTTTGGGATCATCTTTTCATTCTTGCCGATTACGACCTTGACGTAGATTCGCCATACCCTTTCCCTACAAGGGAACAGCTGGCAGAGCGGCCTAAAAGAATGGAATACCCTAAACTTCAGGGTGATTTCAAATTCTACGGGAAAAGTATTCTTCAATTAATAGAAAAAGCAATCGGACTGGAACAGGGAGACGAAAAAGAAGCCCTGATTGAGGTGATTGCCAATAATATGAAGAAGTCTTATAACGTATATAACAAAGAACACGTTACCGATGATGTTATTTTCCGCCACCTGAAAGAACTTTCTGAAAACAGACTGGATCTTACGGGAATAGATACACTGGAAAAAAGTAAAATCTATTATACAAGCAATAACAACAACCGTAATAATAACAACCGAAACCAGACTAACAACAGAAACCAATCTAACAACAAAAGAAGACACAACAATAACAACAACAATCATAATAAAAACAGAAAGTAAACATGAGTGGAACATTTCAGATAAGAGGAGGAAAAAGACTGCAAGGTGAAATTACTCCACAAGGAGCAAAAAATGAAGCTCTACAAATTCTTTGTGCCGTCTTATTAACTGATGAGGAGGTAAGAATTAAAAATATTCCCGATATCCACGACGTTAATCGATTAATTGAAATTCTCGGTGATTTTGGAGTGAAAGTTACCAAGAACGGACACGGCGATTATACTTTCAAAGCAGACAAAGTTAATTTTGATTACATCAAATCCGATGAATTTAAAAAAGACGGGGCAAAGCTAAGAGGTTCCATCATGCTTATGGGTCCTATGCTGGCAAGATATGGCGAGGCATATATGCCGACCCCGGGAGGTGACAAGATTGGAAGAAGAAGATTAGATACCCATTTCCAGGGATTAGTAGAACTTGGCGCTGAATTTCATTATGACGAAGAAGAATTCTTTTATTCTTTAACAGCAAAAGAGCTTAACGGTAAATTTATTTTATTGGAGGAAGCTTCCGTAACAGGGACTGCCAATATTGTGATGGCTGCAGCATTAGCGAAAGGAAAAACAAGAATCTATAACGCAGCCTGCGAACCATATCTTCAGCAATTATGTAAAATGCTGAACAGAATGGGAGCAAATATTTCAGGAATTGGTTCAAATTTATTAACAATCGAAGGCGTTTCCCATCTTCACGGAACAGAACATACCATGCTTCCGGATATGGTGGAAATCGGATCTTGGATCGGTCTTGCAGCCATGACCAAATCTGAAATTACCATTAAAAACGTCAACTGGAACCAGCTTGGCGTTATCCCGAATACATTCAGAAAGCTGGGTATTCAGCTGGAGCAGAGCAACGATGATATTTTCATCCCGACTCAGGAAAATTATAAAATCCAGAAATTTATTGATGGCTCTATTCTTACTGTTTCTGATGCTCCATGGCCGGGATTCACACCAGACCTTCTATCTATCATTCTTGTGGTAGCAACACAGGCGAAAGGAAGTCTTTTGGTTCACCAGAAAATGTTCGAATCAAGATTATTTTTCGTGGATAAACTGATTGACATGGGCGCTCAGATCATTCTTTGCGATCCGCACCGTGCAACGGTAATCGGGCTGAATCAGGAAACTCCGCTAAGAGGAACAACCATGGTTTCTCCTGATATCAGAGCTGGAAATGCTCTTCTGATTGCGGCGCTTTCTGCAGAAGGAAAATCAATCATCCACAATATTGAACAGATCGACAGAGGCTACGAAAATATTGATGGAAGATTAAAAGCTATTGGAGCAGATATCGAAAGAATTTAGCACTGCAATTAATATATAAAAGCGTCCGGTTTTCACCGGACGCTTTTTGTAATTAAAACTATATGAACCTATCTTATAAATACTTTCTGCAGATATATTCTACAGTAGTACTCAGAAGTTTATTTTTATTAAGATACACTTCCAGTGCGTCGTAGTCCTCCGAACTTACATTGATATACAGCTGAACAGATCCGAAGCTTCTCCCATTTACATATTCAACATTGGCTGATAACACCTTGTGACAGATCCCAAACTGATTATATATAGTATTCATCAGCTGTTCAAACTTCATTTTACCGTTCAGTTCAATTTCCAGGATCAATTCTTTTTTAGGCAGGTTTATTTTACCATTTACAACCTGCAGGCTTGGATTAGGTGTTATCATAACAAAACTTTTTAGGTTAAAAACTAATGCTCATTTTTCTGTTGGTTAAGCTTAGACAAAAATATAAAAAAATATTAGTCTACCAAATTAGTAGAGTATTATTTTTAAAATTTATTTGAATATTATTTTAACTCTTTCTTTTCAGTTGAAATTCCATAAAAAAACGGACTCTTATGAATCCGTTATTATTTCTTTTTTACCGTTATTTTATTTAAGCAGCTTTATCCTTTCAAGCTTTTCTGAAGCAGCCAGTCCGTTAGGATTACAGCCGGGTTCGCCTTCCGGAACTTTAAGACCTTTCTTATCGTAAAAATCCTCCCAGAAAGCATTGGTTTTCCCTGTCGCAGGATCAATAAAAGTCATTGGTTCAAGCTTGAAAATATGATTTTTCCTGAATGCTCTTTCAATATAGTCTGAGCAGTAGTAAGAATTTTCATTCAGAATATAATCAAAATTATACGGTTTCCCCAACATGGCATTTGCTTTTTCAACAGCTGAAGGTATTGCATACTGATACTGAGATTTTAAGCGATAAACAACAACCGTTTGCCCGTCTTCGGACTGATCTTCCAGAAAATCTTCCAGCTTTTGCTTTTGGGAACCGCCTTTCGGAGCTGCATGCAAAACATAGGCACTTCCATTTGCTATCTCCAGAATTCCGATGTGATCGAAAGAGGCATTTTCCTGTTTCTGGGTAACATTATTAATTGCTCCGGAAAGCCCGGTACTTTTCGCCGTTATAAAAAGCAAATCCCCGTTTAGCAGGTCAGAAGTCCTGTAACTCCGGCAGCTTAGAATACAAGTGAAAATATATAGTGCCGCTAAAAGAGCACAGAGAAATTTACTTTTTAAAATTTGCTTCATAACAATCGATCCAGTCCTGAACCGTCATTTTTTTACTTACTTCAGCGATTAATTCAAAGGGAATATCATCCATTTTTTTGAAACGCACACAAGATTTTCCCATATCCAGTTTTCTTTTAGAATATTTGGGAAATTCTTCCACGAACCAATCCAACAGATCAGGTTTTGCATACATTCCCATATGGTAAAATGCAATAAAATTCTTCTGTGAAGCAATACTGATGAAAGGCAAAGGTGTTCCCGGAGCACAATGATACCCTGCCGGATATGTTTCCAGTGGAACTCCCCATCCAATCATTCCGTAGCTGCTGCTTTGCGAAAAACCTTCCGGTAAATTGTCGCTAATGGTGTTAAAAAGCTTTCTGAAAACCTCCTGTCTTTCTTCAGGGATCTTTGAAATATAATCATCTATTGAAATGGATTCTATCTGCATTTTTTCAGTTTTATAATTTTTTCAAAATAACGAAAATTTAATGGAACCGGATTTTAAATCAATAAAAAATCAGCTTTAAAATTTAAAGCTGATCTATCAATATTTCTCTGATGAAAAAATTATTTCACAAAATTGTAAATGCTGAACATCTGAACATTTTTACCGTCTTTGTCCAGGAACAGTAATTTATTGGTAGCCGGAACAAACTGCACCAGATTCCCGTCCGTAAAGCCGTAATTCTGGAAGAAATTTCTTCCCTTATAATCTAACGTAAGTTCTTTTGGAGCCAGACTGCCGAAATCGAAAGCTTTCATTGAAAAACCTGTATTTCCGAATGCACCTTTTGGATAAAATGCGGAAACATACAGATTGTCTCCGGATTCAATCACCTGAACTCTTCTTCCTGAAGGATTGCTTCCCAGTGGTACAAACTGTTTTACCTCCCCTTCTTTATTGAATTTCATTAAAACGCCTACATCAAGTGTATAAACAGGATCCGGAAAACGATTCATTGCTGTAGGCATCGGTCTCGAAACCGTTTCCTGCTGAACCGCCATTAAAACCTCATCGCCTTTTATGATGGTCTTAATTACTTTTACGTCGCTCATGTCTTTGGCTCCTGCAAGATTGGTATTGCTGATTACCGCTTTTCCAGATTTAATATCATAAAACATTACCGTTCCGAAAGTACTTCCGCCCATTGTAACCGCCTGGTTTTTTCTTCCGAAAGTTACCAGATAATCATTGTCATTTTTGCTGATTGCGTATAATTTTTCAGGAATATATTTATCATCAAAAGGTAAATCTTTATCTTCTGTATTAGAAACCATTTCCATTTTGTAAGATTCTTTCCAGCCGGCAGCTTTACGCAGCAAAACGATCTTCCCGGAATTTGTTAGGGTTAAAGATTTTTCCACATAATCACTGCTTAACGTAATTTCTTTATTCCAAAGCGGTGTTAATGTTCTTAAATCGATTACCAGAGCATCATTAACGTTATCCGTTTTCTTCGTTGCATATCTGTCGTTGAACACGGCCGCATATTTCCCGTTCTCAGAAAAAACTACATAAGTTGTCCCCGATCTGTTTGTGGATTCAATCGTATATTTTGCGATGCTTTTTGTCGTAAAACTTCCCGTTTTTTTACTGAAAACATGCTGAAAAACTTCTTTCCTGTTTTCCTTACCGAAATATTCTTCTGTAAATGCCACCAATCTGTCTTCATCAATCTGTTGAGATCCCAGATAATTGTGAAGTACGCCGTTGGTTTTATTTGCATAATCCTGAATATACGTATCTACAAGACTTCCGTTCTGATCCAGTTTTCTCATCAGCAGTTTTTTGTGCGGAAAGACATTTCTCATCAGCCCGTCGATATTGATCGCACTGAACATATAAGAATTGTAATCGTCTGCCAGAACCAGCTTTTCATCTGTTTCAAGATTGTCATCCGTTGTAAATTTTGTCCCCTCCACAACCTTTACCTGAGCAAATGCACATATAGAAGCTGTGATCATCACTGAGGCAATAATCTGTTTAATCATGTAATTTTCTTTAGTTATTATAAATTTTTTGTTCTAATTTTTTTAATTCAAGATTGGCATCATAGGATAATTTGATGTCTACTAAATGTTCCTGAAGTTCATTTAAATATTTTTCCGCTTCTTTAGAATTTCCTAAAGCAAGATTCAGCCTTATCAGATTAAAATAAAGATACTCTCCTATTTTCTGGTTGTATAAAGCTTTTTTATCACTGTAATTTACTTTACTAAGCGCAGTCTTCCACATATCGATTCCTTTCTGCATATTTTCCATGGCCACTTTATTCGGAGCGTAGTCCGACTTTGCCTGCAGCTTTTTAAGATTAGTCGTTACATAGATATATGCTTTTTCCAGATCATCATAATCTCCTTTATTTTTTACCGTTTCTAAAGTTACCGAAGAATTGATCGTCTGGTATCCGAAATGATCATTAATAATATTTCTGGTACGGTCCATTGTTCTCTGGAGATATGATTTTTCGTGTCCGTTTAGGTTGATCTCGTTTGTAGGCACACTTGCAATTTCTGCAAAGTCGGAAAAATAGGTTTTATCCAGTTTCACCACTCCGTTTTGTTTACCGATAATTCTTACCGGCTGGTTGGCAAATGTTTTTCCCTGATTGTCCTGAAAATTTGTTCTTTCCATTTCAATCTGCAGGTCAAGATAATTTCCGCCTTTTGAAAAGCCTGCAACATCTATTTGTGAAGCAAGAATTTTGTTGTCCACAATTAACGCATCCCTCAGGTCGGGCTGTCTGTAAACCGGCATTGGCGGGATATTAAGAACAGGCCTTGAAGGAAGCGTTAAAACCGGAGCGCCGTTTGTAGTGGCAATTTTTTCAACAGCAGACAACTTGCTGTATTCTGCAGATTCGAGTTTAAATTTTTCCTGAAGCTTTTTAACTTCAGCCTCATAATCTTTGAGTCTTTCCTGATGTTCTATCTTAGCTGTTTCTACATTGGCCTTATAATTATTTACCTGATTCTGGTAATCTTCTTTTGAGATCCTCAAAACGTCATCTTTTGTAATATTATAAGGAGATTTTACAGTAATCGTATAATTTCTGTTGGCAGCCTCTGTAGTAAAAACAGGTTCTTTCAATAATTGAAAGCTGATGGTCTCTTTATCAATCCTCTGCCCCAAAACAGATTGAACTGAAAATAAAACAACAGGAATAAATAAATTTATTTTCTTCATATAAAATAGTTAATTCCGGGCAAAAGTAAAATAATTTATCAATAAAACACCTGTCGCAGTATTAATAATTAACTTTTTACAAATCATTAATATCATTTGGATAAAGTCTTTCTTTGCCTGCTTTATTGTATTATTGAGAAATTATATCTTATTTTTGCCATACAAATTTTTCAACAATGCCGAATATTTCAAACAGAGCACTGCACATGCCGCCTTCGCCGGTAAGAAAACTGGTTCCATTTGCCCTGAAAGCAAAGCAGAAAGGAATAAAAGTCTATCACCTGAATATCGGGCAACCTGACATCGAAACCCCGGAAACAGCACTGAATGCTTTAAAAAATATTGATCTCAAAGTTTTGGAATATGCTCTTTCAGAAGGTAATTTAGAGTATAGAAAAGCCTTAACAGATTATTATCATTCATTGGGATTTAATGACCTTACAACAGATAATTTCATTGTTACCAACGGAGGATCGGAAGCTTTGAATTTCGCCATTTCAACTTTGTGTGACGACGGTGATGAGGTGATTATTCCTGAACCGTATTATGCTAATTACAATGGATTTACAAGTACTTTCAATGTAAATGTTGTTGCCGTTCCTTCTACTATAGATACAGGATTTGCACTTCCTCCGATTGAAGAATTTGAGAAAAAAATTACAGAAAAAACAAGAGCCATCGTTATTTGCAACCCTGGAAATCCTACCGGTTATCTGTATACCCGTGAGGAACTTCAGAAATTGGCAGAAATTGCTCTTAAATATGATATCGTGGTGATTTCAGATGAAGTGTACAGAGAATATGTATATGACGGGAAGCAGCAGGTTTCTATGTTTGCTTTTCCTGAACTGGCAGAAAACTGTATTATTATTGATTCCGAATCGAAACGTTATTCTATGTGCGGTGTGAGAATCGGGTGTATGATTACCCGTTCAAAGAAAATCCACGACGCGGCCATGCTTTTTGCACAGGCCAGATTAAGCCCTGTTCTATTAGGACAAATTGCAGCCACTGCAGCACACCAGAATGACGGAGCGTATATCAGAGCCGTAAGGGAAGAATATACCCACCGAAGAAATGTATTGGTTGATGCTTTAAACGCTATTCCGGGGGTAATCTGCCCGAAACCGAAAGGGGCTTTCTATTGCGTTGCAGAGCTTCCTGTAGACGATACCGAGAAATTCGCGCAATGGCTTCTTGAAAAATATTCCAACCAGAACGAAACGATTATGGTAGCTCCGGCAGGAGGTTTCTACAGCAATCCGGAACTGGGAAAAAAGCAGGTAAGAATTGCTTATGTTTTAAAAGAAGAAGATCTGAAAAGAAGTGCAGCTATTTTAAAAGATGCACTTGATCAATATAAATTAGAGTTCAGTCTTTAATCTTAAACAATATAGTTATCAGCAATAAAAACCTGGATTAGAAATACCTTCCAAGCTTTTATTGCTGATATTTTTTTTAATAAGATCAACGAATTTGTTTAAATAATCCAAATGCAGGAAAATTTTTCACTCAAGGCACACAACACATTTGGCGTGGATGCAAAAGCGAGATATTTCACGGAAGTACATTCTACCGAAGAATTAATTGAAGCGTTGAACTATTCCAAAACAGGTACTCTACCTCTTCTATTTTTAGGTGGAGGAAGCAATATTCTTCTGACAAAAGATTTTGAAGGATTAGCCATTAAGCTTAATCTAAAAGGTATTCACGAAGATATCCTCAATGAGGATGAAGTATTGGTTACGGCAAAAGCAGGTGAAAACTGGCACGAATTCGTGATTTTCTGCCTTGAAAAGAATTATGGCGGACTGGAAAATCTTTCCCTGATTCCCGGTAATGTAGGAACATCACCCATGCAGAACATCGGAGCTTACGGCACGGAAATCAAAGATATTTTTGTAAACTGTACCGTTCTAAACCTTGAAAACCTGCAGCTTGAAACTTTCAACCTGGAGCAATGCAGATTCGGATACAGAGATTCTGTTTTCAAACAGGAAGGAAAAGGAAAATATGTAATCCTGGAAGTTGCTTTTAGACTGACCCGAAAAAATCATCATATCAAAACAGAATACGGCGCGATACAGGCTGAGTTGGAACATTTAGGAATTGAAAAACCGACCATTCAGGATATTTCCCGCGCGGTAATCAATATCAGGCAAAGTAAACTCCCGGATCCGAAAAAAATCGGCAACGCCGGAAGTTTCTTTAAAAACCCTACCATTTCTTTATCACAATTTGAACAGTTAAAGGAAAATTTCCCACAAATTCCGGGGTATGCAAACGGAGATTTCGTTAAAGTTCCTGCTGGATGGCTTATTGAGCAATGCGGATGGAAAGGAAAACAGATAGGTAATGTGGCTTCTCATCAACTGCAGGCTCTTGTGATTATCAACGCAACCGGAAAAGCGACCGGACAGGAAATCTTCGATTTTTCAACGGAAATTATTAATTCCGTGAACGAAAAATTCGGGATTGAATTGGAAAGAGAAGTAAATATTATTTAAAATAAACTTTAAAAGCTTTGTCAAAGTTTTGAACTTTGACAAAGTTAACTACGCATAAAACAAACACACAATATGAAAATTGCTATTCTCGGGGCCGGAAACATGGGGCTCTCCTTTTCAAAATCGTTTCTGAAATATGAATTGATAAAGCCGGAAAGTCTTCATTTAATCACAAGAGACAACTCAAAGTTCTCAAAAATATCGGAAGAATTTCCAAAATCTAAGATTTCGACTTTTGATGAAGTCACAGAATTGAATGCAGATTTAATTATCATTGCTGTAAAACCTCAGGATTTCAAGCATGTTGCCGAAAATATCAGATTTAAACTCGTGGAAAATCAGATGGTTTTATCGATTATGGCAGGAATTAAAATCGAAAAAATCCAACAATTACTTAATCATCCTCTGATAGTAAGAGCAATGCCCAATTCCCCTACCCTGCTCGGAATGGGAATTACCGGTTATACCGCAGCGGCAGGAATTTCCTTCAGCCAGCTTATTGCTATTGAAAGACTGCTAAACTCAACTGGAAGATCCGTTTACCTGGAAAATGAAGAATTGCTTGACGCCGTAACTGCACTTTCCGGAAGTGGCCCCGCCTATTTTTATTACATTGTAGATGCGATGATTAAAGCGGGAGTTGAAATGGGAATTGATGAAAACCTGTCAAAACTTTTCGTAAACCAAACTATGCTCGGAGCTTATCACCTGATTAATAATTCTGATAAAAATTTAGAAGAACTCATTAAAGATGTCGCATCAAAAGGCGGCACAACAGAAGCTGCCTTGAAAACTTTTAACGAAAATAACTTAAAGCAAATCCTGAAAACAGGCATTCTGAACGCGGAAAAACGTGCTAAGGAGCTGAATGGCTAATCCTGCCATTAAAATCTGAAGTTGAGGTCACGTCAAGATTACGATCTGGTATTTTATAATATTCTTTAACATCGTATGCAAATTTATTCATTTCAAAAACATTAAATTTGTGTATTAAATAAATTGAATGAAATACGTTTTACTTACGCTCATTTCAGCGATGCTATTATCCATTTCGTGGCCTACTTACGGAGTTCCTTTTTTTATATTTTTCGCATTGGTACCGCTTCTGATGATGGAGCATGGTGTTTCTAAATTTTCAGACTTTAAGAGAAAAAGCTGGGTAGTTTTCGGACTGTCTTATGTATGTTTTATTATCTGGAATGCGGTGACTACCGGCTGGCTGTACGGAGCAAAAAATCCGGATGGAAGCCATTCGATATTGGCTGTTTTATTCCCGGTATTGGTTAATTCGCTTCTTTATTCTTTGGTATTTCAGTGTTATCACTGGTATAAAAATGCACAGGGGACATATTGGGGACTGGCCTTTCTGGTAGCCATCTGGATGAGTTTCGAAAAATTCCACTTGGGATGGGAATTTACCTGGCCCTGGCTGAATCTCGGCAACGTATTTTCAGAGTATCCCAAGGTGATTCAATGGTATGATACACTGGGTGCTACCGGTGGAAGCTTCTGGATCTTACTGATCAATGTTTTGATCTTTTATACAGTGAGAATCTGGCAAGCCGGAAGAAAAAGAAAAGACCTTATTAAAAATACTTCAATTGTTGCGGTTCTGATTATCGTACCGATGATTATTTCGGTTGTACAGTATAATAATTTTAATAAAAAACCAACCGGCAGCGTAAATGTATTAATGCTTCAGCCCGACCTTGATCCTTATGCTGAAAAATATTCCAAAGACAGCCTTGTTATAGAAAATGATCTTTTGGATCTGGCCGAAAAAAATTCAAAAGGGAAAATAGATTATTATATTGCTCCCGAAACCGCACTTCCGGGCAGAGGTTCAATTTCCGAGCGTGGTTTTGAGAAAAGTGTTATCCTGAACAATCTTAAAACGTTTTTATCTAAACATCCAGGGTCTGTATTTGCCACAGGAATTTCTTCACACAAATTTTATACTTCCGAAGAAAATCTTCCAAAAGAAGCATATCAGCTAAATCCCGGGCTTTGGGTTGAAAGTTTTAATTCTGCCGTTCAGGTTATTCCTAACCGAAAAGTTGAAGTATATCACAAAGGAAAGCTGGTTCCCGGCGTTGAGATTTTCCCTTATATGAGCTATCTGAAGCCTATTTTAGGTGATGCGATGCTTAATCTGGGAGGAACTGTTGCTTCCCTTGGCACAGACAAAGAAAGAATGGCATTTGCCAATCCTTTCAATAAAGGCAAAATGGCGCCTATCATCTGCTATGAAAGTATTTATGGAGAGTTTACCGGAGAATATGTAAAAAAAGGAGCCAACTTCTTAGGGATTATGACGAATGATTCATGGTGGGGTGTTTCAGAAGGACACCGTCAACTTTTATCTTATGCAAAACTTCGTGCGATAGAAACCAGAAGAGAAATTGCAAGAGCTGCCAACAGCGGAATTTCGGCTCATATTGACGCCAGAGGAGAGATTATTGAAGATACTTTTTACGGAGACAAAACAGCCTTATTTGCAAAAATACAACTGTATGATGAGATGTCTTTCTATACTAGAGCGGGAGATTTGCTTTCCCGGTTTTCAATTTTTGCCCTGGGCTTTTTGTTATTTTATTTTTTAATAACACGATTTCAGGAAAAAACCAGGAAAGGTCGAGCAGCGTAAAGCAGGATAGAAAAACAGCAATTATCTGAAGTAAATATCAGCAACTTATTTGCAAATAATTTTCAAAAGATTTGTCTATCTAAAAAATTCTTCGTTATTTTGCACTCTCAAATATTATAGTACAAATAAGAACATCGAGATATGTCAAGAATTTGCCAAATAACAGGAAAGCGTGCAATGGTTGGTAACAACGTTTCTCACGCTAATAACAAAACGAAGCGTCGTTTTGAAATTAACTTATTGGAGAAGAAGTTTTACCTTCCGGAGCAAGATAAGCACGTAACACTGAAAGTATCAGCTCATGGATTGAGAGTGATTAACAAGATTGGAATCGAGGAAGCTCTTGAAAGAGCAACTAGAAACGGATTGATTAAAAAGTAATTGAATCATGGCAAAAAAAGGAAACAGAGTTCAAGTAATCCTTGAATGTACAGAGCATAAAGAAAGCGGTATGCCAGGAATGTCGAGATACATTTCTACAAAGAATAAAAAGAACACCACTGAAAGACTGGAGTTGAAAAAATACAACCCGGTTCTTAAGAAAGTAACTGTTCACAAAGAAATCAAGTAATTATTAAAATATAATTTACCATGGCAAAGAAAGTAGTAGCAACCCTACAAAGCGGTCAGTCTAAAAAAATGACCAAAGTGGTGAAAATGGTTAAGTCTTCCAAGTCAGGAGCTTACGTTTTCGAAGAAAAAGTAATGAATGCAGACGAAGTAGACGGTTATTTGAAAAAATAATCTACACTTTATTTACAATATAAAAAACTACTCAGCTTTTGGGTAGTTTTTTTGTTATCTTTGCTTTAATCTAGCTGGAAGTCAGAAGCTGGAGGCTGAAGTCGGTACAAAATTGCAGAACTTCAGACTTCCATCCTCAGCTTCTATCTTTAATTAATAAAATTCCGTAATTCATAAAGATGAGTTGGTTTAAAAAAATTTTTAAAAAAGAAGAGAAAGAAACCTTAGACAAAGGATTGGAAAAATCCAGCCAGGGCTTTTTCGAAAAAATGACGAAAGCCGTAGTCGGTAAAAGCAAAGTAGACGATGAGGTTCTGGATGACCTTGAAGAAATACTTATTGCCTCTGATGTCGGCGCATCCACCACCATCAAAATCATAGAAAGAATTGAAGAGCGTGTCGCAAGAGACAAATACGTAAGCGTAAATGAACTGGACAAAATTCTCCGTGAAGAAATTTCAGGATTACTGCTGGAAAACCCTCATGCAGGAACAGGAAATATAGATACTTCTAAAAAACCTTACGTAATAATGGTGGTGGGAGTAAATGGTGTAGGAAAAACAACCACTATAGGTAAACTGGCTCATCAATTCACATCAGAAGGTAAGAAAGTGGTATTGGGAGCTGCAGATACATTCCGCGCTGCCGCAGTAGATCAGCTGGTGATCTGGAGTCAGCGAGTGGGCGTTCCTATTGTAAAGCAGGAAATGGGATCAGATCCAGCTTCCGTGGCCTTTGACACCGTACAAAGTGCCGTTGCCCAAAATGCGGACGTTGTAATCATTGATACAGCGGGAAGGCTTCATAACAAAATCAACCTGATGAATGAACTTTCCAAAATTAAACGAGTAATGCAAAAAGTTATTCCTGATGCGCCACACGAGGTTTTACTCGTTCTTGACGGCTCTACGGGACAGAACGCTTTTGAGCAGGCCAAACAATTCACTGCTGCTACAGAAGTAAATGCTTTAGCAGTAACCAAATTGGACGGAACGGCAAAAGGAGGAGTTGTAATTGGTATTTCGGATCAGTTCCAGATTCCGGTGAAATATATAGGGGTCGGTGAAAAGATGCAGGACCTGCAATTATTTAATGGTACAGAGTTTGTAGATTCATTTTTCAAGAAGAGATGATGTAAAAAATCATGTTTTCCCAAAACAGCAATAAACCAAACTATAAATATTAACATTAAAAAATGCAACTATGGGATTTTTAACATGGATTATTTTCGGACTACTGGCCGGAGCACTAGCTAAAGCGATAATGCCAGGGAAACAGGGAGGCGGAATGCTTATTACAATGATTCTGGGTATTATTGGAGCTTTTATAGGAGGAGCAATAGGCGTATATGTGCTTCATTGGGGAGATGTAGATTCTTTCTGGAATTTCAGAAGCTGGATCTTAGCCATCGGAGGCGCTTTAATTGTTCTCTGGATTTACGCAATGCTTACACGGGAAACCAGGGCTTAGCTAATAAAAAACTAAAAACGGCGGATTTGAAATTCAAATCCGCCGTTTCTTTGTATAATATAATTTAGTTAATTTTAATCTGATAAGGCATTTCCATTTTTATTTCGGACTGCAGTTTTCTCTTTTCTGTAACCTGCTGAAGGATTTCATAGTTTGATTTTCCAATCTTATTTTTGATCACTCTTGCCGAAATTTCATCTTGATTCAGATCATTAAATATCTGTTCAAAAGGAGTCATGCTTTTAGGATATGAAGCAATACCATACGATTTCAATCCCGCTTTCTGTGCGGCAAATTTTACCGCATCATTTAATGTTCCCAATTCATCTACAAGTCCTATTTGTTTAGCCCTTGTTCCGCTCCACACTCTTCCTCCTCCAATATTATCAATCTGTTCAAAAGTTTGTTTTCTGTTCTGCGTTACAAAATATACAAATCTTTTATAGGTACCCTCAACACTTCTTGTAATAAGATTTACTCCGTAAGGGGTGACTCCATTTAAAGAAGAATAATACTGAGAATTGGCATTCGTTGAAACAATATCAGAACGTATCCCGTTTTTATTAGCAATATCTTTAAAATAAGGAATAACACCGAAAACACCTATTGATCCCGTCAATGTATTAGGTTCAGAATAAATTTTATCCGCCGCCATCGCGATGTAATAACCACCGGAAGCTGCATAATCCCCAAAAGAAACAATAAGCGGTTTTTTCTTTTTTAACTGCTGAAGCTCAAAAAGAATTTCATCAGAAGCATTTGCACTTCCTCCCGGAGAGTTAATTCTAAACACCACAGCTTTCACTTTATCATTATTCTGAAGATCTTTAATGTATTTAATATATTTTTCAGAATGGATATCATTATATTCGTCTCCTCCATAAATTGATCCCGAAGCATATAAAACGGCAACTTTATCTCCAGACTTTTCATTATCGGAATATGAAGCAATATATTTTCCTAAGGAAATTTTATTTAATTTTTCATCATCTTTTACGTTTAATTTTGATTTGATTAACTGATCATATTCAGTTTTCTGGATCAGCTTATCTGCAAGCTTGTATCGAAGTCCCAATTCAGGAATCATTCCATAAAGGCTGTCTACTACCATTCTGAAGGCAGCCGTATCAATTTTTCTGGAAGCAGCCATCTTGGAAGATGTATTTTTCCATATATCGTTCAAAAGAGTACTGAGCTGCTCTTTATTCTCAGGAGAAATATCATTTCTCAGGAATGGTTCAACAGCAGATTTGAATTTTCCGTGGCGGATTACCTCAATACCGATACCGTATTTATCTGCAAAATCTTTAAAAAAGGTTACTTCGGTAGCCAGACCTTTAAGTTCGATCATACCTGCCGGATTCAGATAGTACTGATCTGCAACAGACCCTAAATAATAAGAAGCCTGGGAAACAGCATTTCCATACGCATACACAAACTTCCCGCTTTTCTTAAAATCTGCGATAGCATCTCTCAGATCATCGATCTGGGTGACACCGGCGTTCAGATTATCCGCTTCAATACTGATTCCTTTAATATTATCATCTGTTTTGGCTTTATGAATCGCCTCAACTGCATCATAAATCAAAACATTTTTGTTCTGTTCGCTGATATTAAACAATCCCGTCTGTTCTTCAGTAGGACTGTCAATAATATTGGTTTTCAGATTAATTGTAAGTACGGAATTCTTTTTTACAACTACAGACTTTTCACTACCCATAGCGCTAAAGACCAGCATTATGATGAAAAAGAAGAAAAACACGACACATAATATGACGATAGCCACTATATTTGCCAGTACATTTTTAAAAAAGCTTTTCATAAACAATCATTTTTTCAATATGTCGCAACATAAAGTCGTTTTGTTACTTGGAAGTAATCTCGGGGATCAAAAAAAAAATCTGCAGACTGCCCTGGACAAAATAAAACAGGCAGGAAATGAAATATTTAAAGTAAGTGATTTTTTAACATCCGAAGCCGTGGAATTTGCCAGTTCCAATATTTTTTGTAATATTGCATCAATAATATTCACACATCTTTCACCATTTCAGCTCCTTACTCTTGTAAAAAGTATTGAAGCGGAAATGGGGCGAACAGACGATTCTGCTGTAACCGGCGGTCATACCGACAGAGTTATTGATATTGACATCGTTACGTTCAATGAGATAAAGTTTATATCAGAAAGGTTAAAAATCCCTCATCAAAAACATCTTTCTGAAAGAGAATTTTCAAGAATATTATTAAAAGATTTTATCTAAAAACATAAAAACATATTGTATGAAATTAAGTTTATTGTTATTGGCTGCAATGCCTGTTGCAATGTATGCGCAGGATAGTATTGCTGTCACATCAAATGATATGTATCCTAATACATTTACTTCGGGTTCTGCTCATGTACAACCCTTCAACAATGCATCCAGACGATTTAATGACTGGTCTGTATCAATTGGTGGAGGTGCTGCATTTATGGTTCACTCAGACCTTAAATCTATTACAGATCAAAAGATTAACTGGGGCTATAATTCGTATATAAGCCTGGACAAACAGATCTCTCATGCTTTCGGAATAAGTCTTATTTACCAAAAAGGTGAAACCACGCAGAAAGCACAACTGGAAGGAGCCGCAGGTATCGCTGCGGGAATAGGGGAAGCAAAAACGAAATATAATCAGATTGCTTTAATGGGTGATGTTAATTTTTCAAATCTTTTAAGAAGAGTAGACAATCATTCTCCCTACAGATGGGCTATGCATGGATATGCAGGTATCGGTATCATGAGCTACAATACTTCCCTGCATGATAATAATGAATTCAGATGGAGTACCGTCCCCGCAAGAATTCCTTTATTTATCAATCAGAAACTGGATATAAATTCCATTTACTATCAATTGGGGCTTGGTATAAAATATAATGTCTCCAGGCTTATTGATCTTGAAGCAAGAACCATGTATGTCATTAGTGGTGACGATGAGTTTGACGGCGGAGGAAATGCAGGACCGGCAGACTATGACCCGAGTTCTAAAGTTTCTAAATACAACATGATCAATAAAAGAAGATCAGACAATGCATGGACCGTAAATCTCGGACTCTCTTTCAAATTAGGAAAACATATGACTCATCTCGCATGGCATGATCCTCTGCAGGAAGCGTACTACAGAGCCTATATTCTGGAAAATAAAAGTCCGGAGCTTATCGTATGCGAAAAAGGAGATGCAGATAATGACGGTGTGTGCGACGATTGGGACAGACAGCCTGACACTCCTGCAGGAGCAAGGGTAGATGGAGCAGGCGTTGCTTTGGATATCGATATGGACGGCGTTATAGACCTGAATGATAAATGTGTTACCGTTCCCGGAACCGTTGAGAACCAAGGTTGCCCAACAAATAAATAACTATTATTAAATAACTAAAAAAAATACATATGAAATTAAGTTTAGCAATTGTTGCATTAGCGCTGGCTGTTCCCGCAACAGGCTTTGCACAAGACTCAACAGCAGTCTCTTCAAGCAGAGAATATCCAAATACATTCTCTTCAGGTTCTGCAAATATTTCCCCATTTACAAATAAATCAAAAAGATTCAATGATTGGGCAATTTCATTTGGGGTAGGTGTACCATTGGTTCAATCTGCAGATTTAACATCCATAAAAAATGGAAACGGTAAAGACTTATTTGGTTACTCGGCATATGTAAGTATCGACAAAGCAATTACTCATGCTTTTGGTATTAACTTACAATATGACAGAGGAGAAACCAGACAAGGTTGGTTCAATACGAAAAAAGATGCACCCTCAAATGCCTCAACATATCAGCAGGTAGGTGCCAGAACGCAATATGATGCCATTTCATTGCTTGGAGACATCAATCTCTCCAACCTGTTCAGAAGAGTGGATAACCATTCGCCATACAGATGGGCTTTTCACGGATATGCAGGTTTGGGAACTTTAGCATACCGCGCCTATCAGAAAGATGAAACAGGAGACAGAATGGTAGCTGAAGTTAAGCCATTTAAATTAGGATCTATGTTCGCACAGGCTGGTGCAGGTCTCAAATTCAAAGTAAACCGAAGAATTGATCTTGAAGGAAGAGTAATGTATGCAATCACAGGTGATGATGAGTTCGATGGTGGAGGTGATAAATACAGTGCTATCAACCAAAGAGAAGAACAGGTATCCGATAATTTCTTTAATGCAACATTAGGAGTTTCATTGAAATTAGGAAAACATGAATCTCATTTGATGTGGCATGATCCGCTTCAGGAAATGTATTATAAACTGGATGTTCTGGCCAGTAAAAACCAGGATATTGAAGTATGTAAAAAAGGAGATCTTGATAACGACGGCGTTTGTGATGATTGGGACAGACAACTTGACACTCCTGCAGGAGCAAGGGTAGATGGTGCCGGTGTTGCACTTGACACTGATCTTGATGGGATAATTGATCTCTACGATAAATGTGTAACAGTTCCAGGACCTGTTGAAAACAATGGATGTCCTATTGCAGCTCCAAATTCAGATGGAAAGACTGTAGTAGATAGCACCACATCATTAGAAGGAATTGAATTTGAATTAAATTCAGACAGAATCTTACCTTCAAACACTCCTATCCTGAACAATGCCGTTAATTATATTAATTCTTCAAGCGGAACTTATACCGTGATCGGAGCAACGGATACAAGAGCTTCTGAAGCATATAACCAAAAATTATCTGAAAGAAGAGCAAATAACGTTAAAGATTATTTAATCCAAAACGGTGTACAGTCGGACAAATTAAATGCTGTAGGAAGAGGTGAAAAAGATCTTAAATATCCTGAATGTAATCCAGCTACAAAATGCCCTGAATGGAAAAACAGAGCCAACAGAAGGGTTTATTTTGAGGCTAAATAATATTTAAATTTTATAAAATAATATTAAAGTCACGCAAAGCGTGGCTTTTTTTGTCAGCTTAGTTTCACTATTTTTATCCCATGATTTCCCAACAAGATTTTCAAGAATTAAAATTCAAAACCTTAAAATATTTTTGGGGTTATGATAACTTCCGGGATTCCCAGGAAGCCGTTATTGATTCTGCTATTAATGAAAAAGACACACTTGTCCTTTTACCAACAGGTGCAGGAAAATCACTCTGCTATCAGCTTCCTTCATTATTAAAAGAAGGAACCTGCCTGGTAATTTCACCACTTCTGGCATTAATGAAAGACCAGGTAAGCCAACTGAAATCAAGAGGGATTGAAGCTGAATATTTGTCTTCTGAACTGGATGAATATGATGCAGAAGGCATCTATAACCGTTGCAAGGAAGGGTTGACCAAATTGCTTTATATCTCTCCTGAAAGACTTACCAATAAACAGTTTCTTCAAAATATTGAAGAAATTCAATTGTCTTTTATTGCAGTGGATGAGGCACACTGTATTTCAGAGTGGGGGCAGGATTTCAGGCCAAGCTATCAGAACATCAAGGAATTTAGAAGAAATAATCCTAAAATATCCTGTCTGGCCTTAACGGCAACGGCAACACCGAAAGTTTTGGATGAAATAAGAGCAAAGCTTGAACTTAAAAATCCCCAGATTTTCCAAAGGAGTTTTAAGAGGGAAAATATCAGAATTCTTACAGAAGAAGTTTCCGATAAATTCCAGAAAATCTATGATATCCTGAAGTTTACCAAACAGTCCGGAATTATTTATGTAAGAACAAGAAAAGAAGCAGAGCTGCTGAGCGAGTTTTTACAGAAAAACCAGTTAAAAAACGTTGATTTTTTTCATGCAGGCCTTACAACAAAGGAGAAAAATGCCAAACAAACCATCTGGAACAACAGCGATAATCAGGTTCTCATCTCCACGAATGCTTTTGGAATGGGAATTGACAAGGACAATGTTCGTTTCGTGATTCACTACTCCCCTGCTCCTTCCATTGAAAATTATTATCAGGAAATCGGAAGAGCCGGAAGAGATGGTGAAGAAAGCTTTGCCTTCTTACTTTGGAACAGGCAGGAACTTTCTAATTTTGACGATATATTAAAAAACCAGATTCCCAACAAAGCTGAATTCTTAAAAATCCTCACATACCTCTATTCCATTTTTCAGGTAGCAGAATTTGAAATGCCTGAAAAAGTTTTTGAGCTTAATTTAAACGGAATTCAAAATTTTACAAAACTTTCTTCAGCCAAAATTAAAAATGTTCTGAATTTCCTTCATAATCAGGAAATTATTTATTTCAATGATCATAAAAGTCTTTCATCTCTTCAGCTTTTAATGCAGGCCGATGAAATTGAACAGCTTCCGCATAAAGATGCTTATTTTATTGAACTCATGCTTCGTACAATCTCGGGAATTACAACACACAAAGTCATGTTCAGTGAGCAGCAGGTGAGCAATAAAATCGGGGTGAGTATTCATTTAATTAAAGAAAGACTTAAAGAACTTCAACAGAAAGGATATGTTGAATACGTAGACGGAGCACTTTCCAGCATTAAATTTTTAAAACCCAGAGACGAACGATTGAATAATTCTCAGTACTGGAAGCTTTTTGAACACATTCAGAAAAATAAAATCCAGAAATGGGAAGAAATGAAGTTTTACATTGAAGATAACCGCTATTGCAAAATGAAACTGATCCTTACCTATTTTGGTGAAAAGAAATCTAAAAACTGCGGAACGTGTTCTGTTTGTGAGAAAAACAGACAGTCTATTTTTGGGAAAAATATTTCTGGTGAAATCATTCAGGTTCTTGCTAAAAAGGCCTGTACAATAGAGGAAATTTCCATCCAGCTGAATTATCATCCTAAAGAAAACATTCTTGAGACTCTTATTTATCTTTTGGATTCCGGTAAGGTAAAAATGCTTAATTTCAGAACATATGCTTTAGCCTAAGTTATATCAGATTTTATCAATAAACAGCTTATCTTTGCATCATGAAATCATTGAAAGTCGTTTTTTTGGGCACCCCGGAGTTTGCGAAGACTTCTTTAGAAGCCATCCATCATTCTCATCATGAAGTAGCAGGTGTTGTAACCGTGGCGGATAAAGCAAGCGGTCGCGGACAAAAAGTTAATCAGTCACCTGTAAAAATTTTTGCGGTGGAAAACAATATTCCTGTTTTTCAGCCTGAAAAATTAAGAAATCCTGAATTTCTGGAAGAGTTGAAAAAACTGAATGCCGATGTTTTTGTAGTCGTTGCATTCAGGATGATGCCGAAGGTACTTTTTGAAATGCCAAGAATGGGAACTTTTAACCTTCATGCATCGCTGCTTCCGGATTACAGAGGGGCAGCACCCATTAATTACGCTGTGATTAATGGCGAAGAAAAAACAGGAGCTACGACTTTTTTTATCAATGAAAAAATTGATGAAGGAAATATTCTTCTTCAGGAAGAATTACCGATTCTACCTAATGAAAACGCAGGAAGCCTCCACGACAGGCTTATGGAAATGGGTGCCAAACTGGTCGTAAAAACACTTGACGGACTGGCCGAAAATACCATTACGGAAAGACCCCAGCCACAGGTGGAGCATCCTAAAAATGCTTATAAAATATTTAAAGAAGATACTAAAATAGACTGGACAAAAAAATCCAGGGAGATTCATCAGTTTATCTTGGGAATGTCTCCTTATCCTGCTTCTTTCACGACATTAAAAATCGGAGATGAAGAAAAAGGATTGAAAATTTTCGGGGGTGAATTTAAAGTTGAAAATCATGATAAGCCTGCCGGAACTCTGGATATTTCAAAAAATGAGTTTAAAATCTATACTGCGGACGGAACATATTCCCCTTTAGAACTGCAGCTGGAAGGAAAGAAAAGAATGAATATTAAAGACTTTCTGAACGGATTCAGAAGCTTTGAACAAATAAAAATGGCTTGATTTCCTCAAGCCATTTTATATGTTGTCGGTCGTGAATTTTGCTTTGCAAGTGAATAGTCAATTTTGCCCTAAAAAAAATTCACAAGCAGCAAATTGACCATTTACCATTCACTTTTAAAGTTGTACCATCTCGGTTACCTCAACATCATACCCTCCAACCTGAGGCCTGATATTAGGATTCTGAGTGATCACCTTAAATTTATTGATTCCAAGATTTTTCAGGATCTGCGTTCCGATCCCGTAATCTCTGTAATTGTAAGCTAATGTCGGATGTTGAACCTGCCCATCCTGATAATTCAGGAACTGTTGAAGTTTTCTTAGTGTATTTTCTGAATTGGAAACATTATTAATAAAAATAATAGCACCTTTTCCTGCTTCATTGACCATATTGGTTACTTTTTCCAGCAAAGGTTTTTCACCGTTATTTAATCTTGTAAGCACGTCAAAATAAGAATCTGAAGACTGTACTCTTACCAAAACAGGCTCATCAACTGTCCATGCTCCTTTTGTTAAAGCAAAATGAATCTGATCATTTGAAGTTTCCCTGAAAGCAAAGAAATCATAATCTCCATAAGCCGTTTTCACTTTCCTTTCTTCAATTCTTTCAATAAGATTTCCTTTTTTAAGCTGATAATGGATCAAATCTTCAATTGAAACAATCTTCATATCATGTTTCTGAGCAAAAGCATACAATTCAGGCAAGCGCGACATCGAACCGTCTTCGTTCATAATTTCACAGATCACACCTCCTTCTTTTAATCCTGCCAAACAGGTAAGATCAATCGCAGCTTCTGTGTGGCCGGCTCTTTTCAGAACACCTCCTTTTTTGGCACGAAGCGGGAAAATATGTCCGGGACGCATAAAGTCTGTAGGTTTTGACTTTTCATCCATCAAAGCAAGAATGGTTTTGGCTCTGTCGGCTGCAGAAATACCCGTTGAAGTTCCGTTTCCGAGAAGATCTACAGATACGGTAAAAGCCGTTTCCTTCGGATCACTGCTTCGGCTTACCATCACTTCCAGCCCGAGTTCATCACATCTTTTTTCAGGCAGGGGCATACAGATCAATCCTCTTCCGTGAAGAGCCATAAAATTAATGATTTCCGGTGTCGTCAGTTCGGCGGCACAAAGAAAATCTCCTTCATTCTCTCTGTCTTCATCATCTACTACTATGATTATTTTACCATTTTTAAGGTCTTCAATAGCCTCCGGAATAGTATTTAATTTAATATCAGACATTTTTACTTTAAATTTTCGCAAAGATACTCATAAAATAAGCATCTCCCAATTATGATAAGGGTTTGTTATATTTTTAATATAGCGTCTTTAGCTTTTCTGAAAATCGAATAGGAATCTAATCTTTTCTGATGATCATAAATATGAGAATTAATCATCAGTTCATTGACATTAAATTTCTCTTGAAAGGTTTTAAGCTGTTCTTCAATTTCTTCCTGATTACCTATCAGCGTATAACGAAGTTTCTGTAAAACCATGTTTTTTTCCATCGGCGACCAAATGTTATCCATATCATCAACCGGCGGAGCAAAAGGTTTTCTGTCATTTCGGATGATATTAATAAATGCCTGGAATAAAGTGGTGGAAATTTTGTGGGCTTCTTCGGAAGTTTCTGCAGCCACCCCATTGATACAGGCAATTACATAAGGTTGATCACAATATTCTGACGGCTCAAAATTTTGTCTGTAGATATTGAAAGCCATTTCCATCTGTTCCGGAGCAAAATGTCCTGCAAACGCATAAGGAAGTCCGAGTTCTGCTGCTAAAAAAGCACTATCTGTACTCGAACCCAGAATATACAAAGGAATATCAAGACCTTCCCCCGGAATAGCCCTTACAAGTGCCTCGGAATTGTCTTTGGAAAAATATCTCTGTAATTCAAGAATTTGTCTTGGAAACTGCTGATTGATAATGGCCGGATTTCTTCCTAAAGCCTGCGCCGTGAATCCATCTGTTCCGGGCGCCCTGCCCAGTCCCAGATCAATTCTTCCCGGGAAAAGAGATTCCAGGGTTCCGAATTGTTCTGCGATGACCAGGGAACTGTGGTTCGGAAGCATAATGCCTCCTGAACCCACTCTTATTTTTTTGGTTCCGTTGGCAATAAAACCAATCAGGACGGAAGTTGCCGAACTGGCAATGCTTTCCATATTGTGATGTTCTGCAAGCCAGAATCTTTTATAGTTTAAATTTTCAGCATGGTTTGCCAAAGACAAACTATCCTGAAAGGTATCGTGAATGGTCTTTTCCTGTTTTACCGGAGCAAGATCCAGCACGGATATTTCGAAGTTTTGCATAATTTCAAATTTTAGGTTCTTAAAACCTTGGCAAATTTAAAACTAATATTTTGCATTAGTTACTTTTTGTAATTGATAAGACTGATCGGTGAATTCAGGGAAAAACTATTGGAAAAATTTTTATTAGTTTTTGTCTTAAGTAAGCTGCCAGTTGCATTATGAAGTATTTCAATAAATATAAAAAGGCTGATAATACAATTTTACCAGCCTTAATTATATATGTTTAAGATTAATCTATTTATTTTATATTCTTATATCGCTTATAAGTCTGTTTAGATTTTCCTTTTTCCTGGTTCTGCATAACAAGCACATCATCAGTAAGCTCATGAATTTCAAATGTTTTTTCCTTTCCCACCATGGTTATTTTGAGAATTTTCTTTGATCTTTCGATCTTATAAGGCCCTGTCATCCCTCCAATCATTGCTTTGGTTTTGCCATCTTTCATTTCCAACGTGGCAGTACTATCCTTATCAAAAGTAAAAACCCCGGTGGCAGTGGTATTTGCAAAAGAATCCTGATACCAAGAACCAATTAAAAGATTATAATCGTAATCATCCTTTTTATCGGAATTAAGAAATAATAAAAGAAAAAAAATAATTAAATATTTCATAATAATTGCTATTTATCATTAAAAATACAAAATTACTTCAATTGGCATCATATTAATTTAAGATAACTTAAATCCTTCCCTTCTCCTTAAGATAATTAAAATGATTGATCAGAATCCTGATTTCATTAAATTCAAAATGACTAGGAAGTGCATTTTTCCATTCTGTCAACGTCTCTTTAGGATCAGCTTTAAACATGTCTTCAAAAGCTTTAATTTTATCCGAAGTGATCACCCTTGAAATATCCAATAATCCCTGCTCCGCAAATTTTGCCAGATGCCCGATTACCGTTTCTTTGACCAATCCTCTTTCCAAAGCAATTTCCGAAATGGTTTTTCCCTGCTCAAACAACTGAAAGGTAAGAACCTGAGAAGGCACTTTCGCTATCTTCAGGCTTACTTCCTGATTATTTTTTTCATCCAGAAGCTTCGTTTCCAACAGATGGATTTCTTTTAAACTGTTCAGATATTCTTCAATATCTTCCAGCCACACCCTGAATTCTTCGTTATATTGTTTTAAACCTTTAGTACCTTTAATTTCAGCATAAAAATCTTTCAGCGGACTGAAAATTTTATCCCTGATCTCCGTAAAAAAGAAATTAACCGCTCCTTTTGTTTTATTTTCAATTTCAGACCATTCTTCTTTCTGCTCGATAAAATTATTAACCTTCTGGGAAATTACTCTTTCCAGTTTTTCAAATATTTTACCGAGGTTAACAATCTCATGTTTCAGCTGCAAATAAAGCTGATTTGTCTTTACATGATCTATACTTTTCGTAGCCACGGAAAGTTTATTCCATTCTTCCACTTCTTTCAGCAACCATTGAGAATCTACGGTACGAAGCACTTTTCGGATGCTGTAATCATACTTTTCATTATTTAAAATAGCCTCAACCTTATCATTGGCTACCGTGTCACTGTGAAAATGAAGAATTCGGTTATCTTTAAAAATAACTTCCGGGGTAATTCTGGATTTTAAAACAATACCCTCCAGCGTTCTGCATCGTGATAATGCCACATAAACCTGCCCTGCCGTAAAGCTTTTTCCGGCATCAATAATCACTTTGTCGAAAGTAAGTCCCTGGCTTTTATGAATGGTAACTGCCCAGGCAAGCTTTATCGGAAACTGCTCGAAGCTTCCCAAAACTTCCTCTTTGATATTTTTATCGGTATCAAGGAAGTATTTTTTCTGTTCCCAAACCTCTCTTTTTACCGTAATTTCTCTTTCGCTGCCGTCAAGAATTACTTTGATTTCGTTCTCATCCAGCGCAGAAATTTCGCCCAGTTTTCCATTAAAATATTTTTTCTCTCCTGAAATATCATTACGGATAAACATAATCTGAGCGCCTATTTTCAAATCTAAAAACTGTTCGTTCGGAAACTGGTTTTCCCTGAATTCCCCGAAAAGTTTGGCTTCATAGGTTTTAGAACTTACCTTTAATTCATCCAGCTTTTCCTGGTTGATATCGTCTGCCATTTTATTATGGGAACAGAGATAAACATAAGGCTCGTCACCCATTTCAAAATTGGGGTCGTATCTTTCATTTAAATGCTCAAAATCGATATTGGCGACATCACCGTCACGGATCGCATTCAGTATGGCAAGGAAATTTTCATCAGACTGCCTGTACACTTTCGTCAGTTCTATCGTAATTAAAGGTATTTCTTTAATAGCGTGGCTGTCGAAGAAAAACGGAGAGTGGTAATACATTTTTAAAATATGTTCGTCTCTCACCACCGGCGGAAGCTGATACAAATCCCCGATAAATAACATCTGAACTCCTCCGAAACGCTGGTTATTTCTCCGGATAAACCGCAGGGAAAAGTCCATCATATCCAGAACATCAGCACGAAGCATGGAAACCTCATCGATGATGATGATTTCCACTTCCCGCAAAAGTTTCAGCTTATCTTTCCGGTATTTGAAATGCGGCATCAGGTCAGCAATATTGTTTGCCAGACTGGTATCAATTCTTTCGGTAGTGGGAAGAAAAGTCCGCAGCGGAAGCCCAAACATCGAGTGAATGGTAACGCCTCCTGCATTGATCGCCGCAATTCCTGTAGGTGCAACGACAATATGTTTTTTTCGGGTGCGTTTTACAAATTCATTAAGAAAAGTGGTTTTCCCTGTTCCTGCTTTTCCCGTTAAAAATACACTCCGGTTGGTATGTTCTATTAAGTCAAAAAAATGATTGTTCATCGCCTTCAAAATTACGGAAAATGAAATTTAAATCCTTACCTTGGCATAACTTTTGAAAAATCTTCAACATAACGAGAGAAAAACAACTTATGAAAATCCCTGTATTAGCCTTGTGCGTGATGCTTTTTACGGCTTCGTGCTCTTCAACAAAAAATACGGATGCCAGTCTTCCTAAAGATATTTCGGAGAGACCTGCTGACGAAAACAGCCAGAAGTATGATCAGGCACAACTGGATAAATTAAAAGCTTCCATAGAATCTGAAATTTCAAAAGAAAAATGTACGGATGCTGCAGAATGGACCTTTGCACCCATGGGAGCAAAAGGATGCGGCGGACCTCAGCTGTATATCGCTTATCCTAAAAAAATGGAAACTTCCATATTACCAAAAATCAATGATTATACCGAGAAGGTAAAAGCATTTAATCAGAAATACAGTGTAGTATCTGATTGTATGATGGTAATGCCGCCTTCATCAATAAAATGTGTTAATGGAAAAGCCGAATTGGTGAATTCTTAAGAAAAAATAAAATCTTGCTCTATAGGCAAGATTTTTTTTGTGATAAACTTTTAAATCAATGATGAATTGTGAATGTTAATTCATGAAAATAAATAAAAATTTACCTTTCACAATTCGTTATTGACCAATTATCCTTCCACATGTTTTACGTTTTCTTTGTACCAGGAAGAATATTTTACATAATTATCAGCAATTCTGTTTACTTCTCCCTCAAGCAGCAGGGAATTAATATCTTTGATCTTTCTGGCCGGAACTCCACCCCAGACTTCACCTGATTTGATGTGCGTTCCTTGGGTCACAACAGAGCCTGCACCTACAATAGAATTTTCCTCCACAAGACAATCATCCATAACAATTGCACCCATTCCGATCAATACATTATCTTTAATGGTACAACCATGTACAATGGCATTATGCCCGATAGAAACATTATTTCCGATATTCAAAGGATGTTTCTGATAGGTGCAGTGCAGCATCGCATTGTCCTGAACATTCACTTTATTTCCCATCTTTATATAATGAACATCTCCCCTGATTACCGCATTGTACCATATACTACAATCCCGTCCCATGGTAACATCACCGATGATGGTGGCCGTTTCTGCCAAAAAGGTATTCTCTCCTATCTGCGGTGCTTTTCCTAAAAGTTCTTTGATAAGTGCCATATTTAATTTGAATTTTAATATTGTGATTGAATTGGGTTTTATCATTGATGATTTTTAAATCATACCGATAGCAAAAATCTAACTTCTTCCCTCCCTCTTCTAATTTCTAATTGCGTATTTTTGTATCTCAAATTTAAAGAAAAAATGCATACTATACTTATAGAGCCTACTGAAAACCCGAAAGTGATGAAATTTGTGGCGGATTACAACCTGATTCCCGGTTCTCTTGAACTGGACAGAGATTCGGATATTTCAGAAATTCCCATGGCACAGGAGCTTTTCAACTATCCGTTTGTGGAAAGAATTTTTATTACGGCTAATTTTGTAGCAGTTGCAAAACAAGATACGGTAGCATGGGAACATGTTGCGGAAAGCCTGAAAAATGTAATTGAGGATGAGCTTCTGGCCAATCCGAGAATTTATCTTCAGAAGAAAAAGGAGCTTTACCAGATTTATGCTGAAATGACCCCGAACCCCAATGTGATGAAATTCGTTTCCAACAGATTGCTTCTGGAAGGATTTGTGGAAGTGAAATCAAGAGACGCTGCAGACGGAGTTCCTTTGGCGGAGGCGATTTTTAAAGAATTCGATTTTGCTAAAGAAGTATTTATTTCTGACAACTTTGTTGCCGTAACAAGAGACAATTCCGTAGAGTGGCATCAGGTTATGATGACAGTACGGGCGCTGATTGCAGAATATCTTCAGAATGGTGGGCAAATTTCAAATATTGAAGCTCAAAAACATGAAAACCCTGTAGAAAAGATCATCAACAGAGACTACACAGAAGACGAGCAGAAAATTTCTGACATCCTGAATGAATACGTTGCTCCTGCCGTAGAAAACGATGGCGGAAAAATATCTTTAATGGAATATGATCAGGAAAATAAAACCGCAAAAATGCTTCTGCAGGGAGCATGCTCCGGTTGTCCAAGTTCTACCGCTACATTAAAAAACGGAATTGAAAATATCTTAAAACAATTCGTTCCCGATCTGGTAGAACGTGTAGAAGCCGTTAACGGATAATTTAAAAACCAAACTAAGAATCCGAAGAAGAATAGTAAACTATAAATTAAAAAATCTTGCAGAAAGAATCTTCCAATTCAAAAAAAGGAATTTTATTGGTAAATCTCGGTTCGCCAAAATCTACGGATGTAAAGGATGTAAAGAAATATCTTGACGAGTTCCTGATGGACGAAAAAGTAATTGATTACAGATGGATCTTCCGTGCACTTCTTGTACAGGGAATCATCCTGAAAACACGTCCGCCAAAATCCGCTGAAGCCTATAAAACCGTCTGGACGGATGAAGGATCACCTTTGATCGTTATTACCGAGAAAATCCGGAAGAAATTACAGAAACTGGTTGATGTTCCTGTAGAAATCGGGATGAGGTATGCCGAACCCAGCATTGAAACGGGAATTCGTGCTCTTGCTGAAAAAGGAGTCACCGAAATCGTCCTTTTTCCCCTGTATCCTCAATATGCGATGAGCACCACAGAAACCGTTATTGAAAAAGCTGAAGAAGTAAGGAAACAGAAATTTCCGGGAGTAAAAATCAATTATATTCAACCATTCTACAACCGTGAAATCTATATCAACTGCCTTGCCGAAAGCATTCGCGAGAAACTTCCTGAAAATTTCGATGCGCTGCAGTTCTCATATCATGGGGTTCCGGAAAGGCATATCTTTAAAACAGATCCCACCAAAACCTGCAACCTCAACGATTGCTGCACAAGGGAGAATAACCCGAGTCACCAATTCTGCTATCGCCACCAGTGCTTTAAAACTACAGAAACCGTTATTGAAAAACTGAATCTGCCCAAGGAAAAGGTTATTGTATCGTTTCAGTCCAGGCTTGGAAAAGATAAGTGGATCGAACCTTATACAGATGAAACCTTTGAAACCATTCCTAAAAAAGGAATTAAAAACCTTGCAGTTGTTTGTCCGGCGTTTGTTTCAGACTGCCTGGAAACACTTGAGGAAATATCGGTTGAAGGGAAACATCAGTTTACAGAAGCCGGCGGCGAAAATTTCCATTATATTCCGTGCCTGAATGACGAAGACCGATGGATTGAAGTTGTTAAAACCCTATGTGAGGAAAAGCTCAATGAATTTTATTTAGTTTAAAATATCAGCCTTCAGTTTTTGAAGGCCTTTTTATTTACCATTTAATTTTATAAAAAAATACCACTACCCCCCCCCTAATTACGAGAAACAGTATCAAATATTTACATTTTATTTTATTATACCCCTAAAATTTTAAACTAAATATTAAAAATTTAAATATTTTTCTTACCTTTACCCCATCAAAACAACCTCATTAACCTTTAAAAATAAAAATGATGAGTGCAACTGCAGAAATTTTAAAAAGAAAGATTGAGAACTTTGGTCCTGATGCTTTAGAAGCTTTTGCAAAAATGATGGAAAGCTTTGAAGAGAAGAAGACTCCTCCGGTTTCTCCGTTTCATATGGATGAAATTTTATACAGGATTCAGTTTCATAATGAAAACCCTTCTACCAAACTGGATTTTTACGAAAATATTTCGGAGCTGAAAAAGTATTGTGCTTAAATGAAAATTCTTCTTTCTTCTATTGCAAAAAATGACATAAGGCTTCTTATGAGGGTTTTTAGTGCAGAAAACAAACAAAAAGGAATCGATTTTCTGGAAGGCCTTAAAGCCACTATCAATAACATCTCACAGCATCACGAAAGATCTGACGGAATTAACGTCTGCTCAATGGAAGACTTTCCTGTTTCTGTTCATTATATTTTTGAAAATGAAGAAACACTGTTTGTAACAGCTATATTTAAATTAAACTGATTTCCAGACTATTATTATATTAAGCCTTGCCGCCGGTTTGTCGGTGAGGTTTTTTGTTTTTTGCGATTTTAAACCAGTTTTTTGAAAACCTTAAAGGTTTGCTTTAGGTTGCTTTAATATTTACAGCTAAAATTAGCAATAAATACTTTACCTCACCGGAGTTCTGAATTCACCATAACCTATTAAACCATCATAGTTTCTTCCAAACGGAGCATAGTACAAAAATGCCTGATATAAGTTTTCTGTCTGCCAGAAGTTCCCGTTGACTTCACCGAAATTAAGGGAGCCACCCGGGTTTTTTGTAGCGAGAATATAGTTGTAGAAACCTTGTTTAAGATATATTCTGGCGACATATTTTTTGTTTTCCGAATCGTATTGCATAAGGTTCTCTTTACCCGGCTTGAAATCATTAAAGCCTCCTAATACATAAATTTCTTTATCTACAGGATCCGAATCAAGTGAAAAATACACCCAGGAATAATCCGCTTCTCTTTCTGCATCCCTTTCCCTTCCCAGATCATTTCTTCTGTAGTACCAAGCCCCGTTAACATCAGGCTGATATTGGTAATTCAGCGGAAAAGCCCACACCGGATGAAGATAGGTATTATTAACACCGTCTTTCACTTCCGTTGCACGAACCATATCTGCAGCCATATTCATGTTTTTATTATCAAAATAATAAAACTCATTATTTCCGGGAAATACAAGAGACAACTGCTGAAACAGCAATTGGTTCCCAAGTGTTGCGCTTGGCTTTAAATTGTTTATCGCAATATTAGGGTTATTATTCTGCATGACATTCAGCGTCATTGAATTGACGTTGGACGAAAGATCCCCACCTTTGGAAACAGCCTTCACCTCAATTCTCTGATTGGCTTCCGGATTTCTGGCATCAGCAAATCTTGAAACACCTACCGCCAGTGTCGCAGCATCTTCTACAAGATAGAATCTTCGCTTGAATAAAGGCTGATCTGCAGAATTTTTGTAAACGATAATTTCATAATTCCCTGAAATTTTAAGCTGCATTTTATCATTCGGGAACGTAAGTTTATAATGAGTGTATGACTGTAGCGTATTGAAGGAATACTGAAACCTGTCCAGCAGAGCATTTAAACTTCCTGTAGCGTATTCGGTAAAGAAGAGATTATCATCTTCCCAGTTTCTGTTATAATGTTTGATGGTATATCTGTAAATTTCGCTGGCATTAGTAAGGTCGTCGAAGCTTAAAACCAACTGCTGGTTAAAGTAAATAACCGGCGTTTCATCATTGGTCTGCGGATTAAACAGCTGAATGCTCTGGATATTTTGTCCAAAAACAAGTCCGCCCAGGGTAAGTAAAAATATTCGCAAAGTTTTCATTATGACGAAGATAAAGAAAAATGCGAGATTTTTCATCCGATTCGCAGGTTTTAATGATATTTTAATTGGGAAATATTTAGACCTGACTATTTTAAACCCAAACTTTTGTGATTACATTTGTTACTTATAAAAATATATATCATATGCTTCAGATACAAGGTTTCGTATTTAATTTCGCCAGCGAAAACACCTACATCATTTATAATGAAAACAAAAATGCATGGCTGATTGATCCGGGAAATATGAGTGACGCGGAAACCCAAACACTAGAAAATTTTATCAGGGAAAAAGAATTAAAAATTAATAAAATCCTTTTAACCCACGCCCACATTGATCACATCTTAGGGCTTCAGTGGGCTTCCGATACTTTTAAAGTACCTGTTTTTATGCACAAGGATGACCAAGAAGTGCTTGATATGTTCCAGATCAGCGGAATGCGTTTCGGGATGGCGCTTGAGCATATCCATGCAGACATTCGATATATCAGCGAAAATGACGAACTGGAACTGGATGGCGAAAAATTCAAAATTTACCATGTTCCCGGACATTCGCCGGGAAGTGTTGTCTATCATCATGAGAAGCAAAAATTCATGATTTCCGGAGATGTTCTTTTTGAGGGAAGTATTGGCAGAACTGATCTGTTTAAAGGAAACTATGAACAGCTGATTGAAGGAATCACAACGAAACTTTTTATTCTTGATCCTGAAACAAAGGTTTTCTCAGGTCACGGAAATCCTACGACTATTGGTTTTGAGAAAGCGTATAATCCGTTTTTCAGTAGTTAAAATTGTAAAACCTGTTATCTCAAGGATATACTTATAAAACGTTATAACATTTTGCTAAGAATCAATACCGTTTATTTAGATATAAAGAAATAATTTAGATATAATATTATTGTACATAAAAAAGGTCGTCTCAAAATTGAGACGACCTTTTTTATTTTTTGTCATTACTATCCTTTTTTTCAAATGTATTATAATACCATAATCTGATCTCTTCTTCCAATGACTCTGGTTTTTTTTGGGGATCAAATGCTTCTTTGCCTCCATTATTAATCATTTTTTCTGAATATCCTCTTTCTTTGAATATTCTTTCTCTATTTTTATTGGCAATTATTATAAATCCAGTAACAACTGCGATTATAAGCAACAGAACCTGAATAACGTTTTTTAGAGAAAAAACATTATTATCCATAAGAAAATTCTTTTTGTTAAGGTAAATATAATTTGGCAGCCATATTATTACAATCAGCAAAAAGATATACAACGGAGGAATTACGGTATCATTATAACCATTCAGTTCAAAAATTCCCTTTATAGAGTACAATACAAGTAATATTAGCAGTGAAATAATAAAGGATGTTTTGAGTACTAAAAGCCTTTCATTATCTTTTTTGAAAATACTTTCAAGGAGTTTATACGTTGAAAAAGCGAAATAGTTATATACTTTCATTTTTATTTAAAGATAAATGGTTGACCAAACAACGGAGTAATCTCGTTTGAAATACCTTCAGGTTTTTTAAATACAGGTGTTCCTGTGGTTTGTTCCCATAATGTTTTTCCACCGAAATAAAACATTCCGCATAAAGGACACCAAAAACTCAGGATTCCAGCTCCGGCATCAAAAAAGGCTTCTGTACCTGTGATTTGCCCCGATAGATATTGATAGGACGTAAAGCCCAAACCAAAATAACCTAAAGCAGTTCCTCCGGCTTCCAAAGTATTCGCGAGACCGCCCGCCAATCTGGTTGGTGTTCTAAAGGTACCAATAGATTTTGGTCCCCACCAAACTTCTCTTCCTATTTTTCCTACACTTTCTACAGATCGCATAATTCTTGCTGAACTAGAGGCCGTTACCTGTCCCAATCTTGCCATTGCAGGAGAAGTTGCAGGGTTATTAACTATTTCATCCAGCTTCTGATATCTTGGTATTATACCTTTACGAGCCGGCTGCGTTGTATTACTTGGCGCGGAGCTAACCTTTGGCATATCTCCTTTTGCAATAACACCCTCACCGGAAGGGGCATTAGCAGTTACTTCAGCCGTAGCGGATTCCGGCACTTCATAATATCCTAAAAAGCCATTCGAAACTGTTGGATTTTCCGGAGTATTTCCATAATGCTCATACATTTTATTTTGAGCATTCCATCTAAAGATTCCATCATTATCAGCCCAATAAGCCAATCCTTTTCTGGGAGGATAAACAGCTCTTCCGTCCGGATCAATCATATTAAGCGGATTATTTAAGGTATAATTGTATGGACTAAAGCCATGATATTTTTCAGATAAGGGGTCGATGGCTCCCCATCTCCCTAAATCAGGCATATAAAATCTCGCCCCGAAATCATACATTCCTGTTTCCTGTAACTCTTTTCCATTATATCGATCATAATAAGGCACCGAATACTCCTGCAAATTATCAGATCCATTGTAGCCTTTATGCATTAACCCGAAAGGATAATAGTTATTTTCTTTCCAGAAAATAATTCCTCCACCGTCTACTGACCCATATGTAAATCTAATATTTCCCAAATGGTCTTTATAATTATAGATGTACTGTGTTCTGTCATATGCATAAATTCCCTCAGTAGTAGGAATCACCTTTAAAATTCCGTTTTCATACTGAAATCCATCTAAATAATCAGTCGTTATGGCAGTAAGGGTTTTCCTGAGTTTTGTTCCGTCAGCTCTGTATAGATAAGATATATTCCCTTGGCTGGTTGTAAATTGTCTGGGAAGATTAAGATAATTATATACAATCGCAGATATGCCTTTATCTTTTTGATTGGTCATATTACCATTTAAATCATAATCAATTATATTTCCACCGGTTGGATATCCTGAATCATTAGGAACACCATCTGTTACCTTAGAGAGCCTGTTAGAAAGGTTATTATTTGCGTATTCATAAGTTAATTCATCGATTTTCATCGGTGTGTTTAATCCCAATGAAGGTGCCTGAAATCTATTGAGCGTCTTAATATTGCTATTTTTATCATACGTTAGAATTTCATCATAAAAGTGGTTTTGCGTCTCAGATGTTAAATATGGCGTTAGAAATATCCCTTCTGTAAGTCTGTTTAACTGATCATATTTATATGCATATCTTCTGTATAATCCGTCAACAGATGTTTTCCAATCCATTTCTGAAACACTTCCGTTATACTTAGCTACTCCATTTTGAACATCTTGCGGGTTTTGATATTTCAGCTTCATTGCAAAAAAGCTTGATCCTAAATTTTCCGGATCATTAACCTGCGTAACCCATCCTCTGATGTTATATTTATAGGTAATTGTCTGTAAAGGCACAAGATGATCATCATCCTGTCCTACTTTTTTTTGTGTTAATTGGCCTAGTTCATTATAAGAATTTAAGCTTAGAGGTTCCTCCTGCTGATTATTAACCTTATGCTTTTGAGCTAATATTCTATTTTGTTTATCATACTCAATCGTTTCTTTTGTGCGGACTTCTTCATCATTAATCGTTCTTTTATGATATACATAAGATTCCTTGATTAAACCTGAGAAATCCAGCAACTGCTCTCTTTTTGTATATCCTCCTAAATAATTAATTGAGTAAGTTGCAATAAGCCTTCCTTTAAGATCATACGAATTATAACCTTTGGTCCAGTTATCATCATCAATGTTTTTGACAAAGGATGCAAGCGGCAAATTTTTAGTATTAACAGATGAGCTCTGTCCATCTGAAAGTACTGTTTGTCCTAAGATTTGTGTAGGAAAGAGTGGTGATGCAAAAGGGTATGTATCATAATAGTTAACACTTAGTATGGTCATACTTCCTGTGGGGAATGCATTTTTTGTATACCAAATATCCAAACCATTGAGTGAAAATGGTGTATTAGTCCGTACTTCATTGTTTGCGGCATTAGCAGCCATGTTATTTAAGGCAGTCTGCATTGACAATCTACTTGCAGTATTTGCAAAAAATCCCGTATAGACTATTCTGCCGAACTGATCGTATTTAGTAAAAATCCAGCCTTTCTTATTAAAATTATTATTCACTGAAGCCAGCATGGGATCTTGTGTAAGAACAATCCTGTCCTGTTTATCATATACGATGAATTCCCATCCTTCTTTTCCGGGTTGTCTCTTTTCAACCAAACGACCTTTATTATCATAACGATACTGATAACATAAAGTATTTAGATTTGTAGTATCAATATTGGTTAAGCTGGCAGCTGATGGAGGAATAACAAAAGCCAGTTGGTCATACTCATTATATACATAATATGTATCAGCATTTTCCGAGCTACTGATAACTTTTCTGTTTAACACTAATTTCCCTTGTGCATCAATAAATTCAATAACCTGAATATTATCTTCATCTACCCTTATTTTTTTATATAACTCACTATTGCCGTAGCTGCCGCTTATATTTAATAAAGAAGATGTTGCTCCATTAGACCAGCTTGTTACCGTTACATATTTTTTTACCTCTCCGGCGATATTCCTGTCGTAACCGAATTGAACAGGACTGCCAGACCAGTCATTGCCTACCTGAAATTGTTTCTGAATATTGTCGAAAGGAGAACTTTCAAATATTTTTTCGGAATAGATTTTTTCGTTACCATATATGGCAGGATTTGTTGCATTTGTTAAAGGATTGGTATAAAAAGCCCCATTTTGTGTACCTGGCTGAGGAACGGGAAGATATTCTCTAGCCTCTCTTCCGAACTCATCATAGACCTTGTGACTTACCAGGTCATTTCCTTGCGGTGTATATTTTACTTTAACGCTCTGCTTTACTCTTCCAATACCATCAAAATATTGTACAGTTTGTAAAGGTGGTTTTGTTAAAGTGTCTGATCCTTTAGACACATAATTCTTTACTGAAATGTAGTTTTCGGCATTTGATAATCCTAAACTCTGTGCATAATAGACGTTTGCCCATGAGAAAAGAATTATAAATAATATTTTATAGCTTTTCATATTAGTATTCGAATTCAAATTTTAATGGGTTAGCTGAGTTATTTCCAACGGACCCTGATAATAGTTTTACATAAACTCTTCCTGCATTATCTATTCTGACCCTCCAGGTTCTGTTAGCCGGAGTATCTCCGAAATATCCGCCCGGTGGTTCAACATAATTGCTTATTGTCCTTTCCACAGAAGGAACACAACTTCCGCCAATTTGTGCGATTTGAATTTCATTATTCCAATAACTTGCATTTATAGGATAATTTCTGAAGGAAAGTTTAATTACAACATTATAATTATTCATATAACTATATATTTCTGAACCTAATGAAACAAAATTGTTAGCCATCGTCAGGGAACATTGAGATTTAGGATAACATAAGCCATACGTATTAGCTTCGACTTGCCCTACAGTTGCAGCTTCATTCTCTGCCATCTGTTCTGCGTCCGCCTGGCTAACCGTTGAAAAATATTTGTTTTCAGGTACAAAGTACAAATGAAGACCTCCGTGGGCATTAGATCCACAATTGTTTCTATATAAAGTTTTAATAAGATAGCTATTGTAATATCTTGTCGGTGCGAAATTATAATCAAATGTCTTAATAGGATCCCCATTGGCATCAAATACTTTTTTAGGCCTGTTCAGTGCGTCATATTGATAAGAACTTTTTACACCATTCGCATCAGTCACCGATTTAACTCCTATTAGGGGATCATAAGCAAATGTTTCAATCTGAAAGTCTTTTAATTCAGGCTTTGTTCTGAATTTATCCAGCTCTAAATGTAGATCAGCTTCCGCAGTTTCATTTTTATCCAGATTGGATTTTTTTACAATCTCCAGATCAAGGTATGAAGTGTTATTAACAGGATCAAGATTAAAAGCCTGCATAACCTGTGAATAAGTGGCCCCCTTGACTTCTGCAATGGGAAGGGTTTGATTATAACCATAGATCGTAGTATTTGGAATACCATTACTGCTTCTTGATTGCAGAAGATTTCCTAAATTATCATACAATTCCATAGTCTCTTTATCTTCTACAGTTGCTGCCGCCACATTATCTAAGGAGAAGTTAGAATCAAGCAGGGAGGTTCTTCTTCGGGTTGGCATAACTAAATTTCCTGTTGCCGCATCTTTAGAATAAATTTCCTCTTCCAAAGCCGTTTTGTTAGAAGCATTCACTCTTGCCTCAATAACTGGCATTACCAGATTTTGATTTGCCATGTATTTATAAATCGAGAACTTCCCTCCCACCGCATTGTTATCAGGAGGACAATTTCCTGTTATGCAAGCTGTATTGGCTCTGATAATATCTTGTGGATAATATGTTCTTGATGCTATTTTTCCATTGTAGACAGGAGGATTTCCCGGCAGGTTCCAATCATGAGATAAATTTTCTGTTGTTTCTATTTCATATGGATGCCAGTATAAATATTTGGTGTTATATTTAATATACTTCTCACTATTAAATAATTTACTCCCGACAGGATTGCCAGCAACAGTCTGATATGGAATCTGTTCCGTAGTCTCTATAGCTATCGGCAGATATGGCAAAACAGGTTGATATTGATAATATCCGATATATTCAAGCTGTGATGGATTATTCAGATTTGGTGCCCATAACGCAGCTTTTGCTTCCACGAAATATCTGCTGTCTGATATTCTACAATCTGTACAGTTATCAGATAGTTCATTGAGCGGATAAGCATTTTTTAAGAAATTCGTATATCTTATATTTTTCACCAAGACTCCAAGCATATCATTATTATGCTTAACCATCTTATACAGTTTTCCTCTCTCGTTATTTTTATTGACTTTTAACGGCAATTTGCTTTGTGCGATCTGTGGTGCACTAGGATTATTGTTACTAGAGTGGACTTTAGTGGCAATAGAATCTGGATTCGTAATAAGATCCGTAAAATAATAATCATTTTTTTCCTTACCTGTAATTTCTTCCCTTACCCTGCTATATCGTACATATTCATCATAATATCCTTTAAACGAATTGGATGTTGTCGTAGTACCGGAATTAAACCAATTCAAATCGTCTACAAAAACGCTGGTTTGATCTTTATAGATAAGAATACCGGACGACGTTCCATCATCATTTTTATATTCATACTTTTTCAGGCCTATCTGAGTATTGGTGTTGTCAAAAGTCTGTATCATTGATAATCGTTGACCATCAATTTTAGAATCTTTATTCATAAACACGTTATTCTCCGTTCCGTAACTGCTTCTTGTGAAAAAATTTATCTTCGAAACATCATTTTGCTCATAAATAAATTCTTCTCTTCCTTTTGTGGGATATACAACACTTTTGAGATAACCTATATAGCCACTTAAATAACTGATTCCTGAAGGATCCGTTTGGTAATTGTTTCCAGAACCGGTATAATAGGTAAAGCTATATTTTTCATTATTATTATTAATCTCTTGTAACTGAGCGTTATTATAATTAAAATCAATATCCTTTATCTTTTTGCTATAGCTTTTTAACTGAATTTTTTTCAGAAAAGGCTTCGTGTAAGTATTATTACCCTGAACATAATTAAAGCTTAATGTTCCGTAATCCGATATTTTTACGGAATCAATGACTGCTAATTTCTGAAAGATATTAACTCTGGTCTGACTCATCGCCCATGAGTTCATTGAAGAAGTATCTGTATAGTTATTAAAATCCTGGCCATTGCCTTGCCCCAGAAAAATATTATTGTTCAACAAGATATTGTTAGCAGGAATTCCATTAGGATAATCCCCGTTAACATATTCTCCCCCATTAGTAAAAGGATCAAGAATTGTTCTGTTACTATTTTTATAATATGCCTCTAGCAGCCTTCCATTTGATAATTTTACCTTTTTCAAGTAAAACGCAGAAATATAATTGGTTTGTCTGTTTGTATAAAAATCAGTAAAATAGCTAAAAGTTCCATCATCGCTAAAAGAGCTATAGTTGTACTTGGTCTTTCCGTAATAGATGTCCATAGAATTATAATCGCCACCGAAATAAAACTCATTTCCTTTATCATCTTTCATTACAATTTCCGGGAATGACAAAATCGGCTGAAAAATATTATGGCATTTTTCTCCTGACCATGATGCCGTCAGGTTTCCATTCTCAGAATACACCAGAAACTTTCCAACGTTGTCATACACCATATACCCTGTATATCCGAGGAAATCAAAATAAAAAGTATTGGGTTCATACGTGTAAAAACTGGTGTCCGTATTTGGATTTGTTAAAAGTTGCTTTTTTGTAGCGCCATTACCTGGTGTTGAAATGAGACAATTATTTTTTCCCATACTGTGGAATCCACTGGGCGTATTAGCTCCAAGTAGCTGAGGAGAAAGCAAATCTCCCGGCTTTTTATATGCCACTGTTATTTTGCCGAACATGTTAAAGTACCAGTTTGCTCCCACCATGGATGGTTCGGTTTTAGGAATCTCCTGCTGGTAATCTACGGTACCCTTTAAAGAAAGTCTTCCCAGATTGATGTCATATAAAGGTACAGACAAGCTAAGCTTACCAACATTGTAATTATTGCTGACGTTTATCTTTTTCCCAAGATTATAATCTTCCACAGTTTTACCCTGCGCATAAATAATCTGACAAGAAATGTATAAAATACAAGTCAGGTATCTTTTTAAGTTTTTCATTAATAGTTATTATTTTTTTATTAGTTTGGCGCTTGCCACTTTACCTTCGTCTGTTTTTATATGAACCAGATACACAGCCTGAAGCAGAGATTGAGTATTTATTTTTGTAACAGAATTCCTTGTTTTGATGGTCTGAATCTGTCTTCCTCCCATATCATACAATGAAATATCAGCTTCTTTAAACTCAAAGCCAATTTCAACGTAAGCATAATCTGTAACTGGGTTAGGATATATTTTAATATCAGATTTCTCAATAAGTTTGCTAACCTCCTTGTCACCAAGTTTTATGATTTTCCAGTTTTCCTTCCCTAGCTCCTCTGCACTGGTACCTGCAAGTAATATAGATCCATCTCTGTTTAATTTCAGATCTGCAAGCCTTTCAATTTTCTTTCTTGATTCACCTTTAACATATTTGCGCCACATCTCATTCCCAGCGTAATCCAGATATAAAATCCAGAAAGTTTCCTCCTCATCGCCAATAGCTCCTTCCGCCTGACTATATCCTCCAAGAAGAATTCCTTTTGATAATTTATCGTCTGAAGTATGTAAAACACTTGCGCCCATCAATACATCTCTGTTTTTGAAATTATATGATTTCTGCCAGATTTCCTCTCCTTTTTCATTAAGCATGATCATCCATAAATCTGTTCCATCTTTAACCCCTACAGATTTATTTCCTGAAATATCCGAACGCGATTCACCTGCTATAAAAAATCCGGAAGAGGTTACTGAAATTGTTCTCAGGTGATCATCCTCTTTACCTCCAAAATTTTTCTCCCACTCTAGTTTTCCATCTTTATCAAACTTAAGGATCCAATAATCTCCCTCTCCAAAATTATCTGTCTTTTTAGATCCTCCTGCTTTGCTTCTTGAATATGCACCAATTAACGCTCCGCCATCTTTCGTCGGAATCATCTTTTCAACAACATCCAAACCTTTTCCTCCAATAGTGACCTGGGATAATTCTTTACCACTTTTATCAAGCTTTATGATCCAAATATCTTTCGAACCAAAGCCGGCTCCCGTGGTTTCAACCGTTCCTGAAACAAAGAATCCCAGGTCTGTTGCCTGGATTACAGCTTTTGCTTCTTCATCCCTTCTGCTGCCTAACGTTTTCTGCCATATCTCATCGCCATTTTCATTGATTCTGATCAACCACACGTCAGATCCTCCTTTGGAATCATCTTTTTTATCCAAGCCTTTTCCTGAAAAAGATGTACCTGCAAGCAAAAATCCACCTTCCTGAGTATTGACCGTAGCAGACAAAAAATCATGATCCTGACCCGAAAAGTACTTTTCCCAAACTTCATTCCCTTGTTGATTGAGTTTTATAAGATGAAAATCGTATCCATCATTCTGTTGGTTCTCGGCAGACATTTTTTTTTGCTGAATGGAGCTTCCTGATATAAGATATTGCCCATCTATTGTTGTTGTAATCTGGCTTAAGAAATCCTGTGAGGAGGACTTAATGTTTTTCTGCCATATTACTTCCTGAGCAGAAAGACCCAGAACGGAGCATAAGAATAATGCTCCTGAGTAGATTTTGATCATTCTAAGTTTATTTCGAATTATTGATTATCAATTTTACCGTGCAAAAGTATCCTTTTTATTTCTCCTTTAAAAGATATATTTTGTGAATAATATCATAAAGAATTTATATCAAAATTATTTTGATTCTATAAAAAGCTAAAAACCAATAATTTATTTTATAAATCATAGAGTATTCTAAGATAGTATTATTGTAAACTTGACAATTGTTATAGAAATATCTCAAAAGATTTAAGCCTGAGTGCCTGAAAAGCAAATATGTAAAATAATCAAATTACATAAGAAATATCGTTCACTTTTCATTTCATCATAGTAAAAAGGCATTCCTGAAGGAATGCCTTTTTTTACTATGATGTTTGCTATTAGCAGAAAAATGTTAATAATTCAATATATATCAACACGTCTATTCTTTAATAAACTTGGTAGAAAAACGTTCAGTGACAAAATAATATACCCCTGGCTTTAAATCTTTAACATCAACTGTATTTGTATTTTTAAAAGGCAGATTATTTCTTTTGATCAATTGACCTAATGAATTATAAATTTCTAATTTCTCTATTTTCGCAATATCCCTTCCTGAAAGTGAAATTATATCTTTTGCCGGATTGGGGTAAAGAGAATACAAGACAGCAGTATCTTTTACCACATCATTGGCAGATAATGTAGAATATCCCCATACATCATGCACCCACTGAGGATTATCGATATAAGGATTTCGGTTATTTTGCCAGGTGTAGGCAGCGTTGTTACGGTCAATTTCTCTCTGAGAAACGGGATCCATATCATTCCATAAGAGCAAAACATTTAGCTCCCAGGTTTGAAGCCCTGGAAAAGCCGTGTTTCCTAACATATTACCTGACGAGAAGTTGGCAAGCTTGTTCTCATATCTGGTAACAAAATAGAAAATCATTCTTGCGATATCTCCCTTAAATTCATCAATTGGCTCAAAAACAGTACCCGAATATCCTGAAGTAGCACTCTGTCCAAGCTTGGAACCATTCAATGAAGTCCAGGTTGGATTAGAAACCTTTCCGAACGGCCAATCAGACCTCATTCCATTTACTTTTCCGTCTGTAGGCGGAATGAAATGTACATCATTATGCATTGGATTAGCCGAATTAAATAAACTTTGAGGCACTAAATGTTCTCTATTATAGCAATCTCCTTCAGTTTGATAATTTCCACATTGATTGGTAACAATAGTATATTCATAAGGGTCTGCAGCAGTGGGCCTTTCTGAATACATATCCAGAACTTTTCCATTGTTTTCATAATAATAGTCTCTATCGGTTGTCTGATATGCAGTCCATAAACCACTATAACCTTTATCTAGTGCAACATCAATAATTTGAGATAATTTAGTTTTTAAAGCACTTCCAGTAAGTCCTGTTGTTCCATTATAATAATTAGCGGGAGCCTGCGCAGTCATGAGTCCTACACTACATAAAAAGACTCCTACAAAAAATATAGATTTTAGTTTCATAAATCTTAGTATTTAATTTGATGCAAAGATATAAAAAGCTCAATTTAAAAAGTAAGTCTGCCAGTCCAATTTTTTAAATGAATCTTATTCGCGTTTAATACATTAATAATAAATAATTTTCCTAAAAAACACATTTAAAACCAATCAGCATAATGATATCACCATTAATATTTTATTATGAAAATTATTTTTCAATTTTAATTTTAATTAATATATGTTTTTTCAATACCAAATCATTATTATTTTATGCATGACGTATTGAGATTAAACCAATCTTGTATGAAAAATTCTAAAATAAGTAATCTTGTAGCCAGATTTTCAGCTATTAATCGATGGTCAATTATTTATAATACTTTTTTGTCGATCTATCAGCAGCAGCATATTCTTTTAATATTTAATTAGTTACAAAATGTATTTATTTCGTGAAAAAAGGTATAATTTTTCTGATGAAAGATATCAACCTTACAAATTAATATACAAAAAAAAGCCCCTAAACAGGGGCTTTATAATTTTTTTGAAGAATTTATTCTTCAAAACCGTGGTCCCACCTGGACTCGAACCAGGGACCACCTGATTATGAGTCAGGTGCTCTAACCAACTGAGCTATAGGACCGCAAAATTGGTTGAATTTTGTGACTGCAAAAATAATAAAATTTCTGGCACTACAAAATTTTTTATTGCTTTTCTTGACAAAGTTCTACCAGTACCCCATTCGTACATTTCGGATGCAGAAAGACAATTAATTTATTATCAGCTCCTTCCTTGAGTTCTTCGGAAATAAATTCAAATCCTTCTTTTTTTAACCGTTCAATTTCATGCAGAATATTTTCAACCCCAAAAGCCAAATGATGAATACCCTCCCCTTTTTTATCAATAAATTTAGAGATTGGACTTTCTTCTTTACTGGCTTCCAGAAGTTCGATTTTACTTTCTCCTGCCTCATAGAATGACGTAACAACTCCCTCTCTTTCCACAGTTTCTTTTTTATAAGATTCTTTTCCCAGAAGTTTGGAAAAAAGCTCGTCAGAAACTCCCAAAGATTTTACCGCAATACCAATATGTTCTAATTTCATAAATTATATATTAAGTTGTAAATTTGATAAACGTTCAAATTTTCAAAGTATCAATTCAAACAAAAGTACTAAATTTGCACAACTTATGGAAAGCAACAGACAACGAAAAGTAGCACAGATTATACAGGAAGACTTCGCGGAGCTTTTCCGCAAACAGGCTGCAGAAAGCGGACAAGGAATTTTGGTATCGGTTTCTGATGTGAAAGTGACCGCAGATCTAGGGATCGCTAAAATCTACCTTAGTATATTTCCTCAGGAATTCCGTGCTGCCGTGATGAAAGAAATAGAAGAAAGCAAAGCGCAGTACAGAAATTTCATCGGTCAGAAAATGGCCAAACAGGTCCGTGTCATTCCTAATCTAAACTTTTATTTAGATACTACTCTTGATGACGTTGAAAAATTAGACCGGGAATTAAGAGGTGAAGGTGATAATCCTATTCTGTAACCTTTGAAAAATATTGCATTTTATATAGCGTCCAGGTACCTTTTGTCAAAAAAAGGAAGCACCGCGGTTACGTTTATTACGTGGCTTGCAGTAGGTGCTATGACGGTTGCCGTTACTGCAATGTTTGTCATTATTTCGGTTTTCTCAGGACTGGAAGACCTCAACAAGGAGCTCATTTCCAACCTCCATGCAGATCTTACCATTAAAAGCAATTCCGGAAAAACCCTGAAAGATTTTGATAAAATAAATACTGTTCTTAAAAACAACAAAGAAATCAGTAATTTTTCAAGGGTCATTGAAGAAAAAGTTTACATCAGCTATAACGGAAAAGGCGACATTGCCTATCTGAGAGGCGTAGATTCCGCCTACACCAAGGTAAATCCTATTGATAAAGATATTTTTTACGGAGCCTATCCGGGTTTTAAATATTCCAATGAGGTTTTAATGGAAAATTCCCTGGACAACAGGCTTTCCATTCCGGTATCTTCCAATTCTGACTATGCAACGGTATTTATGCCTAAACCTGGAACCGGAATTATCAATAAAGAAGAGGATATTTATAACAAAAAAGATATTCTTGTGACAGGGGTTTTTCCCGGTAAAGACCAATTGGACAACTACATTATCGCACCCATTGAACTTACCGAAGAGTTGTTGAACCTTCCAAAACATTCCGCTTATCAGATTGTTATCAAACTGAAAAACCCTGATAACACAAATTCAGTAAAACAGCAGCTTGCGTCATCTTTAGGAAAAAATGTGGATATTAAAACAAAAGAAGAAGAAAATGCTGCATTCTGGAAAATGATCAACACCGAAAAATTATTTATTTATTTAATTTTTGCGCTGGTCATTTTTATTACAACCTTTAACCTTGCAGGAGCCATCATTATTTTACAACTTGACAAGAAGCAGCAGGCAAAATCTTTGGTATCACTAGGATTGCCATTAAGTCATCTTCGTCAGATTTATTTTTATACCGGAATTCTTATCGTTGTTTTGGGAATCATTTCCGGACTCATCCTGGGAACTGTACTTTGCTTTTTCCAGCAGTATACCGAGTTCTTCAAAGCCAATGAAACACTGCCATTTCCGGTAGAGATCGTAGGCAAAAATTATCTGATTGTTTCGGTTACCGCAGCACTTTTCGGGTTTGGTATTTCATGGGTATTTTCTAAAATAAGTAAAGATTATATTACTAAAAGTTAATTCCGTAAGACAAAATCTTAGTAAATTTCATAGTTCAGTTTTTTGATTTTCAGGAAAGGAGATCCAAACTATAGAAAATCTTTTAAAATTTAAATAAGGATAATAAAGAAATCATCCTTCAACAGATTCTTTCTCCACAAAATTTGATAGAACAATCTATAAAAATATTTATGTAGAAGACCGGTTTTTTCCAGTCTTTTTTTTATTTTTATACTATGGATTCCAATAAAAAATTAGGCCTCATCGGAAGAAATATATCATATTCTTTTTCTAAAAAGTTTTTTGAAGATAAATTTCAGAAACTGATGTTAAAAGGCTATTCTTATACTATTTTTGATTTAACAGAAATTCACGAAGTGAACGAACTTTTCTCTGTTCCTGATCTCATAGGATTTAACGTAACAATTCCTTACAAAGAAAAAATCATCGACTATCTGGATGATCTCAGTGATGAGGCAAAAAAAATTGGTGCCGTGAATTGTGTTCTGATTGAAAACGGAAGAAAGACTGGTTACAACACAGATGCTTTCGGGTTTGAAAAAACATTGCTGCTTCACAAAAAGCCTCATCAGAAATCGGCAATTATATTAGGAAACGGCGGAGCTGCAAAAGCCGTGAAATATATTCTGGACAAAAATAATATCCCATCTGTTACGGTATCCAGAAATACGGAAATAAATTATAGAAACCTGCAGAGAAAAACGGTTCAAGATCATAAAATCATCATTCAGTGTACTCCGGTGGGAACTTTTCCGAATGTTGAAGAATGCTTGGATTTTCCTTTTGAAGGCATCACAAAAGACCATCTGATTATTGATTTAATCTACAACCCAAACTATACGCAATTCATTATCAAAGCTTCAGAAAAAGGGGCAAAAACAGTGAATGGATATTACATGCTTGAACAACAGGCAGAAAAAGCCTGGGAAATTTGGAACTTTCAAAAAAAATAACATAAATTAGTGCTATATTTGGCTTTTTTGCTATATATTTAGAAGCTATATTAATGCCACTCACAATAAACGATTTGCTATGATTACAGAAAACAATCTTTCTGAAAACGAGGAAAACAAAAATTTTACTCCGGAATCTCCGGAAGAAACTTCAGAAGACGTTACCCCAAAAGATGAAAGCGTTCACGTTGAAGAACATGAACATGATGAAGAACAGGAAGAGGTAGAGCTTTCCCTTAGTGATACGCTGAAGGAAATGGAGAAAATTATCAATGCTCCCAACGCCGGTGAAGATTTCAAAAAATTTAATCAGCTTAAAGAAAAAGCAAGTCATTACATCCATGATGAAGTGGAGGACAAAAAACACGAATACATTGATGCCGGAAATGCTCCCGAAAATTTCAGCTTTGAACATCCTTCGCAGGCTAGATTTTCAGCACTGGTAAATATTTTCAGGGAAAAGCATGATGCTTACCAGAAAGGGCAGGAAGAGGAGCAGAAAAAAAACCTGGAACACCGTCAGAATATCATTGAAAGACTTAAAAATCTATATACCAATTCCGAACCCGGAACCAATCTTTTCAAATCCATAAGAGAGATTAAGGAAGACTGGTCTAAGGCAGGACAGGTAGCGAAGTCTGAATTTAAAATTCTTAACAACAATTATTTCCACCATCTGAATCAGTTTTACCAGATGCTGGATCTCAATAAAGAATTTCTTGAACAGGAATACAGCCATAATCTTGAAAAAAGACAGCACATCATTGAGCGTGCAAAACAGCTGGAACAGGAACCTGTCATTCAAAAAGCACTGAATGAGCTTCAGTACCTTCATAAATTATGGAAAGAAGAAGCTGAGCCGGTAGCAGAAGAGTTCCGCGAAAAAACATGGGAGGAATTTAAAGAAATTTCCAATAAAATCCATGAAAGAAAATCCGAACTTTCTGCTGCCATCGAAACAGAACAAAATGAAAATCTTGAAAAGAAAAATCAGATTATTGCTGAAATAAAAAAACTTTCGGAGCCATCTGAAAACCCGAACCATAATTACTGGCAAAATGCTATTAAAAGAGTAGAAGAATTAAGATCGGAATTCCTGAAAACCGGAAGTGTACCAAGAAAGTTGTCTAATCAGAACTGGAATGACTTTAAAACTACTTTAAGGGCTTTCAACACAACAAAGAATTCTTATTACAAATCATTAAAAGGTTCTCAGCAAGCCAATCTTGAGGAAAAATTAAAGCTGATCCAGACAGCCCAAGATAATCAGAACAATGAAGAGTGGGATATCGCGGTACCTTTATTTAAAAAGCTTCAGGAAGACTGGAAGAAAATTGGGCACGTTCCGAAAAGCATGACCAATAAAATCTGGGACGAATTCCGTGATGCCTGCAATGCGTTTTTCAATAATTACAGAGAAAAAAGTAATGCGTCAACCGATAACTGGAAAGAAAATTACAAAAATAAAAAAGCACTTCTCGATGAGCTGAAAACAGTGACCAATGAGGAAGGAAGCATTGAAAAAATTGAAGCGATAAAAACTGCATGGAACAATATCGGAAAAGTTCCCAGAGATAAGATTTCAATTAATACAGAATTCAACAAAACATTAAGAGAAAAGCTTAAACTTAATAAAATCAACGAGCTTGAGCTTAAAGAAGAAGGTTTATCTGAAAACCAGCTAACCGATAAGGCAAGAAAAATGAAGAGCCAGATCTCGGATCTGGAAGCTGAAATTGTGAAACTGGAAAACAACCTTGCCTTCTTCAAGAATCCATCCAGAGAAAACCCGCTTTTAAAGGAAACATTTGATTCTATTGAAGAGAAAAAAACTCATCTGGAAACATTAAAACAAAATCTTCACAGCATTATTGCAGGAGAATAGTATAATTTAAAATAAAGAAAGGCGAAGCAAAGTAATTTGTCTTCGCTTTTTTCATTCAGTATGCAGGACGAATTTTATATTAAAAGATGTATTGAGCTCGCCAATAAAGCATTAGGAAAAACTTATCCTAATCCGCTGGTTGGAAGTGTAATTGTGCACAACGACAAGATTATCGGTGAAGGTTATCATCATAAAGCCGGTGAAAACCATGCGGAAATCAACGCTATTAATTCGGTTCAGGACAAATCATTGATTCCGGAATCTACTATTTATGTATCACTGGAACCCTGTGCGCATTATGGAAAAACCCCACCATGTGCGTTAAAAATCAAAGAATTGGGCTTTAAAAAAGTTGTCATTGGTGCTATGGATTCTCATGACAAAGTAAACGGGAAAGGAAAAAAAATTATCCAGGATGCAGGAATAGAAGTCGTTTCAGGAATTCTTGAGAAAGAGTGCACCGAATTAAACAAGAGATTTTTCACTTGTCATGAAAAGAAAAGACCATATATTATTCTGAAATGGGCACAGTCCGGTGACGGCTTTATGGATAAAGATTTTAAACCGGTTTCCATTTCAAATTCTTTGGTCAATCAGTTTGTTCATCAACTGAGGGCAGACGAACACGCCATTCTTGTAGGAACACAGACCGCTTTGAATGACAATCCTGCCCTCACAGTACGAAACGTTGAAGGTGTAAATCCAGTGAGAATTCTGATTGATTTTAATTTGAAAGTTCCGCAGGATTTCAATATATATAACGGAGAATCAAAAACATTGGTTATTAACGCTGTTAAAGATGAAGAAGGAGAAAATATCCATTTCATAAAAATCAATAAAGAGAATTTTCTCCATGAACTGATGGATGCTTTATATAAAGAACAGATTCAGTCGGTGATCATAGAAGGAGGGAGTTTTACCCTTCAGCAATTTATTGATAAAAACCTTTGGGATGAAGCGATAATCATTGAAAATGAAAATTTAAAACTTGAAAACGGTACAAAAGCTCCGCATTTTGACGCAAAACCTGAAAAAGAAGAAATATTCAGGGATAATTTAATACAATTTTACAAGAAAAAAAATGTTGTTTGAGTACAAAACGATAGAAAAACCCGTAGAAAATATTTTATTAAAAGAAAAAGGAAGTAAATTTATAGGATTTGCCTATCCGGTAAACAATGAAGAAGAGCTCAAACATGCTTTAGAACAAATAAAATCTGAACATCCGAAAGCAACCCACCATTGTTATGCTTTCAGAATAGGACTCAATGGAGAAAATTATCGGGCCAATGATGACGGAGAGCCTTCGGGAAGTGCCGGACTTCCTATTTACAACCAGCTTCTTGCTAATGAAATCACCAATGTAATCGTTATTGTTGTACGCTATTACGGTGGGACAAAATTAGGGGTTTCCGGCTTGGTAAAAACATATAAGGAGTCAGCTAAACTCACTTTGGAAGAATCTCATATCATTACAAAAGAACTGGAAACAACGTTAGAAATAAGTTTCAATTTTGATCAGCAAAACATCATCTTTACACTTCTTTCAAAATATGATGCAAAAGTGATCGATTTTGCTGCCGATGAAAAATGTATAGTTACCGCATCTCTAAAACTATCACAAAAAGAAAGCATTTCGGACAAATTGTCCGAAATGCAGCATATAACTTTTAATTTTAAAAATTAATCTCTTCTGCCTCCCATAAGCAGTGATGCCCAGTATAAAAGCTGAGCTAGTGATCCAACAGCAGCTACCACATAGGTTCTGGCCGCCCAGTTTAAACTGTCTTTTACGCCTACATACTCTTCAGCGGTTACTGTACCCGTATCTCTCAACCATTTCATTGCCCTGTTACTCGCATCGTATTCTACAGGAAGTGTAATAAAAGCAAACAGCGTTGTACATGCAAACATGATCACTCCTATGGCCAAAACCAAACGGTTTCCTGTCGGGTTTTCAATAGACTGCGTAGCAGCCATGATCATAATTCCCGCAATAAGCACAAACTGCATAAGATTTGAGCTTATCTGTACCACAGGTACCAGTTTCGAACGAAGCTGCAACATAGAATATTCTACTTTGTGTTGTACAGCATGTCCGCATTCGTGTGCTGCCACTGCAGCTGCCGCAGCATTTCTCTGCATATAAACAGCTTCTGAAAGATTTACCGTTTTATTTTCAGGATTGTAGTGGTCTGTTAATTGTCCCGGAACCGATATTACCTGAACATCATTAATTCCGTTATCTCTCAGCATCTTTTCTGCCACCTCCTTACCGGAAAGCCCGTTCCGGAGATGCACTTTTGAATAATATTCGAATTTCGACTTGAGCCTTGATGAAACCCACCAGCTTACAAGCATTGAAATCCCAATGATTATATAATACCCTATCATCTTAGTAACTTTATAATATATTTTCACCCGATATGATGTAAAAACTGTGCCAAAGTTTAGCATTTATTTGGTTATATTTGCTTATTAATTTGCCTTTAAAACTATGTCTACAATTTCAGTAATTGAAGTAAAAACACCGGATCAGTTAAAGCAATTCGTGAAATTTCCAATGGATCTGTATAAAAACAATCCTTATTATGTCCCATCATTTATCAATGATGAGATCAATATTTGGAATCCGAACGAAAATCCCGCCATGCAGTATTCTGAAGCGAAGCAGTTTCTGGCTTTTAAAGACAATAAAATTGTTGGCAGGATTGCCGTAATGATCAATCATAAAGAAGAAAAAGAACTGGGCATCAGAAAAGTCCGTTTCGGATGGATAGATTTCATTGACGACCCTGAAGTATCTAAAGCACTAATAGACACTACTATAAACTACGCTAAAGAAAAAAAAATCAACAAGATAGAAGGTCCTATGGGCTTTACCAACCTGGATAAAGCAGGAATGCTGACTTTAGGATTTGACAAGCTGGCAACGATGATCGGAATTTACAATCATGAATATTATCCAAAACATCTTGAAAAATTAGGCTTAACAAAAGAAAAGGAATGGGTAGAATTTGAACTTCAATTTCCGGAAATACTCCCGGATAAAATTCACAAATTCAATGAATTAATATCCCAAAAATACAAACTTAAAGTCCTGAATTTCAAATCAAAAGAAGAAATCATTGAATATGTGGACCCTATGTTTGACCTTCTCGACGAGACCTATAAACATCTGTCCACCTACACTCCCATTTCCGATGAACAGCGCAAAACATACAAGGAAAAATATTTTAAGCTGATTGATAAAGATTATATTGTATGTGTTGCGGATGATGCAGATCAGCTCATTGCTTTTGCTATTACAATGCCTTCCTATTCCACAGCTTTACAAAAATCAGGAGGGAAACTTTTGCCTTTCGGTTGGTGGCATTTTCTGAAAGCAGGAAAGAAAAACGACCGGGCTAATTTTTATTTAATAGGAATTCACCCTGATTATCAGCGAAGAGGTGTTACTTCCATTATTTTTAAAGAAATCTGGAAACTTTTCAGAAAAAAAGGAGTAAAATACCTTGAAACCAATCCCGAGCTCGAAGAAAATAAAAGCATCCAGCTGCTTTGGCAGGATTATAATCCCGTGAATCACAAAAGAAGACGAACATATTCTTTAGACATTATTTAATTTATTTAAAAACCAGATTACTCACCATTAGATTATGAAAATCCGTCTTATTATTTTTGGAGTTTTAATTGCAGGATTCGTTGTTTTCAATCTTTTTCTTCAAACAGGAAATGAAAAAACCGACACAGCCGTAAATATCATCTATGCCAGCATTCTATTCGGGTACATTTCCTTCATGGCATTTTCTCTCATCAAAAAAATGAAGAAATAACGTTATTTTTATTGATTCTAAATTGTAAGTTTTATCCATTTTCATGAGACTTTTAATGGTATAAATTTCATGCTTTCTTGTTTATTCCCTAAATTTGCAAATTGAGATAATAATGCAAAAATGAATTTACCTGAAAGTTATATTCCAATCCTTATACAAGCAGGTGTTGCGATAGGTTTCGTAGCCATTTCTTTGCTTGGAGCACATTTTTTAGGTCCGAAACAGAAAAAAGGAAATTCTGTGAAAAACCAAAGCTGGGAATGTGGAGTCCCGGTAGAAGGAAATGCAAGAACACCGTTTTCAATTAAATACTTTTTAACAGCAGTACTGTTTGTATTATTCGATATTGAAATCGTATTTTTTTATCCGTATGCAGTCAACTTCAGAGAATTCGGAATGGAAGGGTTCTTAGCAGTACTCATGTTCGTGGCGATTTTCTTTATGGCATTTTTTTATGTCTGGAAACGCGGTGCATTAGATTGGGATAAATAAAAAGGAATAGAAATTTTAAATGACAGTTTTAGACAATTCAGTTTACTTTAAAACTAACATTAACAGTAATTTTGAATCTAAAATTAAATCTTAAATCTAAAAAAATGTCAGATAACAAACCAATAATAAGAACAGATGCACCTGCTCCGGAAGGATTTGAAGGAGAAGGGTTTTTCGCAACGAAACTGAGCAGTGTAATCGGGATGGCCAGAAAGTTTTCTCTATGGCCGCTGCCTTTTGCAACCTCTTGTTGTGGTATCGAGTTTATGGCTACCCTCAACCCAACATATGATGCCTCAAGATTTGGTATGGAAAGAAACTCTTTCTCACCAAGACAGGCAGATTTGTTGATGGTTTGCGGAACGATATCAAAAAAATTAGGCCCCGTGCTTAAAGAAGTGTATACTCAAATGGCAGAGCCGAAATGGGTAGTATCCGTTGGTGCCTGTGCGTGCAGCGGAGGTATTTTCGATACCTATTCCGTATTGCAGGGGATCGACAAAATCATTCCTGTGGATGTATACGTTCCGGGATGTCCTCCAAGACCGGAACAGATCATTGAAGGGGTAATGCAGGTTCAGGCTCTTGCAGAAAGTGAAAGCATCAGAAGAAGAGATATGCCTGAATATCAAAAACTATTAGATTCTTACAACATAAGCAATTAACGGAAATGACAAACGAATTTGTATTAGAAGCAATCACAAGGGAATTTCCGGAATCTGTAATCTCAAGTTCAGAGCCTTATGGGATGTTGACAATTGAGGTAAAAAAAGAAGACCTGAAAAAAATAGTTCACTATCTGAAGGACTCAACATTGGAAATCAATTTCCTCACCGATGTTTGTGGAATCCATTACCCGGAATTTCCTGAAAAAGAAATAGGAGTAGTATATCACCTTCACAACATGATGACCAACTTCAGACTGCGTCTAAAAATCTTTATGTCCAGAGAAAATATAGAAGTAGATTCCTTAGTGGACCTTTACGCAGGAGCCAACTGGATGGAAAGAGAAACCTATGATTTCTTCGGAATTAAATTTAAAGGCCATCCGGATCTCAGACCTATTCTTAATATGGAAGATCTTGGATACCACCCTATGCTGAAAGAATATCGTCTGGAAGATGGTACAAGAACCGATAAGGACGACGCAATGTTCGGAAGATAAAAATATAAATGATTAATGATGATTGATTAATGATCAATTATCACCTATCAATTATCAATTATATATTATGAAAGATAACTCATTATCCAATATACTCAACCAATACGAAAGCAAAGAGCAGATTGACGGGCAATTGTACACCCTCAATTTAGGTCCTACGCACCCTGCGACACACGGGATTTTCCAGAACATCCTTACTATGGATGGAGAAAGGATTCTTCACGCAGAACAAACCGTTGGATACATCCACCGAGCATTTGAGAAAATTTCCGAAAGAAGAAACTATTCTCAGATCACAACTCTTACCGACCGTATGAACTACTGTTCAGCCCCGATCAATAATTTAGGTTGGCACATGACCGTAGAAAAACTGATTGGCGTTGAGGTTCCAAAGCGTGTAGATTATATGCGTGTTATTTTAATGGAATTGGCAAGAATCGGAGATCACCTGATCTGTAATGGTGTAACGGGAATGGATTCGGGAGCAATCACAGGTCTTACCTATATGTTCATCGAAAGAGAGAGAATCTATGATATGTATGAACAGATCTGCGGGGCAAGGATGACAACCAATATGGGAAGAATCGGAGGTTTTGAAAGAGATTTCACCCCTAAATTCCATGAGTTAATTAAGGATTTCCTTAAAACTTTTCCACCAAGATTCAAGGAATTCTGTACATTGTTAGAAAGAAACAGAATCTTTATGGACAGAACCATCGGAGCAGGAGCAATTTCTGCAGAGAGAGCTTTAAGCTATGGTTTCACAGGTCCAAATTTAAGGGCTACAGGCGTAGACTATGATGTAAGAGTTGCACAGCCTTATTCATCTTATCAGGATTTCGACTTCATTATCCCTGTGGGAACATCAGGAGACACTTACGACCGTTTTATGGTTCGTCAACAAGAGATCTGGGAATCCATTAAAATCATCAAACAAGCATACGAAAATCTTCCTGAAGGTCCGTTCCACGCCGATGTGCCTGATTTCTATCTTCCTGAAAAAGCTGATGTCTATCAGAAAATGGAAGCTTTAATCTACCATTTCAAAATTGTAATGGGAGAAACGGATGTCCCTAAAGGTGAAGTTTACCACGCTGTAGAAGGAGGAAACGGAGAATTAGGTTTCTATCTGGTAAGTGATGGTGGAAGAAGCCCTTACAGACTGCATTTCAGAAGACCATGCTTCATTTATTATCAGGCTTATCCTGAAATGATTACAGGCTCTGTAATTTCTGATGCGATTGTAACCATGTGTAGTATGAATATTATTGCGGGAGAATTAGATGCATAAATCAGAATTTAGAAAATAGATGAAAGATAAAAGACTTTCATCACCCAATATAAAATTGAATTTAGAACACGAATCTCAGAGTCTTTCTCTTTTTTCTATGTTCTTTAATCTTAGATAAAATATGAGCGAAACAATAGCTTTTAAACCGGAAAGTTTAGCACAGGTACACAAAATGATCGCAAGATATCCAGAAGGGAGACAAAAATCTGCGCTTATTCCTGTACTGCATTTGGCACAGAAAGAATTCGGTGGGTGGTTAGACGTTCCAGTAATGGATTATGTTGCAGAATTATTGAGTATTAAACCAATCGAAGTATATGAAGTTGCAACTTTCTATACGATGTTCAATATGAAACCGGTTGGTAAATATGTTTTGGAAGTTTGCAGAACGGGACCCTGCATGGTGTCGGGAAGTGAAAAAATCCTTAATCACATCAGAACAAAACTGAATATTAAGGATGGAGAAACTACAGAAGACGGAATGTTCACATTAAAGCCTGCTGAATGTTTAGGTGCTTGTGGATATGCTCCGATGATGCAGCTTGGAAAATTCTTTCATGAAAATTTAACAATAGAAAAAGTAGACGAAATTCTTGACCTTTGCAGAGAAGGACAGGTTGATTTAGGCTAATTGAGTTAATTTTTAAATAATTATAAAAGCTAAAAGCCATAAGCCAATAGCTAAAAGCATAATAAAAAATGAGTAAAAAACTTTTACTTAAAGACGCACATATAGAAGGAATCCGCTACTTTGAAACCTACCGTAAACAGGGAGGCTACACAGCAGCTGAAAAAGCCTTGAAAATGACCCCGGACGAAATTCTGGAAGAAGTAAAAGCTTCAGGACTTCGTGGCCGTGGTGGAGCAGGATTTCCAACAGGAATGAAATGGAGCTTTTTGGCGAAACCGGAAGGTGTCCCTAGACACCTGGTAGTAAATGCCGATGAGTCTGAACCGGGAACATTCAAAGACAGATATCTGATGGAATTCCTTCCCCATGTATTGATTGAAGGAATGCTGATCTCATCGTATTGTTTGGGTTCTAATGTTTCTTACATCTACATCAGAGGAGAATATTCGTGGATTCCTGATATTTTAGAGGAAGCCATTGAAGAAGCAAAAGCTGCCGGATTTTTAGGTAAAAATATTCTTGGAACGGGGTTCGATCTTGAAATCTATGTTCAGAGAGGTGCCGGAGCATATATCTGTGGTGAAGAAACTGCTTTGCTGGAATCTCTTGAAGGGAAAAGAGGAAATCCAAGACTGAAACCGCCATTCCCTGCTGTAAAAGGGCTTTGGGAAAGACCAACCGTAGTCAATAACGTTGAATCTATTGCTGCAATTGTTCCGATTATTGATATAACCGGAGCCGAATATGCTAAAATTGGTGTTGGCAGATCTACAGGTACAAAACTGATTTCAGCTTGTGGAAACATCAATAAGCCGGGAGTTTATGAAATCGACATGACCATTACCGTTGAAGAATTCATTTATTCAGACGAATATTGTGGAGGGATTAAAGATGGTAAAAAATTAAAAGCTTGTATTCCTGGAGGAAGCTCAGTTCCAATTGTTCCTGCCAATTTATTATTAAAAACCGTAAACGGAGAACCGAGATATATGAACTACGAATCTTTGGCAGACGGAGGCTTCGCTACCGGTACCATGATGGGTTCAGGAGGTTTCATCGTATTGGATGAAGACCAGTGTATCGTAGAACATACCATGACTTTAGCGAGATTTTATAATCACGAAAGTTGCGGACAATGTACACCATGCCGAGAGGGTACGGGATGGATGTATAAAATATTAAAGAAAATTGAAAATGGACAAGGCAAGATGGAAGACATCGACTTGCTTTGGGATATTCAGAGAAAAATAGAAGGTAACACAATCTGCCCATTGGGAGATGCGGCAGCATGGCCTGTAGCGGCGGCAATACGTCATTTCAGAGATGAATTTGAATGGCACGTGAAAAATCCTGAATTGTGTCTAACACAAAATTACGGATTGGCTCACTATGCGGATCCAATTCCGACGCCGACGGTTTAGGCCTGTTTTAAGACAATAAATTAGGGTGATAAAAAAGTGTGTATTACTGCTTGGGTTAGCAGTAACGCTGGGTATGAAAGCCCAGGAAAATCATGTGGATCCGTTTAAAAAAGGATCAGTAATGGTATTTTGGGGGTGGAACAATTCGGTATATTCAAAATCGGATATTCATTTTAAAGGAGATGGATATGATTTTCAACTGAATAATGTTGTTGCCCACGATAGACAAACGAAATTTGATTGGGGAGTGTATTTTAAACCTAACTCAATCACAATTCCGCAGGTGAACTATAGAATCACGTATTTTCCTAAAGATAATCTGGGGATTACGTTAGGAATGGATCATATGAAATATGTGATGGATCAGAATCAGTCAGTTGATTTTAAAGGATATATCAATAATCCTGAATATGCTGAACTGGTACATAACGGAAAAGTAGATTTAAGTGATGCCAAATTATTAACATTTGAACACACAGACGGTCTTAATTATATTAATATTGGTGCTCAGAAGTATCATAATGTTTTGAACAAAAAAAATATTGATCTTTTTCTGAGCTATGGTGCCGGAATCGGTGCCCTGCTGCCAAAATCGAATGTAAAGCTGATGGGAAATGAAAGAAGTGACAGATTCCATCTTGCAGGATTCGGTGCTGATATCAGAGGAGCGATAAGCCTGGTTGCCATAAGACACGTTGTTTTTCAGGTAGAAGGTAAATTGGGTTACATTAATATGCCGGATATTAAAACAACTCTGAATAATAAGCCGGATAAGGCTTCACAGGACTTTGTGTACGGAGAAGTAGATTTTGGTATTGGATATACATTTAATACAAAAAAGTATAATTAATAAAGCTTACTGCTCGAACAGTAAAAGCGAAAAGCATAGAATATGAGCGAAGAGGTTAAAAAATTTAAAATAACTATAGACGGACAAACTACCGAAGTGTTGCCCGGAACTTCCATCCTGGAAGCGGCAAGACAAATCGGCGGAAAATCTGTACCTCCTGCAATGTGCTACTACAGCAAATTGGAAACCAGTGGGGGAAGATGCAGAACCTGCCTTGTGGAAGTTTCTAAAGGGTCTGAAGCAGATCCGCGTCCTATGCCGAAATTGGTTGCAAGCTGCAGAACAAATGTAATGGATGGTATGGAAGTAAAAAACCTTACCTCGGAAAAGGCTCAGGAAGGAAGAAAAGCAGTTACCGAATTCTTGCTGGTAAATCACCCGCTGGATTGCCCTGTTTGTGATCAGGCAGGAGAATGCCACCTTCAGGATTTGGGTTATGAATACGGAAACCCTGAAACAAGAACTGAGTTTGAAAGAAATACCTATGATGCAGATGATCTTGGCCCACATATCAAACTGAATATGGACCGTTGCATCCTGTGCGCAAGATGTGTATTGGCTGCAAACCAGTTAACAGGTCAAAGAGAACACGGAATTCTTTTCAGAGGAGATCACGCAGAAATTTCCACTTATTTAAATAAAGCATTAGACAATGATTTTATCGGAAACGTAATTGATGTTTGTCCGGTAGGAGCACTAACCGACAGAACAGCTCGTTTTGCCAGCAGAGTATGGTTCACAAAACCAATGAACGCTACCTGTAACTGCGAAAAATGTTCAGGAAAAGCTACCGTTTGGATGAAAGGTGATGAAATTATAAGAGTTACCGCAAGAAAGGATCAGTGGGGAGAAGTTGAAGAATTCATCTGTGATACGTGTCGTTTCGGGAGAAAAGAACTTTCTGACTGGAATATCGAAGGTCCGAGACATATCGACAGACACTCTGTTATTTCATTGAATCATTATGAAAAGCCTAAAGATGAGCTAAGAATTTTAGACAATCCAATGGCTAAAGAAATCAGTGAAAAAGACGAAAAATAAAAAAGTTGGATGCTTGAAGATGAAAGATGGAGGTTTGTAACCGTAAAATTTTTCACTTCTACGTTTAATTTTAATTTTGTTAAAAATAAAATAAATTGGTAATGTGATGAAGAGTTGATGCACAAAGTGATATACTTCCAGCTTCCAGCTCCCATCTTCAAAACATTTAAAATAAAAAATGGATTTACTTACATTTAAACTTATACTTGTACTGGCACTTTTCCTTCTTTCGCTTACGATTGCAGCCTATTCTACATGGGCTGAAAGAAAAGTTGCCGCCATTATGCAGGACAGAATCGGGCCTAACAGAGCGGGACCATTCGGATTGCTGCAACCGCTTGCCGATGGTGGAAAGTTTTTCTTTAAAGAAGATTTTACCCCTGCCAATGCGGAAAAGTTTCTTTTCGTATTAGGGCCGGCTTTGGTAATGTTTATATCATTGATCACGGGAGCAGTTATTCCTTGGGGTAAAAGTTTAAATATTGCCGGTACTTCTTACGATCTACAGGTTGCCAACATCGATGTTGGTGTACTTTTCATCATTGGGATGGCTTCTATCGGTGTTTACGGAATCATGATCGGAGGCTGGGCTTCCAACAATAAATATTCATTATTAGGTGCCATCCGTGCATCTTCCCAGATGATCTCTTACGAACTGGCAATGGGATTAGCCTTACTTTCTATCATTATGATGACGGGAAGTTTAGATTTAAAGGAAATCACAGAAAGTCAGACCAACGGAAAATTATGGGGAGTTATTCCATGGGTTTCCGGACTAAACTGGAATATATTTTACCAGCCGGTTGCTTTCCTTGTTTTTATCGTGGCAGCTTTGGCAGAAACCAACAGACACCCTTTCGATTTACCGGAATGTGAATCTGAATTGGTAACAGGATATTCTACCGAATATTCATCCATGAAATTAGGATTGTATATGTTTGGTGAATATGTAAATATGTTTATATCAAACGCATTCATGGTGGTTCTTTTCTTCGGAGGGTATAACTATCCGGGAATAGAATGGGTAACTCAGAACTGGGGAGAAAATACAGCCGGAATTTTGAGTATCGTAGCATTTTTAATGAAAACGATCATCGGAATCTTGATCTTTATGTGGATCAGATGGACACTTCCGAGATTCAGATACGACCAGTTAATGCACTTAGGTTGGAAAACTTTAATTCCAATGGCATTGGTAAACCTGCTGATTACAGGAGCTGTAATTTTAGCATTTGGAAATTAATTAATTTGAAATGAGTTAATTTGAGAGTTTGAAAATGGAATATTTTTCCTGCTTTCAACTTCCAACAAGATATAAATTTGAAAATGAGCTGATGTGAAAAGGTGATGATGTTAAACTTCCATCTACCGGCTTCCATCTTCTAACATTTAATAATAAAAATAATGAAACTTACGAACAGATCAAAAGTTGTTTCCAATAAAGAAATGACCCTTGCTGAAAAAATCTACCTTCCTGCTATTTTTACGGGAATGGGGATTACTTTTAAGCATGCTGTAAGAACCGTGCTGAAAGGTGCACCTGCAGTATATTCTTATCCGGAAGTACAAAAGCCGAGAGCAGATATCTGGAGAGGTCAACACGTTTTAAAAAGAGACGAAGAAGGCCGGGAAAGATGTACCGCCTGCGGACTTTGTGCAGTAGCATGCCCTGCAGAGGCCATTACCATGACTTCAGCTGAAAGAACAAAAGAGGAAAAGCATCTTTACAGAGAAGAAAAATATGCATCGGTATATGAAATCAATATGCTGAGATGTATTTTCTGCGGTATGTGCGAAGAAGCCTGTCCGAAATCCGCAATCTATCTTACAGATCGTCTGGTAGACGTGGAAACCAACAGAGGTTCTTTCATTTACGGAAAAGATAAATTGGTTGAAAAAATAAACGAAAGGATTGATATCACAGAAAGACAATCCGAGAAACAAAAAAATGCGGTAAAATAATGGATCAGTTTTTATTTTTCTTGGTGGCGTTTTTAGCAGTCGCAAGTGCGGTATATTTTGTATTTGCGAGAAATCCTTTATATGCTATTTTGTCATTAATTGTTACGATGTTTTCTATTGCGGGCATGTACATCCTTCTGAATGCACAGTTCCTTGCGATTATTCAGATTATTGTTTACGCCGGAGCGATCATGGTATTATTCCTTTATATCCTGATGATGCTTAACCTTAATAAACAAGACGAAAGTAAGAAGAACAATACTTTAAAATTTGTTGGAGTTTTTACGGCAGGTCTTTTATTAATTGGAGTTTTAGGGGTATTCAGAGGAGTTCAGCAAAACCAGATTGCAGTTGAAAATGTAGATGGAAGCATCGGACTTACTAAAAATCTGGGAAGACTTTTGTTTAATGAATATGTTTTACCGTTTGAGCTTGCATCCATCCTTATTTTGGCAGGTATTGTAGGTGCGGTATTAATCGGTAAAAAAGATTTATAAATTATGGGAGAAGTAAATACATTTATACAAAGCATCCCTCTGAATTACTTCATCATTCTTTCTTCTGTATTATTCAGTCTGGGAGTGTTGGGCGTATTGCTGAGAAAAAATGCTATTGTTATTTTGGGTTGTGTAGAGCTTATGCTCAATTCTGTTAATCTTTTGCTGGCTGCATTTTCAGCCTACAAAGGTAACGGCGACGGACAACTTTTAGTTTTCTTCATTATGGTGGTGGCTGCTGCGGAAGTAGCGGTAGGTTTGGCAATTATTGCTATGCTTTATAGAAATACCCGTTCTGTTGATGTAAGTATATTTAATAAATTAAGAGGATAAGAATGGAAAATTTAGTGTATGCAATAATACTTTTACCACTTTTAGGTTTTCTTATAAACGGTTTATTCGGGAAAAATCTTCCAAAAATTGTTGTTGGTAGTTTGGCTACAGCAATGGTTTTTGCATCTTTCTGCATCGCAGTTAGTATTTTCATGAATTTCGACTCAGAAAGCCAGCCTGTCATTGTAAAAGCTTTTGAATGGTTTAGAGTAAACGGAGTTCAGATTAATTTCGGATTCCAGATTGATCAGTTGTCATTAATGATGGTCATGATCATCACGGGAATCGGATCTTTAATCCACCTCTACTCTATCGGATATATGAGCCATGATAAAGGTTTCTATAAGTTTTTCACGTATCTGAACCTGTTTATCTTCTCCATGTTACTTTTGGTAATGGGAAGCAACTACCTGATCCTCTTTATCGGATGGGAAGGCGTAGGATTATGTTCTTATTTACTTATTGGTTTCTGGTATACCAACGAAGAATATGGTAAAGCAGCGAGAAAAGCATTTATCATGAACAGAATTGGTGACCTTGCTTTATTGATCGGTATTTTCATGTTGGCTTCACAGACTAATGCTGTCGATTATCTTACCATCAGAGAGAACGCCGGAAAATTTGAATTAGATGGAAGTGTAATTATCTTTATTACGGCGAGTTTATTTATCGGTGCTACTGGTAAATCTGCTCAGGTTCCATTATATACATGGTTACCGGATGCGATGGCGGGACCAACTCCTGTCTCTGCCCTAATTCACGCGGCAACGATGGTAACAGCGGGAATTTATCTTGTAGTAAGATCCAATTTCTTATTTACTTTGGCCCCAAGCGTTCAGGACGGAATTTTATTCATTGGATTCTTAACGGCAGCTTTAGCCGGATTCTATGCACTTCGTCAGAACGACATCAAAAAAGTACTGGCCTACTCCACCGTTTCACAGCTTGGATTTATGTTCATTGCTTTAGGGTTGGGAGCGTATACAACAGCCATGTTCCACGTAATGACACATGCTTTCTTCAAAGCATTATTGTTCTTAGGAGCGGGTTCTGTAATCCACGCGATGAGCAACGAGCAGGATATGCGTTTTATGGGAGGATTAAAGAAATATATTCCTCTTACCCACGCTACTTTCCTGATTGGAACATTGGCGATTTCAGGATTCCCTTTATTATCGGGGATGATTTCCAAAGACGAAATTCTAGTAGCTGCTTTTGCTAAAAACCCTGTTTACTGGGTGATTCTATTCATTTTGGCAGCAGTTACTGCAACCTATATGTTCAGACTGTATTATCTCACTTTCCACGGAGAGTTCAGAGGTACTGAAGAACAAAAACACCACTTACACGAAAGCCCAACCAATATGACCTTACCATTGATCGTACTGGCTATTCTTTCTGTTGTTGGCGGTTTAATAAACCTTCCTCACTTCATCGGCCACGGCCACTACGCAAAACTGATGGAATGGCTGAAGCCGGTTCTTACTGAAGAAAGCTTTAATCAAATGGAAACAACGCTTTCAGCTGTTCCGTTTGGTACAGAAATGATACTTTTAGGAGCAACAGTATTGATGTTCTTTTGTGTATGGTTTTTTGTTAAAAACACTTATGTTAACAAGAAAAAACAGGCTCTTCCGGAAGAGCAGTACACAGGATGGGAAAAACTGTCTGCCAGAAAATTATATATTGACGAACTTTACAATGCATTGATTGTAAAAACTGTTGAAGGATTAGGACGCGGAGGAAAGATGTTTGACAATGGTATTCTTGATCGTTTTGTAGACTTTGTGGGGGATGGCGCTGAAGACAGCGGAAAAGCCATGAAGCGTGTACAAAACGGAAATGTAGAGAATTACATTCTGATTATGTCTTTGGCGGTGGGAATTATATTAATTGTTAACTTTTTATTACAATAATAATGTCTGAGTTGTTATTAACATTATTACTATTACCTCTGGTAGGTTCGGGATTAGTTTTTGCATGGAAAAACAATTCAAGCAAATATTTGGCACTGGGAATTGCATTAGTACAAATGCTGATCACTTTCTATATTGCGGCGGATTTTAATTACGCCCCAACGGTAGACAGTGTACTGCAGCACGAAATCAATTACCCATGGTCACAATTCATCAAGAGTTCTCTTCACTTCGGTATTGACGGGATGAGTCTTCTTCTTTTATTGCTGACCAATATTTTAGCGCCAATCATTATTTTATCTTCTTTTAATGAAAATGTAAGTTACAGAAATACATTCTATGGTTTAATACTATTAATGCAATTCGGCTTGGTAGGGGTTTTCACTTCACTGGACGGATTATTGTTCTACATTTTCTGGGAAGTAACCTTGATTCCGATCTGGTTCATTGCCGGACTTTGGGGTCAGGAAAATAAAAGATTTGAGTTTACTACGAAATTCTTCGTCTATACATTTGTTGGATCATTATTTATGCTTGCAGGATTGATTTATGTTTACAATCATTCAGCATCATTTGCTCTGACGGATTTATATAATGCTCAATTAAACGAAACCCAGCAAACTGTGGTATTCTGGTTTATCTTTTTTGCTTTTGCAGTAAAATTACCGGTATTCCCTTTCCATACATGGCAGCCCGACACGTATACCTATTCACCGACTCAAGGATCAATGCTTTTATCGGGAATTATGCTTAAAATGGCGATTTATGGGGTAATGCGTTATTTATTACCGATTACGCCGCTTCCGATTGCAGGAATCTCAGGGCAAATCGTTATCATCCTTGCTATTGTAGGAATTGTTCACGGAGCATTGATTGCAATTATTCAGACGGATATGAAGAGGATTATCGCATATTCTTCATTCTCTCACGTTGGATTAATGGTTGCAGGTATCTTCGCTTCGGCAGTCATTACATTAAGAGGAACTTTCAATATCGAAGGTGCGGAAGGAGCGTTGGTACAAACTTTTGCTCACGGTATCAACGTGGCCGGTTTGTTCTACTGTTGTGATATTTTATACAAAAGATTCAAATCAAGAGATATCAGGCAAATGGGCGGACTTGCAAAAGTAGCTCCTAAGTTTGCCGTATTATTCCTGATTATTATACTAGGTTCAATGGGCGTTCCATTAACTAACGGATTCATCGGAGAATTTATCCTTTTGAAATCAATATATGATTTTAACGGGTTGGCAGCAGTAATTGCCGGTCTTACCGTGATCCTTGCTGCAGTATATTTATTGAGATTTTATGGAAAAGCAATGTTTGGTCCTGGTGATGAGACCGTTCTGAGCACAGCAAAAGATCTTTCTGCTGTAGAATTTTCGGTATTGGCAAGTTTAGCGGTTTTTGTGATTGTATTTGGTATTTTCCCGCAACCGATAATCGAAATGGTAAATAGTTCGCTGAAGTTTATCTATACGGCGATGGCCAGTTAAAAAATTAAAAGATTTAAAAATTAAAAAACTAGGAGATCGAAGAAGAATAAAGTGAAAGGGCAAAACTCTGAACTTTAAACTTCAAATCTCGAATATAAATTATGAGTGTTTTAATTATTGTTTTCCTAACGGCAGTTGTTGCGTTATTTTCAGGAGTTTTTGAACAGGGGAAATTCGCAAGATACATTGGAATTTTGGGATTAATCATCGCATTATGGGTAAGTTTTATGCCGGAAGCTTCATTCTTCGGCCAGTACAGACACATGTACGACTATACCGCCAATACTGCGTTATTTACTAAAATATCAATCGTAACTACATTATTATTATTCTTTTTGGGAGGTTTTGCATTCAGCAATCACAGAACCCACCAGTCTGAATTATACGCTTTGATGCTTTTTGCATTATGCGGTGGAATTATCCTTTTCGGATTCCAGAATTTGGTAACATTGTTCCTGGGAGTTGAGATTCTCTCTATTCCATTGTATGTAATGGCGGGAGCAAACAAAACCGATTTAAGATCAAATGAGGCTTCTATTAAATATTTCCTGATGGGTGCATTTGCAACAGGTTTCCTTCTGTTCGGGATCGCATTTATTTATGGAAATGCCGGAAGTTTCGATTTATATAAAATCCAGGATTTCGGAGTTTCAAACCCGAAAGATGTCATGTTTATTTTAGGAGTTCTCTTGATTCTTTGTGCATTGGCATTCAAGGTAGCATTGGCACCGTTCCATATGTGGAGTCCTGATGTATATTACGGTTCGCCTTCATTGATCACGGCTTTCATGGCGAGTGTTGTAAAAATTTCAGGTTTTTTCGCGTTATTCAGACTAATGACTATCGGGTTTGGTGGCGTTACGGAAGAATGGATCAATATTTTTGGTGTATTCCTGATCATTACCTTGCTTTTGGCAAACGTTATGGGTCTTGCACAAACCAACGCGAAAAGAATGTTGGCGTATTCATCAGTTTCTCACGCAGGATATATCGGGTTGGTATTCTTCGGGATGACAAGCCTTTCCACTTATAATTTGGCATTCTATTTATTTGCCTATGCATTGTCAACGGTAGGTGTTTTCATGTGCCTGATTTATGTTGAAAAATTAAAAAGAGAAACTTCTTTCGGAGCATTCAAAGGTTTGGCAAAAACAGAACCTTTATTGGCCACGGCCGCTGCAATCTCTATGCTTTCTATGGCCGGAATTCCTTTAACAGCTGGTTTCATGGGTAAATTTGCATTATTTTCCCAGGCGATGAATTCTGACCACGGTGTTTTCCTTGTATTGGTGGCCGTATTAGGATCCGCTTTATCCATTGCCTATTATCTGAGATTAATTATCTCTATGTTTTTCTTTAAGGAAAGTACATTCAAATCTTCAGAGAAAGTAACCTTAACGTATAATATTGTTGCCGTATTTGTAATCGCTTCAATCATTGTTCTAGGTGTTTTCCCTGATCTTTTTGCAAAACAGTTCGGACTGTAAAAGTCCTCATAAAAATATAAGACCACAACCTCAAAGTTGTGGTTTTTTTATAACTTTACTTCATGGCAAATCTTTATAAAAAAGACGCTCCATTTCAGGTTTACATATCTTTCAAAAAGTATTTGGATGTGCTGGAGCATATCCGCTACAACGACCGTCTTGAATATCGTGTGAACTATGCCAAATCGTTATTAGATAAAACCAAAAATTTCCGGGAGCTGAGAAACGGCTTTCAGGATGTATCACTGCTGGAAAAACATGAAGAACTGATCAAACTCCTGCTTTCTGATCTATTTCCCACAGGGCTTACCAATAATGAAATAAAAGCTGCCAGTATCCCACTTTCCAATATCACATTCAACTATACGGAAAGATTTAAAAATATTCTTAAAGACGCAGGAAAAGATTTTGAAATAGAGCTCCGGAATATTGATGATGACGAATTTTATGTATTTTGCTGCTGTCTTATTCTGCAGACTTATTACAAAAGAGACATCAAAAGTTCGCTTCCGTTTTACTATGACATCCCGAACAGACAGGGAATCATGAAACATTACAAAATTATTGTGAACGCGGATTTTGCAGAAGTATATCCTACTGAAGATGCAAAGATCCCTTCTGAGGAGGTCGTCGATATGCTGCTTGAAAACCTTGATGATTTTAAGCTGTGGAAAAGATACTTCCCTTCAGAATCTTGGGTATTGAAAGGTTTTACCATCATCTCTCTGGTTGACTGCACCTCTGAAGTAGCATTGTCCGACCTGAAATCAAGCATGATCAGTATTGATCCGGAAAACCTTGCACCGGATGAAAACCTCATCGAAATTTTCAAATCGTATTTTGATGTTTCCGAGTTAAATTTCGGACTGATGCTTTTTAATAAAAAAGATCAGAGGCTGGAAAAGCTTCCGATTTATGAAAATCTTTTTACCAATCATATCCTGGACTTCTGGATCAATACTTTTGATGAGGAAACCAGGAAAACCACTTTTACCAATTTAAATCACAATTCTAAACCCATTGTTGTTTCCAACATTGAAAATCTGGATGACGAAGTGAAATCCCTGCCTTCTTTCAGAATACTGAGAGACAACAAAATCAACAGTTTCATGGTGATTCCTATCGTAAAAGATAATGAATTATTGGCCATGATGGAATTTACTTCACCGATAATAAACAGTTTCAACGGATTAAAACTCAAAAAAATGGAGTTTTTTTCAGATATGATTTTGTTTTCCCTGAACCGATTCAGTTTTGAGAAGAATTATCAGATCGAAGCCATTATCCAGCGCGAATACACCAGTATCCACGACAGTGTGGTTTGGAAATTCAGAAATGAAGCCGAGAAATATTTCAACGCATCACTGGCAAAAAAAATATATACCTTAAAGCAGATTTCATTTAAAAACCTTACGCCGCTTTTTGGATTTTCCGATATTCGTTCATCATCTGAAAAACGTTTCAACTTAATGCTGGAAGATCTCAACCAGCAGATTGAATGTCTTCATGAAATCTTTTCATTAACCAATTCGGAGTCAGAAAAATATCTTCTGGCACTTGAGATTTTCGAGAATGAATTGAATAATGAAATTAAAGCAGACAGCGAACAGCGTTTCCAGAGATTGTTAAGGGACGAAATTCACCCATATTTACAGGCTAAATTAGAAATCAAATCTTCCAGTGAAGTAAAGGCAAAAATTAAAGATTATTTTGCACAGGTATCAAATCAGAATGACCTTTTTTACAACAACAGAAAGAGCCTTGACGACTCAATAACATTGGTGAACAGGAAATTGGCAGACGTTTTGGATGAGGCACAAATAGAAGCCCAGCAGATTTTTCCTCATTATTATGAAAGGTTTAAATCGGACGGTGTAGAACATAATCTGTACATCGGCCGCAATATTGCGCCGGATCTGCATTACCATTCAAAAGTAGTTCATAAATTAAGATACTGGCAGCTGAAAACCATATGCAATATGGAACATGAGTTTCGGAATTTTAAACAAGATCTTCCTATTTGCCTGGACATTGCCTCACTGATCTTTGTCTACAATGAAAAAATTGATATCCGTTTCAGGATGGATGAAAAAAGATTTGATGTAGACGGAGCCTATAATTCTTACTATGAAATTATTAAAAAGCGTTTAGACAAAGCACATATAAAAGATTCTACAGACAGGATTACCTGCCCCGGAAAAATAACAATTGTATATTTTGGTATGGAAAACCAGAGAGAATATCTTGACTATGTTAATAAACTGCAGAAAAAAGGCGTTCTGAAAAATGATGTCGAGCTGCTTCGTGTGGAAGATCTGCAGGGAATTACAGGACTTCTTGCCCTGAGAGTTTCATTAGCTTAAAATAAAAACTCATCCTGTCTGGATGAGTTTTTTCTTATTTGTATCTTTTAAAGACTTAAAAAAGCATATCCGAAAGACAAAACGGAAATCACGATTCCTGCCATAAAAATCTGGTAAGTAATGGATAAGAGCCTGTATTTCCGGTCCAGTACTTTTCCCAGGAAATATAAATCCTTTACCATAGAATCATAAATATAATCCCGGTCTTTGATGAGAATATTCATTGCACTCTGGTAATCATCGAACAGCATCCTGTTAAAATTCCCAAAGAACAGCAGGTTTACTTTTCTGTCGGCAACATCCTGCATGCTGAATTTCGCTTTTGTAACGTTTGGTTTTGTTGATAAAATGGCAAAAATAATGGTTAGTACCGCCGATAAAAGCAAAATAAAACTAGGAATAATCAGATGCGAATTTTTCGGGGTGTCAAGCTTCGGAACCAATACCGAAAGACAAACCGAAATAATAATCGCATTTACGGAAAGAAGAATATTGGCCTTGCTGTCTGCAATATCGCTTAATCTCGTGTGATTGCTCAGCGTAACCCTGAAAAGCGTATCCACACTTCTGTCCGGCTTCGGATCTTTATCCTTGTCTTTTTTATTTTCGGAATTATCTTTTTTACCTTCCTCTTTCTCTAATTTTTTTTCGATTTTCTTAATATTTTTCTCTTTCAAAGGCTGCCACGCATTTTTTGCATAATCGGTATAAAACTGATGCTTGTTTTTCAGCATATCCAGGTTACCGGCATTCCACTCGTCATTAGAAAAACATCTTACGTTGGTAAGCTCCCACTCTTTTCGCAGTGCATCAGAAATATCATTGTAATCGTGGCTTGCAAAATGGCTGCAGTCCGCATCCTTTACAATTTTCTCCAGAAGATTTTGGGGGACATACGTAATTTTTGTCGCCAAAATTAACTGTACAATATCATTGATATCGTTTTCGGGATAATTTTCTTTCTGAAGGAAGCTTTTTGCGATCTCGGCTCCGTTTTCTTCATGGTCTTTGGCACATTCTATGTATCCTGTATCATGAAACCAAAGTGCAAGCAATACCTTTTCCTGATCTTTTTCAGAAACAGGTGTGTTTTTCAGGATCTCTTCAGCCTTATTTACCGTAAATGTTGTATGTATAAAATTATGATAAAAATATACCGAAGATAGCTTATCTTTGAATAAGGTTTCAACATAATCTTTGGCTTTTTGTAAAATGTCCATCACCGAAATTTTGTTAATGTAAATTTATGAATTTATACTTGAAAACTCATCTAAAAAATACTTCTCTTGCTCTTAGATTCGTATTGTCCGCCGGAGTTTTGTATTCCTGCGCAACATATAACGTAAAAAAGGGTAAAAACTTATCTGAAGTCAGCAATTCTGATGTAAAATCCGAAAATGACTTTACCCTATTTCTTGTAGGAGATGCAGGCAATGCAGATGAGCCTCAGTCACAGCAAACTTTACAATTATTGAAAAACCGGCTGGAATCTGCAGGAAGCAACTCGATGCTCCTATTTCTGGGCGATAATATTTATCCGCACGGAATGCCGAAAGAGTCTGATAAAGATTATCCGCAAGCCAAAAAGAAACTGGAAGACCAGCTAGCCATTGTAAAGAACTTTAAAGGTAAAACACTGGTTATTCCCGGAAATCACGACTGGTACAGCGGACTGGACGGGTTAAAAGCTCAGGAAGATTTCGTAAAAAATTATTTGAACGATAAAAAAGCTTTTCTTCCTAAAAATTCCTGTCCTATTGATGATATCAGCCTCACAAAAGATATCAAATTAATTGTGATTGATTCGGAATGGGCATTGCTAAACTGGGACAAGCATCCGGGAATCAACAAAAACTGCGACATCAAAACCCGTGAAGATCTTTTCACCGAATTTAAAGATTTAATTAATAAAAATCAGGATAAAAGAATTATTGTTGCGCTTCATCATCCTATTATCAGCAGCGGAACACATGCAGGATTTACCTCTGCAAAATCCCACCTTTTCCCTTTAAAAAGCAAAATTCCGGCTCCGGGCGTTGCAAGTCTCATTAATGTTGTAAGAAGTTCTTCGGGAGCGAGCCCTGAAGACATTACAAACAAGCATTACGCAGACCTGGCCAACCGAATTAAAAGTATTGTCCAGGAAAAGGAAAATATTATTTTTGTTTCGGGACACGATCATAATCTTCAATATCACGAATTAAGAAATATCAGACAGATTATCAGCGGCGCGGGCTCCAAAGTTGATCCCGCTACCATCAGGGAGAAAACTGATTTTTCTTACGGAGGAAGCGGCTTTGCTATACTGAATATCAGAAAAGATAAAAGTTCGGACGTAGAATATTTTTCTACAAAAGATAATTCTTTAGAACAACTTTCGCATATTCAGGTCACTGAAAAGCCTGTGGATTTCATAAACAATTACCCAGATTCTTTTCCTTCAACAGTAACATCAACCATTTATCCTAAAAAATTAACAGAAAAAAGAAAATTTTACAGGTGGCTTTGGGGAGAGCATTACCGAAAATATTACAGAATGCCCGTTGAAGCTCCTACAGCGAACATTTCAACGCTGGATGGCGGCTATACACCTTTCAGGGAGGGCGGCGGAAATCAATCGAACAGCCTCCGGCTGAGAGCGCAGGACGGACAGGAATTCGTGATGAGAGGTGTTAAAAAAAGTGCCGTCCGTTTTCTCAACAATATGGCATTCCGGAAAAGCACTTTCGGAAATGAGCTGAATAATACTTTCCCTGACAGGTTCCTTTTGGACTTTTATACTACCAATCATCCTTTTACACCTTTTGCGGTGGGAAATATGGCGGATAAGATTGATCTTTATCACAGCAATCCCAGATTATTTTATATCCCGAAACAAAAGGCTCTGGGAGAATATAATATCAACTACGGAGATGAAATGTACATGATTGAAGAGCGGTTTTCTGCAGATCCTAAAACCCTTGCTTCTCTGGATAATGCAAAGGATATTGTTTCAACAGATGATGTTCTGAAAAATTTTAATAAAAACTACAAATATTCCGTAGACCAGGAACTGTATATCAGGGCCAGGCTTTTTGATATGCTGATTGGTGACTGGGACAGACATTCCGACCAGTGGAAATGGGCCGAATATCAGCAAGGTGACAAAGTACTTTACAAACCCATTCCGCGGGACAGGGACCAGGCATTCAGTAAGTATGACGGAAATGCTTTCAAAATTATTATGAATATTCCGGCGATCCGCCACATGAAAACGTTTAAAGATGACATCAAGAGCGTAAAATGGCTTTCTATGGAACCCTACCCTCTTGATCTTGTTTTTTTGAAAGGCGCTACTGAAGAACAATGGATTGCCCAGGCAAAATACATCCAGGAGCATCTTACGGATCAGGATATTGACAATGCATTCAGCAACCTTCCGAAGGAAGTGCAGGACGAAACCATTGCAGATATACAAAGAAAGCTGAAATTGAGAAAAACGAAACTGGAAACCTATGCTTCACAGTACTACGATGTACTGCAGAAAAAAGTTCCATTGGCAGGAACGGTAAATCCTGATAAATTCGTTATTACTAAAACCGGAAACTCAGTTAACGTTAAACAATATAAATTAGATAAAAAGAAAGAAAATCCTGAACTGGTTTTTGAAAAGACCTATGATGATTCCAAAACCAAAGAGCTATGGATCTACGGACTTGAAGATGATGATATTTACGAAGTTTCAGGAGAAGGAAGACCTAAAATGAACATCAGGCTGATCGGAGGGTATAACCACGACACCTATACTATTGCCGACGGGAAGAAGGTTAAAATTTATGATTTTAAATCACAAAACAATACCTACAACACAAATGGTGCTTCAAAAAATATTTCAGACGATTACGACATTAATACCTACAATTACAAACATCCGAAATACAACTTTATTGCAGGCTATCCGAATGCCAATTTCAATCCGGATGATGGGGTAATTTTAGGATTTGTTGCCAACTATACGGTAAATAATTTTATCCGTGATCCTTTTACCCAGAAACACAGCTTGAGAGCTAATGTTTATACAGCTACGGGAGGGTTTAATCTAGGATATAAAGGGATTTTCAAAAAAGTGGTCGGAAATTGGGACGCCGGTATTGATGCATTGTATACCACTCCGTTTTTTGCAAGAACATTCTTCGGTCTGGGTAACGAAACGCAATATGACAAGGAAGCCGTAGAGAGAGACTACAACCGGGTAAGAATTTCGCAATTTAAATTTGCACCATCTTTATCAACAACAAGCTGGCGCGGTATAAAAAACCAGTTTCAGCTGAGTTTTGAGCATGCTAAAGTGCAGCAGACTGACGACCGTTTTGTAGCGGTTTCCCCGGATGTAAATCCTGAAGTTTTTGATGGGCAGCAGTTTGCAGGAGCCAATTATACATTCAGTTTCAAAAATGTTGATAATAATGCATTTCCGACTTTAGGAATGGAATTCCTCTTAAACGCAGGCTGGAAAGCAAACATCTCAGAATTTGACCAAAATTTTGCAACGTTCCAGGGAACACTGAATGTTTTCCACAGAATCGATAAAAGAGGGCGTTTCGTATTTGCCAATTCCACGAATGCGATGATCATCAACAATAATAATTTTGAATTTTATCAGGCCGCGGCAATTGGTGGTAATAACGCGATGCGTGCTTACAGAAATGAGCGGTTTGCAGGAAAATCGTATTTCGTGAATAATGCCGAAGTGCGATGGGATTTTGGCCGTGTTAAAAACAACATTGTGCCTGTTAATATGGGAATTTTGGTAGGCTATGATCTTGGAAGAGTATGGATAGACCGTGAATCTTCTGACAAATGGCACCAGGGCGTGGGCGCAGGATTCTGGATGAATATTCTGGAAATGTTCTCTGCCCGCATCGACTATTTCACCGGTGAAGACGGCGGACGAATTTCAGGAGGTGTAGGATTGGTGTTTTAAAATATTGATTAAGAAACTGTATTATAACAAAACCGCAGAGGATATCTGCGGTTTTCTGTTTTATTGCCATGTCAGGATTACCTGTCCGTCCGAATCATAAAAATAGGTCCAATCTGAATGACCACTTCCGGGAGGAAACTGTAGATTCTGAAGGTCCTGAACAGTATAATCGAGCGTTCGATAATTGTTTTTTGATAGACTTTTTTCGTAAAAATTATCATTGCATAAATACAATTTTTTAAAAGGATTTTTTGCAGTATCGAAATTTGAATAAAGAGTTGTTGTAAGTTTAGAATCTATGCCTCCGGATTTTTCTAATTTTTCACTTTTAATTAAATTTTGGTTTGAGTCAAAGAGATATGTTGTAAAATATTCCCAGGTATATTGCTTTTCATATACAACAATCTTGTCTGTCTGGTAAGAATAGGTTTTTTCAGAAAATAAGACATCTATACCATTATACAAATACCTGCTTTTAAGCTTTCCATTTTCCATAGTACAAACTTCTTTTACCGCCCCATTGGCCTCTACTTCAGAATGCTGAATAGATACCTTATTATTATTGTAAGAAAACAAAGAATATGGATCTGTCATAAAAGTGGTAATGCCCGGAGTTGGTGACATAATTTTACCGGAAGCCTTTTTCAGAAGACCATTTTCATATGAAAATTTGTAAGTAAGACGCGGGTCAATTGAAGAATAGCTTTTAGGAAATGAAGCTATAAAAGCGGAAATTTTTTCTGGCTGTAATTCCTGATCAACAATTGCTGCACTCTCATCATTATCACACGAAGAAAATATTCCTGCAATACATAAAATATAAAAAAAATTTTTCATAGTTATTTTTCAGCCGCAAAAATACAATTTCCGGCACAACTCAGAAAGAAAACTTATACACATTACCTCCCTCTTTTCCGTCCTTTTCATCGGCAATGAGCAAAGTTCTATCATCAAGATATACAACAGCTTCTTTCTGAGAATTGTGGTTTAACGGAGTTTTTTGAATAACCGCTGTTTCAAAATTTTTATCAAAAAGAGATGAAAGTACATAAACATTTTTATGAGTAAGCAGTACAACTTGGTTTCTGCTGTTAATAGCTGCTGAAGTAATTGCCGCATCGCTGTATCCTCCCTGCAGTTTTAGTGTTGCAATTAATTTCGCTTCAAAATCACCGGCTTTATTAGGAACCTGAAAAACAAGAAAAGTCCCGTCGAAACCTTTGCTTCTGTTTTTGGTAAAGAGGTAAAAGTAGCCGTCCTTCTCTACAAAAGCTTCACAGTCATAGAGCCAATGAGATTTCTTTGGTGGAAACGCAGTCTGCCCTTCATAATGATAGGTTGTGGTCTGAGTAACGTTTGTGGATTTTTGGGAAGCATCTTTCAAATCAACTTTTAAAATGAATAAATTGCGCCTGTCGTTGTCATTATTTCCAAAATCACCGATGTAAATATTTCCCTGAGCATCTGTGGTTATATCTTCCCAATCGTGGTTTTCCGCATTTTCTACTAAGACATCGGCGACCTGTTTTCCCTGTCTGTCCAGTCCGTAAATCACGTTTTTATTTCCCTGATCTTCAATCGCCCAGATTGTTTTTTTATCCTTTGATAAAGTAATTCCGGAAACTTCCTTGAGCTTTTTAGGCAAAGAAAACTCAACGGTAAGTGCCTCTCCGGACTTCTGGGAGTCCTGAGCTTTCGGATTGCAGCTGAGTAAAAGGAATGCTGATAAAACAAGAACGCGCAACATATCTATTTTTTTAATTTTTTAAACTGAAAATAAGAGAACCTGATATTTTTCTCTAAATTATTAATAATCTGCTGATGATGGAGAAAAAATCCTGCTGCCAGACCAATCAGGCTGCCAATGACTGTATCAATAAGCCTTGCCTGCATCAATGTTTCCACATAATGATGCGTTTCGCTTGCTGTTTCTGCCAGAAGAATCGTTAAGGGTGTAATGAAAATTACCGCAAATCCATAATTTCTGACAATTAATAATTCAATAATAAACTGTAAAATCGTGATAATGATAATCATTACGATCTTTTCCGGATTGAATAAAAGGATAATCCAAGCCAGCCCGATCCCGATAAAAGTTCCTAAAATCCTGTGCATATTCCTTTGTCTTACATGCTCAAAATTTCTTCCTTGGATGATCGCAACTGCTGCAATGGAAATCCAATAAGTATTGTTAAAATGTAAAAGATGCCCGATGATTAATGTCAGCGCCATGAAGAAGCCAATGATGGCACTTTCTACAAATTTGGTATATCTTCTTTTGTTGAATGTTCTTCTCGGGACGGCAACCACTTTGCTTTTTTCAATAAAAACCGAATACAGGAAGGCGAATGAGCAGGATAATATCGCTCCCATCGCAACAAGTCCCACACGTGCCGGAATGAGTTCCGGATCAAATCTATACGTACTGGCCATTGCGGCAACCATAATAAAGAAAAAATTTCCCGGCGGCGGAATTTTATAATACGAAGATATAAAATGGGCTAAAAAAGAAATTATTCCCAACGACAAAGCTCCTGCATACGCATTAAACCCGAAAAATGAGCTTACCGAAAATGAAAAGACAATTCCAAAAGCGCATACCGCGAGATGGATCATTCTCTGCGTGATTGGTGCTGAAGTAAAGTATAAAATCGTAAGTGCTCCCAAACTGGAAAGTGCACCATAGTTAGGTTTCCCTGAAAAATAACCGATAAATAAACAGCTGCCGATGCAGAGTGCTGCCAGAAAGGGAAAATGCCATTTCCGTTCGGTCTGTTTAAATTCCAGTAAATACTGAAACCGGTGATGTATCGGGTTCTGTACTTTCATGTTAATGCAATTGTTTTGCTTCTTCCCAAAGAACATCCATTTCTTCCAATGACAAATCTGCAAGTTTCAGGTTTTTCTCCGATGCCAGATTTTCCATTTTCTGAAATCTTGAAATGAATTTTATATTGGTTCTTTCCAATGCAGAATCCGGATTGATGCCTACAATCCTCGCATAGTTGATCAGGGAGAAAAACACATCGCCCAGCTCCTGCTCTTTTTTGTCCAGATCAGTTTCGTCGTGAAATTCGCGGATTTCTTCATCCACTTTTTTCCACGCATCTTCCGCGTCGTGAAACTCAAAGCCGATGCCTTTTACCTTATCCTGAATTCTGTATGCTTTTACCAAACTTGGCAGGCTCTTCGGAACGCCGCCCAGAATGGATTTGTTGCCTTCTTTCAGCTTCAATTTTTCCCAGTTCTGCTTTACCTCTTCTTCATCTTTTACTTTAGTATCACCGTAAATATGAGGATGGCGGAATATCAGCTTTTCATTTAAAGAATTGATCACATCTGCAATATCGAAACTTTCTTTCTCCGAACCGATCTTCGCATAAAAAACCAGATGCAGCAATACATCGCCCAGCTCTTTTTTAATTTCCTGCAAGTCATTCTGCAAAATCGCATCCGAAAGTTCATAAGTTTCCTCCAGCGTCAGATGGCGAAGCGACTCCAGCGTCTGCTTCTGATCCCACGGACATTTTTCCCGCAGATCGTCCATAATATCCAATAATCTTCCGAAAGCTTCCAGTTTTTCCTGTTTGGTATTCATAGTTGAGAATTCAAGTCTTACAAATTTACGGGAAATCTTTCTGAATATTCTTTTGTCTTAAAACAAAAAGAACTAAAAATTCAAGACCTGGAATCTTTCGTTAAAAATTAAAACGTAATCCTAAAACTCAATTATAAAAGCTTCTACACTGTGTTTGTCATCCCGTAGGGATCTCGACTTAGTATTAGAGAGGTAATGGTAAGATTGGATGTGAATTTTCCAGTAATAAATAACTTTTAACAGATGATAAAATCATAAATATTCTACCCGCACATTTCGTTGCTAGCAAAAGATTTCGGCTACAAACATTTCCGAACTGATGGACTTCCCTACTCCACAGCAAGACCATATAAAAGTGACCGTGAAACAGGTTTATAATGAGAGTGGAACGAAGGTGATGGGGAGTGAGGTGTGGGGATTGAGGGGATTGAACAAAAAACTCCTGAGTTTTCAGGAGTTAAAGTATTTATACATACAAATTACAGTTTATGAATCAGGTATAAAATTCCACTGAAATTTTAAATGAAATTTTGAGATCTTCTTCCTCCCATATTTAGTTTAAATTTGGATTTAAATTAACTTGTTATGCTACTTCTTCGATCCCTATACTCTCTAACAAAGCATTAAATTGCTCTTCGTCTTTTTCTTTTATTTTATCTAATATAAATTGTGCAACCCTTTTTAATTCTGGTATTTCAATGGGATTCATTCCGCGATCAAAAATTTCTTCCAAATGTGATAATTCATTATTAACGCGATCAGTTAATGTAGCAGCCTGCTGATCATCACCAAAATACTTCAATAGTCTTTTCGAGTTTGCATTGTGAGTTTGGTTATCAATTTTCGACGGATATTTATAAAATAATAATGCTTCTAAAAATTTTCGCGCATTGTTACCGAAATTATAATACATATGATGATTTTCATCTGTAGTGATTTCAGCTTTTGCACATCTATATATTTGTTCAAATAAAAAGTTAAATTCAGTAATATAATTTTTTAGATAATTTGGCATTAAAGCTATTTCACTATAGTCATGATAACGATTAAGGATAAAATATTCGTGCTGATTACGAGTTAGTTTTAATCTTTTCAAATATTTTAAGAAATCCAAATTATGTGTAGAAATAAAAATTTGTTCAAATCTATCTTTAATAAAAAGCTCTGAATTTATTAGGCTATAAATGTAGAAAATATGATTTGAGTCCAAACTTGATATGGGATCGTCGATTAATATTATCGGCTTTTGGCCAGCTGTATGAATATCATCTAACTTAGCCATAAAATAGCAAAATGAAATTATACTACATTCTCCTTCGCTTAAGTGATAAGCAATCTCCCCATTTCTTACTACATTGAATCTAATCTTTTTATCAGAGTCAATTTCTTGTTCAACTGCTTGTAATTCTAAGTTTTGATGACCAAAATAATTTTGTAAATACTCATTTATTTTTCTTGCTCCTTCCTCTTCATTATTCAATTGACGTGATAATTCAATTATTTCTTTCTCTTTTAATTTCACATAATTATCTAATTCTTTTCTTTCAGTCTCTTTACTTATATAATATGTTTCTTTACTTAAAATATTTTGTGATTGTGTGCTATACTCAATTGTGTCTACAAAACGCTTTACTTCTAAAAGTCTGAGTTCTTTTTTTGCTTTAGAAATTTTTTCAGATAATTCATTTGAATACTCATTGTTTCGATTCTTTATATCATTGTACAGATCATTTATAGCTGAAAAATCGTTCTGTGAAAAAGTTTTAATATAATCGTAAGTAATTGGAATATGAATTGAAAGTAAACGTTCATCAATTTTAGAAAGCAAATATTCTAAATCTGATTTATAATTCAAAATTTGAGCATCAAATGCATCTGAACAATCACTAAGTTCATTATGAAAATTCATATAGAAGAGATCTTTATTTGCTAATTTAATTTCGTTAACAGAATCTAGTTCTCTTACAATTTTTGATTTTAAAACATTTAATGTATCTTCAAGTTTCTTTGTCTGTTCATCAAAATGATTATCTAGTTCATTCCAACGAGATTCTGGTATAGGGTTACCACAAAATTTACAAGAACAATTTTTATCTTCAGAATGAAGATCATATCCTTTTTTAACCCACTCATTTAAACTAGAATTTGTTAATAACTCTGTAATTTTATTATTGTCTAATAAGTGTTGTCCTAAAGCTATTTTTATTACTGATAATTCTTGTTCATAAATATTTGTAAAATTTATAGAATGAGAAACATCATTTTTTTGTACTTCTTTTATCAGTTCAAGATTGGTAATTTCTTTATTTACATTTATACATACAAATTCTGGTAAAAGAACTTCGTCAATTTCTTTTTGTAATTTGGTTCTATTATAATTTATATCTCCAAATTTTAAATATTGTTGTTTTATACTGTCCGTACTTACAGTAGCTTTATTTGTCAATTGAGAATCTAACGTTCTTTTTAATGTTATAATCTCAGTACTCAAAGTACTAACCAATACAGATAAATCATCTAATTCTTTATATTTTAATGTCTTACTATCCTCAGCATTGTCTCCTAATTCATTTCTGATTGATTCAATTTGTGTTTCAATTTCACTATTCTCTCCAAGAATCGCAAATGGTTTAATCTCTGAATCCGGATTTATTATAAAACTTAAATTTTCCTTTATAAAGTCCTCATTAAAACATCTAACGTTTAATGTATTTTCTCGAAAAGTAGATTGATCAATTCTTGAATTATCATATAATATAATTTCAAATTCTGGATTAATATATTTTGGAGAAATTTCTTTTGTTTCTAATGCTCTAATTATTCTTGATAAAGTGGTTTTACCAGAGTAGTTTCTTCCATAAAATATATTTTCTTTCTTTAATTCAACAACATTATTTCCAGGATTACTTTGCATTGCCACATTCCATTGGAAATTTCTAAATAATCCAAGATTATTAATATTAATTCTTTTTATCATATAAGCTATAGTTATTAGTTATTTTTAATAAATCGCAATTATTTTCACATTACAATACGACAATAACAAATGTAATAATAAGTAATTATTCATATTTACGGCAATCCGTATTTATACTGAATTAATAACAGAATATTCTTGATTCTTATCGTAACATGAACAAAAAAACCTCATCAATCTGATGAGGTTCATATTTCAAAGTAAGATAAATAATTATCCCTGTTTTCTGTGTGTGCTTTTCGGAGCTGCTTTGGCTGCAGAAGTGGCTTTTACTTTTGGAGCGGCTGGCTTTTCAGCTTTTGGAGTTGCTTTTTTAGGCGCTTCTTTTTCTACGTTTACTTCTTCCGTTGCCGGTTCCCCTTCCAGTGTTTCAGGCTCTGCTTTTACGAAGCTTTCCGGAGTGATGTATCCTGCTTTGTGAAGGATGTTGTACCACTGCGCCAGTTTTTTGATATCGGAAGCATATACTCTTTCGGTATCGTAATTAGGAAGAGAAACCGTCATGAATTCTTTCAGTTCAGCATCAGATGCTTTGTGATGGATGGCTTCCTTGTAGTCATAGTTTTTGGCAATATTTTCAAAAACTTCGAACAAAGGAACTTCTTTATCAAAAGTGAACATCGCAATATTGTCCAACAGGCTCACCTGGCTGGAATTCCCAATGCTTACTTTTTTCTTCGTGGTAACATCTTCAATGATAAATCCGTTTCTTAATTGAGAAACTAATTTGTAAAGTCCTGGTTTTCCTGAAATTGAAATTATTTTTTCTAACAGCATAATTTTATTTTTTGTAAATTCTGCAATCGGCTATTCACTTCGACAAGCTCTGTGTGACAACTTTTTGCTTTTCTAATTTTCTTTATTCTATTGTAAACTATTTTGGAAATCTCATTTTGTAACCGATGCTTACGTCACCCTGGGTAATTTTGGTCAGTTTCCCTTTTACCAGCTTCTTTTTCAGGGCGCTGAGGTGGTCTGTAAACAAAATTCCTTCAATGTGATCATATTCATGCTGAATTACGCGGGCTCTAATATCGGAAAAAGTTTCTGTATGTTTTACAAAATTTTCGTCATAATATTCGATCACGATCGTACCTTTTCTTTTTACATCTTCTCTCACATCCGGAATAGACAGGCATCCTTCGTTGAATTTCCACTCTTCCCCGGATTCTTCAAGAATTTTAGCATTGATGAAAACTTTTTTGAATTCTGCCAGCTCATCTTTGATGTCCTCATAATCTTCATCTTCCGCCAAAGGACTTACATCAATGACAAACAGACGGATATCCAGCCCGATCTGCGGTGCCGCCAAACCAATTCCGTTGGCACTGTACATGGTTTCGAACATGTTTTCTATCAATTCCTGCAGGTTGGGATAATCCTGATCAATATCCTTTCCTACTTTTCTTAACACGGGGTCACCAAAGGCTCTTATCGGTAAAATCATCTTGTTCTTTGTTCTAAAAAATTCTGCAATATGATGGTTGCACTTACTTTATCTATTAATCCTTTCTGCTGTCTCTGCTTTTTATTCTTTCCGCTCTGGGAGATAAAAAAAGAAGCCATCTTGGATGTAAATCTTTCATCGAAGCGGTTGACCTTAACTGTTGGAAATTCTTTTTTAAAAATTTCTATAAACTGCAGAATGTCGGTTTCCACTTCGGAGATATTTCCTTTCAAATCTACGGGAAGACCGATCACAGCTTCATCTACTTTATTTTCGCTGAAATATTTCTTTAAAAATTCAGTGAGAAGCGGAGTCGATACCGTATCCAGACCGCTTGCAATGATCTGCATATCGTCGGTTGCGGCAATTCCACAACGTGCCTTTCCATAGTCTATTGCAAGGATTTGTCCCATAGGTTTGCAAATTTAGTAAATTTTAATGATTTTATTCTAAACACATTTTTTTTATAAATCATGTTTTTATTCCGCTAATTTTTTTATAATTTTAATTTTCTAAAAACGATAATATGAAGAGACTCATTCTCGTAAGACATGCGAAGAGCGACTGGCCGGAGGAAACAGAGGACTTCGACAGACCATTGGCAGACAAGGGGTTGGAAGAAGCGATGCATATGTCCCGGTTTATGAAAAACAACAATGTGGCAATAGACTATTTTGTCTCGAGTCCCGCCGTGCGTGCACTGAATACCTGCAGAATTTTCAACCAGTCCTACCATATCAATATTACAACGAATGAGAAGCTTTACAATCCTTCGGAAAGCAATTTTGAGTCTGTGATCTATGATCTTGACGACAATGTAAATTCCGTAGCGTTTTTTTCCCATAACAACGGAATCTCCAATTTTGCGAATTCCATTTCCGAAGATATCTTTCACTTTCCGACCTGCGGCGTTGCGGGTTTTGAGATCGACTGCAATTCGTGGTCCGAGTTCGACGGTGCCAAAAAGAGACTGATGTTTTTCTATGATCCCGGAAAAATAAAATGATACGATCCGGTGACTTCGAGAGCCTCAGCCACCGAATCGTATCAATTCTTATGCAAAAAAATCAGAGATTTTTAAAAACTCATGTGTTCTAAAATATGCGCAAAGCTTTATTGTTTATCTAATGTGACTTATGTGTTTAAAAAGCTTTTGTGACTTTTGCGGTTAATTTATTTCCGTTTCAAATCCAGATCATCAAAATCAAAACTGAAATCTGTAACATCTGAAATCGGTTTTAATCTCGCCGATTGCGCTTTTCCTGTTTCATCATAATCAAAAATAATGTAGGCATCGGCGTCGTAGCTTCTGTCGTCCCATTTGATGATGAAAGAATTATTGGAATACGGCAGCAGCTCCCCTTTTAATCTTGGAGAACTTTTGCAGGAAATCCTGTAGGCATTTCCCTGCTGAGCAATTTCCACATCTCCAAACCATTGATCAGTGTACGTTCCGGTAAATTGTTCTGCTTTTGGCTGAAGGTTTTTATCTTTCCTGAAAGCTTCCGATTTTGCAAACGCTTCTTTTTTCTGTTTGTCGAAACTTTCTTCCATTTTCTTCATCCTCTCGCCATACGTTTTCAGCCAGTTTCTGTCGGCCACACCCAGATAAGAATCTTTTACGGTATTGGTAATCGTATTAAAAGCCGCTCCGGACTGTTGATTGGTTAACACTACAATTCCCAGTTTCATATCCGGAATTAAGGTAAACTGCGTCACCGTTCCGATCAGCCCGCCCGTATGCTGAACCTGTTTATGCCCTTTCACATCACTTAAAAACCATCCCATTCCATATCCGTAGAAACTGGTATCATAAGGGTTTTTCGCTGCAACGCCGCTTGGAATCTGTAAACTCCAAAGCTGCTGGACATTTTTATCTGAAACTAATTTTTTACCATCTTTCGTGGTGAAATTATTCAATAGAAATTCAGCCCATGTAGTCATGTCTTTGATGTTGCTCATAATACCTCCTGCTGCATTGGCCGTTTCGTTCCAGTCGTGAGGAACAGCGATGGCTTTTCCGTCAACCGGTGCGTGTGCATCGATCTTATTGGCAACCGTCTTTGCCCTGTTATAGCTTCCGAAACTTGAAGTCATCCCAACCGGCTTCATGATTCTCTGTTCGATGAATTCGGCCCAGCTTAATCCAGAAATTCTGTGAATCACTTCTCCGGCAACGATAAACATGATGTTGTTATAATCTAAAGTTGTCCTGAAAGGATTTTCAGGTTTTAAATACCGTACATTATGAACAATATCGTTCACCGTTAAATTTCCGCCTTCCGGAAAGAACATCAGATCACCCTGTCCCAGTCCTAATCCGGCTCTGTGTGTCACCAGATCTTTAATGGTTACATTTTGGGAAACATAGGGATCGTACATTTGAAATTCCGGGATGTATTTTGAAACTTTATCGTCCCAGTTCAGTTTTCCTTCATCTGCTAAGATTGCCAAAGCTGTACAGGTAAAGCCTTTGGAGTTGGAGGCAATCCCCACCAGTGTATTGTCGTCCATCGGCTGCTTGGTTGTTAAAGAACGTACGCCAAACCCTTTGGAGTAAATAACTTTACCATCCTTAATGATTCCGACTGACATTCCCGGTACATCAAAGGTTTTCAGCGTGTTCTGTATTAGCTCATCTAATTTTTTCTCTTCAACCTGTGCATTGGCTAAACCAACCGTCAGCAAAAGAAGGAAAATAGAAAGTTTCTGCTTCATTTTTTTTGCCTAAAGGTAATAAATTATCATGTTCTGATTTAACCTTAATTTAAGACGTTTCATTCATATCTTTTTAACGTTCTTAAAAAATCAGTTTCCGGAATTTTTTTTAAGTTTATCTTTGTGAAAATTTAAACATTAACAATGAAAACGAAAAAACTACTGACTTTATTTCTATTAATTTCCGGCCTAAGCTTTTATTTTTCCCAAGAAGTTGTCATTAAGGATGATAAGGTTCTGCTGGATGGGAAACAGATTCTGAAAGCCGAAAAAATAAATGTCCTGCAGTATTCATTTTACAGCATGAAAGATGATGAAGAAATTCTCATGTTCAGACAAATGGATAATGAAACGCCAAAATATATGGACGATGATTATTATGTTTTAAATTTCCTAACTGAAAAAACAAAGGTTGAATCCACTGATTTTACAAAAATCTTAAATTTCATGAACTCCAGAAAAGCGATGGAAAAGCTGATCAAATGGCTATTAAAAGAAAGAGTGATCAATAATGATGGTGAATTGAATCCTGAAAGAGTGCAGACATTTAAAGAAAAATACGACGAAAATATTACCGACAGAACCTTTAGATAATGACAAAAATCCTTCTCCTTTCCGATTCTCATTCATACATAGATGGCCGTATTTTAGAATATGCCCGACAGGCTGATGAAATCTGGCACGGTGGAGATTTCGGCAGCATGGAAGTGATTGAGCAGCTGGAAAAAATAAAACCTCTAAAAGGTGTTTACGGAAATATCGACAATGCAAAAATAAGATCGGAATTTCCCGAAGTGAATCGTTTCTTTTGTGAAGATGTGGAAGTTCTGATGGTCCACATCGGCGGTTATCCCGGAAAATACACACCTGTGGCCAGGCAGGAAATTGCTGCAAAGGCTCCTAAATTATTTATTTCAGGGCATTCTCATATTTTAAAGGTGATGTTTGATCAGAAAAACAATCTTCTGCATGTGAATCCGGGAGCATGCGGAAAGCAGGGATGGCATAAGGTACGAACGATGATGCGTTTCGTGATTGACGGTTCGGAAATCAGGGATCTGGAAGTTATTGAACTCGGACCTAAGGTTTAAGTTCAGGGGTTAAAGTTCAAGGTTTAGAGTTTAGAGTTTATGAAAATTGGTGATAAAGTTTCTGTGGTAGATGAGGATTTGAGCGGAATTGTAACTTCGGTCAACGGAAATATTGTTGTTTTTAAAGATGAATACGGATTTACCTACCAATATCCGAAAGAAAAATTGGTTCCGAAAAGTTCGGATTTATATGAAAATATCAAAATTGTAAAAAAACCGGAGCCCAAGAAAAACATTTCGAAAAAGCATCAGAAAAGTGCGTTGGTTCTGGATCTGCACTTTCATCACCTGGTCAAAAATCCCAATGATTATGATAGTTTTGAAAGGCTTTTCATTCAGAAGGAAAGATTACTCGAAACCTTGAGTTTTTGCAGGAAAAACCATCTTAAAAGATTGGAGATCGTTCACGGAATCGGCGACGGTGTTCTGCAGAGAATGGTTTGGGATATTCTGGAAAGCCAGACCGGACTGGATTTTTACAATAAGGAAATACTTCACCATCAATCGGGTGCTGTAATGGTAGAATTTCACTAAATTTGCAGGAATTGAACTATGAACATACTTAATTTACTTTTCACCAAAGACGGATTAACCTACCAGATTGCAAAAAACAAAAGCATCGTGGAAGAAAAATCCTACTTCAAAGATGAAGAATCTCCGGAGAATCTTATTGCAGATAAACTGGATGAAGTATTGATCAAACAGCGGTTTGATGAAATTCATGTTATTTCCGCACTCAATCATTTTACGCTGATGCCGGAAGGCTTTTCCGAGCACGAAGGAGGATTTGACCTGATCGCTTTTAATGCTCCCGTTGATAAGGAAAAAGAAGAGCTGATGTTATCGATCAACGAGAAATTCAAGGTTCAGTTTTATTATACGTTTCCGAAGAATTTTTATAAAAAGATAAAAGAGCCGGCTTTGCCTGTGAACTTTAATTTTTCGGGTGAGAAATTTCTGAATTCCATTCAAAATAAAAACAATAAGGAAATTCATATCAACCTTTATCATAATCAGTGTGAATTTTTCGCGATAGATCAGAAGAAAATTATTTTATACAATAATCTTGATGTAAATTCTGAAGTGGATTTTTTATATTTCATCATGTTTACTTTAAGCAAGATCGGTTTCGGGATCAATGAAACCCATTTCTTTGCCTACGGTGAAACCACTGAAAATGAAACTTTTATTTCAGAGCTTCAGAAGTTTGTTAAAAATCTGAAAATCGTATACGATAATATTCCCAATAAAAATTTTATATTAAATTAGACTTGAAAAATCGGGTTAAAGCTTATTTTTTCCTGACCGTTCTACCGTCTAAAACCCAATACTTATGTACAGAATCATTTCAGGCAAATGGAAAGCCAAGAAAATAGCAGCTCCCAGAAATTTTGATGTAAGGCCCACCACGGACTTTGCGAAAGAGGCGCTTTTCAGTATTTTGGAAAATACCTATGATATGCAGTCGGTTTCCGTGCTTGATCTTTTTGCAGGCATCGGTTCCATTACACTTGAATTTGCTTCCAGAGGCTGTCAGGATATCACTTCCGTAGAAATGAACCCGAAACATACGGCTTTTATTAATGCTACCGCTGCTGAGCTTGATATGGCTTTGCAGGTGAATGTTCAGCGTGGAGATGTCTTCGACTGGCTTAAAAAATTCAGAAATAAAAAGTCTTTTGAGATTGTATTTTCTGATGCACCTTTCGAAATGGAAGAAAAGAAATATCAGGAAATTATTTCCCTGGTTCTAAACAATAAATACCTGAAAGAAAACGGCGTTTTAGTGGTAGAACATCAAAGCCGGATGAAATTTGACCATCCGAATTTAGTGGATACGCGAAAATACGGAAATGTAAGTTTCAGCTTTTTTGAACCGAATAAAGAAGAGGTAACAGAAATACAAAATCAGGAATAATTTCCTGATTTTTTTTATACAATTTTAACTTTATAAATTTTCCACTGCTTTTTGCATTTAATGTATCGAATTTATCAGGAGCTTTTTCCCGCTTTCCATTACAATCTTTTTTTTCAAAAAAGGATTTTCATTACAATCGGGGCTATTTTAGTTTAGTCAATAGTATAAACAGGATGATGAGCCAGATTAAAAGATAAAAGCTGTTTCAGGTAGAAACAGCTTTTTATTTTTATAATACTTTTAATTCCAGATCGATCGATTTACCGAAGAATTTCTTCGAAATTTTCTCAAAGTTTTTGGTAAGATCCGAAAGGTAAAAATGATAATTCGGGTTTGGATTCTGATCATTTAGCAGATTGTATTTATCCAGAATACTTTTCAGATGGTTGGCTACGATATTCGGAGAATCAATCACACGGACACGATTTCCGTAATACTGTTTGATTTCATCAATTAACAAAGGATAATGAGTACATCCTAATATCAAGGTCTCGATATTTTTCAGTTTACTGTTACTGAGATAATTATAAATAATTGCGTGGGTAATCGGATGATTTTTAAAACCTTCCTCAATGGCAGGAACCAATAAAGGCGTTGCTAACTCGTCCACTTTAATCCACTTATTATGTTTTCTGATGCTTTTTTTATACAAGCCCGAATTCACCGTGGCTTTTGTTGCAATTACACCAACATTATTATGAATTTCGTACGAAACTTTTTCCGCCACAGGATTGATCACGTCAATTACCGGAACTTTTCCTGCCACCGACTGCATAACTTCATTCAGTGCATTTGCGGTAGCCGTGTTGCAGGCAATTACGATCGCTTTGCAATTTTGTTCCAGCAAAAAATTAGTGATTTTTGTAGAATATTCGATAATGGCTTCCCTGGATTTTTCACCATACGGAAGGTGTTTGGTATCCCCGAAATAAATCAGATCTTCATGAGGGAGAAGTCTCTTAATTTCTTTGGCAACCGTTAAACCTCCAACTCCGCTGTCGAAAATACCAATCGGCTGCTTCGATGAAAGATGAGCGTAATCTTGCTTTTTCGTTTTCAAAATTGAACTGAAATTTTATACAAAAATAGTGAAATTGTTGGATGCCTGAAGCCGGATGTCAGAAGTTTTTTACAAACCGTCACTCTGCCTCCTGCTTCGAACCTTCTGTCTAAGCCATAAACAAATCCGCGGCAATTCCGTCTGCCATAAACCAATGTTTTTCAGGAATCTTCAAATAATTTTCTTCTATGGTTACTATTCCTTCTTCAAGCTTTGGTTTTATTTGTTTTTGGAAATATTCAAGAATTTCACCGTTGAATTTTTTATTAAGCCAAGTAAGGTCAACACCCCACACTGTTCGTAAACCGATCATTATCATTTCATTAAACTGATCCTTCTGTGAAAGAATCTCCTCTTCTTTAGCCAAAAGACCGGAGTTTAATTTTTTAATATATTGCTGATTGTTGGCTACATTCCAGCTACGGACATCAAAACCGTTGTATGAGTGGGCCGAAGGCCCGATTCCAAGATATTCCTTATATTTCCAGTATGAAGAATTGTGTCTGGAATAAAATCCGGGTTTTGCAAAATTGGATACTTCATAATGTTCAAAACCCTTATCTTTTAGAAAATCAGATAAATAATAGAATTCCTGATTCTGTTCCTCTTCTTTCGGGCTGATTACTTTACCTTTTGAAATCCAGTTTTCCAAGGCCGTTTTGGGCTCTACCGTTAACGCATAGGAAGAGATGTGCGGAACTTCCAGCGCAATGGTTTTATTTAAATTTTGTTTCCAGATTTCCATATTGGAAGTAGGCGAACCGTAAATGAGATCAATACTCAGGTTTTCAAATCCGAAATCCTGAGATCTTTTAATCGAGTCCTCTGCTTCGGAAGCAGTATGCGCACGGTTCATCAGTTTTAAATCTGCTTCAAAAAAACTTTGAGTGCCAATAGACAAGCGATTTATTGGAGAATCAGAGAGACCTTTCAGAAAGTTTCTATCCAGATCGTCGGGATTGGCTTCCAGTGTTATTTCAATATCTTTTTCAAAAGTGAAATATTTTAAAGTATCATCAATAAGAGATTTTATCTCGTCAGGTGAAAGTATAGAAGGGGTTCCGCCGCCAAAATAGAGAGACTGAAGGTTTTTATTTTGCAATTCATCCTTCCTGAGGAGGATTTCCTTTTTCATCGCAGCCAGCATTTCATCTTTAAAATTCAAAGATGTTGAAAAATGAAAATTGCAGTAGCTGCATTTCTGTTTGCAAAAGGGGATGTGAATATAGATCATAAAAAAAAGCCCTGAAAATTCAGAGCTCAAATTTATTTAAATTAAATTAATTAATATCTATAACCTCTGTGGTTAATGAAGTTATCGAAGTTATATCCTACTCCAAGCATGAAGCTGTTTCCTCCATATTCCTGGATATCAGACAATCCGATGTTGTAGGTAGCACCTATCATAAATTTGTTGAATCTTACTTTCACAACCGGAGCAATCTGTAATTGCTGGCTGTCGAATCTGTTCTGAACAGATCTGTAGTTTACCCCGAAAGAGAAAGAATTGATATCATTAAAGAACGTTGCCATTAAGTTATAATCAATCGTTCTTGTAGAGTTGGTGTTAAGGTTGATTAATGCTGAAGGAGTGAAATAGATATTATCACCTACATGCCAGTCATATCCTAAATTTAAAAAGAATTTGATCGGAGAAGGCTCCCGTCCGTTAACAATTGCTTCGTCGTTTGTAAGAGCAATATCATTCACAGAAACTGCTGCAAAGATATTTCTATAGGTTGCCGCTACCCCGAAATTGGCATAAGCCATAAAAATGTTGCTTTCAGTTCCCTGTAATAAAGGATCTGAAGCATCCTGTGTATTAATTTTTGAATAATCAAAATTCATGTTGTAAAAGCTTACGCTTGTACCGAAAGAGAACTGGTCTCTTCTGTCTCCTTCACTGCTAAGAGGAATAAAATATGAAGCACCAGCCGTAATACCTCCTGCAGAAATAGGACCATTACTGTCTCTGAATACAGATAAACCTGCCCCTACTCTATCAAAGATGTTCGCGTTGATCCCCACCGACTGTACGTTTGGAGACTCACTGAACTTCGAAAATTGCTGCTGATAGTTAAGATTAAGTTGCACATAGTCAGTTTTTCCGTATTGTGCTGGGTTGAAAAGAAACTCACCATCCAAAAGGTATTGTTGATAGTATGGTAATGTTTCTTGTGCTTTGTATGCATTTGACAAAAGAGCTAAACATACGATAGCATATAGTTTTCTCATAACAAATCTTGATTTCAATTCAACAAATATAAAAAAATTCTCAATATATTTTTAGTTTTCTAAATAATTTCTCCATTTTTTTACAGCATCCGCCATATCTTTCGGCATTGGGCTTTCAAAATATAATTCCTTTTTTGTAGTAGGATGTATAAAACCTAAAGTATGGGCATGGAGCGCATGTCTGGGCAGAATTTCGAATACATTTTTTATAAACTGCTTATACTTAGGAAGATTCACGCCACGGAGAGGTGTATGCCCTTCATATCGTTCATCATTAAATAAGGTATGCCCAATGTGTTTGAAGTGCGCCCTGATCTGGTGGGTTCTTCCTGTTTCCAGTTTACATTCTACCCATGTCATATATCTGAATCTTTCTAGAACTTTGTAATGTGTCACTGCATGTTTTCCCTGGCTGCCGTCTTCATAGGTATGCATCTGCATCCTGTTTTTCGGATGGCGCCCGATATGGCCTCTAATGGTGCCTTCATCGTCCTGTACATTTCCCCAGACGAAAGCCCAGTACAGCCTCTTCGTTTTCCTGTCGAAGAACTGTTTTGCTAAAAAGCTCAATGCATATTCATTTTTTGCAATGACCAGTAATCCGGAAGTATCTTTATCGATCCTGTGAACCAATCCTACTCTGTCCAGATCAGACTTCTCACCATTCTGTTCGAAATGATAGGCTAAAGCATTCACCAAAGTTCCGTCCCAGTTTCCAAATCCGGGGTGAACAACCATTCCGGGATCTTTATCTACAACAATAAGATCATCATCTTCGTACACGATATTGATCGGAATGTTCTGCGGAATAATAAAATTCTCCCTTGGTGGATGCGCCAGTAAAACGGAAATCTGGTCACCCGGCTTTACACGATAGTTCTGTTTTACGGCAACTCCGTTTACGATAACGTTCCCGGCCCTGCAGGTCTGGGAAATTTTATTTCTGGAAGAGTTTTGCCGGAAGATCAATAAGAATTTATCAATTCTCAGGGGTTCCTGACTTTTATCCACCGTAATATTAAGGTGTTCATAAAGTCCTTTATTTTCCTCATCAATATCAATATTGTCGATACTGTTCTGGTCTGCTAATTCTTCATCGAAAAAATCTTCGTTATCTTCTGCCATTGTTATATTTTTTTATACAAAAGGCTTCAACATAATAAAAGTTGAAGCCTGTATTTTTATAAGAATCGATACTTATTCTACTACTACTTTCTTAGCTTTCGCCTTTTCTGCAGTTTTTTGTGTTGTTGCAGAAGGTTTATTAGCGGAAGTTGTATTTCCGGAAGTACCGGTACCCGTAGTTTTCGGCTTAGCACTTTCAGCTCCTGAAGAAGAAGGTTTTACCGAAGATTTCTGCGCATCTGTCTTCTGTATATCCGTCGAAGGTTTCGGGGTTTCTCTTTTAGGCGCTGCAACAGGCGGAGGAGCTTCATAAGCCGGCTCCTGAACAGGCATTTCCTGATACTGAATCGGAGGCAGCGCCGTGTCTACCTTCATTCTGTAAATGGAATTCAGCTCTTCTATTTTCGCTCTCAGCTCAGCCGGAGTTCTTTTACTGGCCCAGAGATCCATTTGCATTCCCTGATCTCTTACATCTCCTGCAGCAGGATCCTGATAATAGATAATATCAGATTCGTCTTTACTGCCGTCTTCATGCTCTACAAGTCCCACTTCAAACATGCTTCTGGCGATCACAGCTCTGGCTTCTTTTACCGTAAGCCCTACAACATTCGGAATGGAAATATTTCTCAGCGGCCCGGAACCTATTACGACATCTACCACAGAAAATCTCGGAAGTTTGGTTTTAGGTTTTACAGCCGTTCCTTTGTACAATATTCTTAAAACTGCATCTTTCTGAATGCTCGGCTCAAAAATAGTATCTCCTACTTTTAGCCCTACCTGTTCCAGTCTTTGAAATGCAAGTCCTGAATATTTATTGATCACATCAGGAACTTCCACTCTGGCCCAGGTTCTCGGGTTCACTTTCAGTTGGATTGCTCTTCCGTCTTTTACACGCGAGCCGGGAGCAGGATATACCTGCAATACCTGGAACGGTCTGTATTTGGGATCATATTTAAAACTATCCACCTCATAATCCAATCCAGAATCGTCCAATATCTTGATTGCTTCCTGTACCGATTTATTGACAATATTGGGAACGGGAATTTCCTGGCCGTGATTGGTATGATGCTCCAGCCAACGGAATGTAAGCCAAACCAATCCCACGAAAACACCGATGGCAACAACTAAGTTCAGTAAAACTTTCCAATTGAAAAGTGATTTAAGCATACTAAAAATACTATAATTAGACAGCAAATATAATTAATATTTTAGAATGTGCTTCGATTTCCGTTGAGCATTTTCGTTTTCAAAATTTTAGAATTTCCAAAATTGCATGATATAAAATCATTAAATTTGCCCCAATTGATACTTTAAGAATATGAACAAAAAGAGTGTTGCTGTAGTGATGGGAGGCTATTCTGATGAATACGTTGTATCACTGAAGAGCGGACAACTGATCTATGATTCTCTGGACAGAAACCTTTATGATGTATATAAAGTAATTGTTCTTCGGGATGAATGGTATTTTTTAGATGAAAATAATCAGAAATTTCAGATTAACAAAGGCGATTTTTCTGTAGCCATCGATAACAATACAACGCTGAAATTTGATGTGTGCTTCAACATCATTCACGGAACACCGGGAGAAAACGGCATTCTTCAGGCATATTGGGATGCTATCGGCCAGAAGTATACCGGCTGTGATTTTTACCAGAGTGCTCTTACTTTCAATAAAAAAGATACGCTAGCCGTACTTTCCAAATATGGTATTCCTTCTGCAAAAAGTGTCTACCTAAGAAAAGGAGAAGGTATCAATGTTGATGAAATTGTAGAAAATCTTGGTCTTCCTGTTTTTGTTAAACCCAATCAGTCGGGATCTTCACTGGGAATTTCAAAAGTGAAAGAAAAGTCCGAACTCATTGCCGCTACCGAAATTGCCTTTAAAGAAGATGATGAAATTTTAATTGAAAGTTTTCTTAACGGTATGGAGGTTTCCGTTGGCGTTATTGATTATAAAGGAGAAACTATTGTTCTGGGCATCACGGAAATTGTTCCTAAAAATGAATTCTTCGATTATGAAGCCAAATATGAAGGTGCTTCTGAAGAAATTACCCCTGCGAGAATCGATGAAGAAACGAGAATCCGCGTAGTAGAAATCGCAAAGAAAGCGTACAATTCATTAGGGATGAGTGGGTTTTCAAGAAGTGAATACATTCTGATGGACGGAATTCCCTACATGCTGGAAATGAATACCAACCCCGGGTTTTCGCCTGCAAGCATACTTCCGCAACAGGCCAAGATTTACGGAATTTCCATCACAGACCTTTGCGGAAACGAGGTTGAAAAAGCTTTGAATAAAAGAAATTAGACATTAGAGCTAGATATCAGAAAAAAACTCATAATTAATAGCTCATAACTTATAACTTTATCACGCATGAAAATTGCTGTTTTCCCGGGTTCATTTGATCCCATTACTCTAGGACATTACGACATTATAGAACGTGCAGCGCCGCTTTTTGATAAATTAATAATCGCCATTGGGCAGAATTCCCAGAAGAAATATATGTTTCCCCTGGAAAAAAGAATGGAGTTCATTCAAAACTCTGTTGCCGAATTCCCGAATGTGGAGGTTGATTATTTTGAAGGCCTTACAGTTGACTACTGTTTTGAAAAAAACGCTCAATACATCATCAGAGGACTGAGAAATCCTGCAGATTTTGAATTTGAGAAAGCGATTGCGCATACTAACAGAACGTTAGCCCATAAAAAACTGGAAACGGTATTTTTACTGACCTCATCCGGAAAATCCTTCATCAGCAGCAGCATTGTTAGGGAAATTATCAATCACGGCGGAGAATACGGACTTTTAGTCCCGGACTCGGTAAGAGTACAATTATAAGTAATAAGTAATGGGTATTGAGTAATTTTTACAACTATGGATTTTAATCAGTTATTTAGAGATCGAACTAAAGATTTTTCGATTTCCATTATTAAATCGTTGTCACCATTACCTTATTCTGATGATCTTTCAATAATCAGAAAACAAATTATAAGATCAGCAACTTCTGTAGCTGCTAATTACAGAGCAGTTGCGAGAGCAAGATCCGAAAAGGAAAGATTTTCTAAAATATGCATCGTTGTAGAAGAAATTGACGAGACTCAATTCTGGTTAGAAATAATAGAAGAGCTGGAATATTTGGATCCCGGAAAAATCTCGCATTTAAGATCAGAATGTGATGAATTGGTAAAAGTAATGACTGCTTATAAATTCAAATTATCTCAAAATACAACACTATAATCATATTACTTATTACCAATTACTCATTACCTATAAAAAATGCACGAACAGTTCAATTTTGCCATAGAAGTCCTTGGAACGATATCTTTTTCGATGTCGGGAAGTTTTGCGGCCATGCAGAAACGGCTTGATCCGTTCGGGGTGCTGATTATTGCATTTGTAACTTCAGTGGGTGGCGGAACAGTGAGAGATTTGCTTCTGGACATCCCGGTGTTCTGGATGCATGATCTTCTGACTTGTGCTTTGATTATCCTGACCAGCATTTTCACCATGATTTTTAAATCTTTTGAAAAAAACTTCAGGGTTACTTTATTTATTTTCGACAGTTTCGGATTGGGATTGTTTACCATCATCGGTGTTCAGAAAGGTCTTCATGCAGATATTCATCCTTTAATCTGCATAGGATTAGGAACCATCACCGGCTGTTTCGGGGGAATCATCCGGGATATCTTACTTAACCGGATTCCTTTGATTTTCAGGAAAGAAATCTATGCAACCGCCTGTATCGTAGGAGGATCTGCATTTTTATTACTAACCAAGTTCACCACCTTATCATATACCATCATTCAGATTTTTACAATTTTACTGATTGTTTCCATAAGAACTTTAGCCGTGAAATACCACTGGCAGATCCCGAAATTTTATGGCTATGAGCATAATTCTGAGATGTAAAATTAATTTTTAACCATTAAATATTTAAGAGCTTAAGAATATTAAGCTACTTGTTTAAAATAAAAAAGCACCTGATTTCTCAAGTGCATTTCTATATTTAATAAAATTTTAATTAAAAGAATTTCCCTCTGTTTCTCATATTAGGATTATGCATGTGTTTCTGCATAGTCGGCATTTTCAACTGTTCTTTCATCATTTTGATCTGATCAGTCATCATTCCGGCGCTGTCCAGTCTTTTCGCCTCTTCCAGCAATTTTTGCCCTTCCTGTTTTCTTCCCTTGGAAATAGCTGCTGCGGCCAGGTTTAATGTAGCCATTGCACGATCATGTTTCATATTAAGACCATATTCCAATGCTTTTTTCATAAGAGGTTCTACTTTCGTCGGATGATCCTGTGCCTGTGTTAATCCTGTCAGGTAATGAAAATAACCATATTGAGACTTGTGAAGCTGTGCCTGGTAATTTGTGATATTTTTCAGCCAGTCGGCCGCTTTTTCCATATTTTGTTTTCTCAGCTGCCAGAAAGCAAGCAGGATATATTCATTTTTAAAGAAAAGCAGAATCGGCACTCCTGCTAAGAGGAAAATTACAATTCCCCACCCCAGATTTCTGGTAAAAAACATCATGTAAAGTCCTAAAAGTATCAGAACTGCAGCAACAGCAATTTTTATATATTTATTCATTATTAGATTTTAAGAAGTGCAAAGATAAGAAATTTAAGGTTCAGAATGCAGAACTTCAAACCCGAAACCTCGAACTTCAAACTTTAAATTTTTTCGTAGGTCTGAAAACAGAAATCATATTGATTCTTATCATCTTTCTCGTAGCAGATTTCTTCTACTTTTTTCCAGACTTTAGAATCGATCTTTGGAAAGAAGGTATCTGCTTCAAGATCAGCTTTTACTAAAGTTACTTCCAGTTTATCAACCATATCTATCGTCTGCTCATAAATTTTACCGCCGCCGATGATAAAAATTTCTTCATCAATTTTCTTCGCAAATTTTATGGCTTCCTTAATACTTCCTACAATGAGAATCCCTTCTTCAAACCAGTCGCTTTTTCCGGATACAACAATATTGGTACGGTTGGGAAGAGGTTTTCCGATACTTTCATATGTTTTTCTTCCCATAATCACCGGATGCCCGGTAGTAATCTCTTTAAAGTGTTTTAAATCTTTCGGGAGATGCCAAAGTAACTGATTTTCAAAACCAATTTCGTTCTTTTCCCCCATTGCCACGACTATTGTTGTCATTAAAATTATTTTTTACAAAATTAGCACATAATTTGTATATTTGATCAGCACAAAAAATATTAAAAAAATTAAACTATGAAAAACAGAGGCTGTCTGAGCGCCGGAACTATCGGCATAGCTCTTTTGGTTATTGTTGGATTTTTATTCTTCTGGGGCAAAAACGGCTACAATAATTTTGTAACGAAAGAACAGAACGTAAATACCAAATGGTCTAATATAGAAACGGTTTATCAGAAAAGAGCCAACCTGATTCCTAATCTTGAAAGAACCGTGAAATCTTACTCTAAATTTGAGCAGGAAACATTAACAAAAGTTGTTGAAGCACGTTCAAAAGCAACGTCTATCAATGTTGATCCTACCAATATGACCGAGCAGGATATGGCAAGATTCCAGGCTGCACAGGGCGAATTATCCGGAGCATTAAGCAGATTGATGGCTGTTGTAGAATCGTATCCGAATTTAAAAGCAGACCAGCAATACATTAATTTCCAGAGAGAATATACTGCCATTGAAAACAGCATCCGTACAGAAACGGTATACTACAACCAGGCCGCTCAGGATTACAACACAACTATTAAAAAGTTCCCGAATAATATTCTGGCAAACTTTACCAACTTTAAAGAAAAACCTTATTTCAAAGCTGAAGCGGGCGCAGAAAAAGCACCTGAAGTATTCACTGAATAATGGCCAGGAATTTCCTTACAAATCAGCAGATAGCTTCCCTTGTGGAAGCTATTCAGTCAGCAGAAGAGCATTCTACCGGCGAAATCCGTGTGCATATTGATTCCAATACAGACAATGACAACGCTAAAACGGCATTCAAGGTCTTTGAAGAATTGTGCATGGCAAAAACTGCCGAAAGAAATGCCGTGCTTTTTCATGTTAATTTTGAACAAAAATACCTCACCATCATCGGAGATACCGGTATTCATGAAAAAGTGCATCAATCTTACTGGGATCATCTTCATGATTTCATAACTTCTGAATTTGCCAAAGGAAATTATTATAAAGCGCTGAAAAGTGCTATCCTCGAAACAGGTCTTGAACTTAAAAAACATTTTCCTGTAACAGGAGAAAACCCCAACGAGCTGTCTAATGAAATTACCTTCTCTTAAAATAGTATTTTCATTTTTACTTCTATGCTTTTACACATTTGTATCAGCACAATATTCTATTCCGGACAAGCCGGCGGTTTTATATCCTGTTTTTGATGAAGCCAATCTTCTTTCCGAACAGGAAAAAAATGACCTTAATAAAAAGCTTATTGCTTTTTCAGATTCCACTTCCACGGAAATTGAGGTGGTCATCATCAAATCAACAAATGGAGAAGATGTCAATTTTTTGGCGACCATGTTCGGCGAGAAATGGGGAATCGGCCAGAAGGACGTTGATAATGGGGTTGTTTTTTTAATTGCGACCGAAGATCATACCATGTCTATCCAACAGGGACGGGCAGTTGAACAATATTTAACAGCTTCAGTTGCAGGACAGATTCTTGATTATATTGTAACCCCGCATTTTAAGCAGGGTGAATGGTTTGAAGGAATCGACCGCGGAACTTCTGCAATTATGGAAGCCGTGCAGGGGAAATTCAAGCCTTTAAAAAAGAATCAGAAGAACGAAAGCGGAGGCCTGATCAAAATTATCATTATTGCTTTTGTCATCTTTATCATCTTTGCCATCCTTTTCGGAAACAGAGGAGGCGGAAATGACGATGACGACGATGTTATCCTTTCGAGAAGAGGCCGAAGAAATTATTCCGGCGGGTTTTTCCCTTTCCCCGGCAGCTTCGGAGGAGGTTTTGGCGGTGGAAGTTCCGGAGGCGGTGGAGGCTTCGGCGGATTTGGCGGCGGCGGCAGCTTCGGCGGCGGCGGCGCTTCCGGAGGATGGTAAATTCGATTATTTTCTTTAATTTTTATTAAAATCATATTAATAATTTCTATACCCTTAATCATATGGGAGAATTTAATATTGAATTAATTATTATTTAGTTATTTCTTAATGAAATAATGAAAAAATGTATTAAAAATTAATAAATATGCTCTAAATCTGTTTTTAAAACAGATTTTTTTCATTATATTTACGTAAAACAGGTTTATGAAGAAGACGTTGGTAGTTTTTGCGCATCCTTATTTAGAGCACTCCAACTCGAATGCAGAGCTCATCAATTTCTATGTTCGCCACCAGCATTTTACCTTAAGAGACCTTTACGAAGAATATCCGGATTTTCATATTGCCGCATTCAGGGAAAGAAAAAGAATAAAAAACTATGAACGTTTTATCTTCCAGTTTCCACTGATCTGGTTCGGAATGCCACCTCTGCTGAAACTGTGGATCGACGAGGTATTTGACCGCGACTGGCTCAAGGAGGAAAATTATAACCCTCTTCAGGGAAAGGAAGTTTACATTCTGGTAACTACCGGTGGAAAGGAAAGATCTTTTCACAGAGAAGGAACCTACAAATTCACTGTTGAAGAACTCATCAGCGGACTCATTGTTTCACTGAATGTCTTCAAGGCAGATATCAAAAATATTAAAATCGTTTACGAAGCCAATAAGCTTTCAAAAAAAGAAATCATTACCCATAAAAAAGAGTTTTCAGAACTTCTTAATCAATAAACTATGGAAACAAGCTTAGCCATGAATACCCTTTTATTCCTGGGCGTTGCCATTATTATGGTTCCGCTGGCAAGGAAATTCGGATTAAGCTCTGTAATCGGGTATATTGCGGGGGGAATTATCATCGGCCCTTATGTACTGAAACTTACCGGAAAAGATGTTAATGATATTATGCATGCCAGTGAATTCGGGGTAATCATGTTGCTTTTTTTAGTAGGATTAGAGCTTGAGCCGAGAAAATTCTGGGAAATGCGGAAAAAAATTATCGGACTGGGACTCACACAAATGCTTCTTACCATTTCCCTGCTTTTCCTTGTTTTTATAATGGTTGGATGGCCGTTGGACAAATCGATTGCTATCGCCATGTGTTTTGCTCTTTCTTCCACAGCGATTGTTTTACAGACTTTACAGGAAAAAAATAATTTAAAAACACTTGCGGGTGAGGCTTCATTTTCCACCCTTTTATTCCAGGATATTGCGGTAATTCCTATTCTGGCAATATTGCCGCTGATCGCACATTACAAGGCAAGACATCAGGATAACGAAATTCAGGTACTTATTCAGACCCTTCCGGAATGGATGCAGTTTGCAACCGTAATTTTAGGAGTGGTTATATTAATCTTACTCGGAAGATATGTTTTTGTTCCTTTTTTAAGATATGTTTCAAAATCCGGAATGACGGAACTTTTAACGGCTTCTTCCCTTTTTCTGGTCATAGGGGTTTCGGAATTAATGGTTGCCATTGGTCTATCGCCCGCCCTGGGAGCTTTTCTTGCGGGTGTAATGCTGGCCAACAGTGAGTTCCGCCATGAGCTGGAAGCACATATCGATCCGTTTAAAGGATTGCTGCTTGCCGTTTTTTTTGTGAGTGTAGGCTCAACAATGAACTTTAATATCATTCAGGAGGATCCTGTTTTTATTTTCAGTACGGTTTTTGCGGTGTTGATCATTAAATTTATCGTTCTTTTTTTTATCGGCAGATTTTTTAAAATCGATACTCCTCAAAGTCTCTTTTACGCATTTGCGCTTTCTCAGGTAGGAGAATTTGCATTTGTACTGATCAACTACGCCTCCAATCTCTATCTGCTGTCTCCTGAGCTTAATGCACAAATGATGGCTGTTACAGCGATTACCATGTGTATCACGCCATTCCTTTTAATTATCAATGATAAACTGATTACGCCACATTTTGTCAGAGAGACTCCTGATGCTGATAATGATTTTAATATTCTGGAAAACAACCCCCGTCAAAAGAAAATTATCATTGTAGGTTTCGGTCATTTTGGAAGTACAGTGGGAAGGCTTTTGAAAGCTAATAAAATTTCCGCAACGGTTTTAGACAGAGATTCTGATCGTGTTAAATTATTAAGAAGCTACGGTTTTAAAGTATATTACGGCGATGCTACTAAAATTCCCACTTTACGTGCTGCAGGAATTGAAGATGCAGAAATACTTGTTCTCTGCCTGGACGACCCGGATGACAATAAATTTGTTGCCGAAATAGTCAGCGAAAATTATCCTCACGTAAAAATATTTGTAAGGGCTAAAAACAGAATTGATGCGTATGATTTTTTAAATAACGGCATCAATAATATTTATCGTGAAACGTTGGGTACAGCCGTTGATATGGCGGTTGACGTACTCCACGAAACCGGAATGCGGAAATATGCCGCAAGACGTCTTGGGCAAAGATTTATGGCCATTGACAAAGAGTCGATCAGGAAACTTGCCAAGGCTGAAGAAGATGATGAAATCCATCTTTTTACGACAAAAGAAATCCTCCAGAGAGAGGAGGAATTATTGGCTTATGACAATCTTAATTTTGAAAATAATCAATGGGAAGATTCGTCAAATGATGAAGACGATAATGAAAATAATTAATGAATACTTACGCTTCCACCGCTGTTTTCCTGTTTCGTTACAGAAGTTACATTTCCTTTTTTAGAAACATCTATACTTCCCCCCGAAGAAGCTTCCGCATTAATGGATGATGCAGCGCTGATATCAATACTCGCTCCGCTTGAGGCCTCCGCTTTCAGGTTATCTGCAACAAGATTCTTTGCAGAAATGCTGCTTCCTGATGATGAGGACACTTCTGCATTTTTAGCTTTTCCCGAAAGATTCATGCTTGCTCCTGAAGATGCATCAATATCAAGATCCACCGCCCATATTTTACCTGAAAAACTGCTACTGCTTCCGGCAGAAATCTCAAAATCATTGGCTTCAAGATTTCCACTCACCGATCCTGCGCTAGATACTTCAATACTTGTTTTTTCCTGAACGAATTTATCCTTTACCACTATACCTGCCGCAGAATTAGCTTCTATTTTCGTAAAATCTTTAGCATAAATTTTTGCGGTAACATTATGGTTATTCATTACTCTGATTCCCTTTTTATAATGGATATGAAGCTCACCACCGCTGATATCAACCAACACATCGTCAATGATATTTTCGGGGGCGGAAATAACTACCTTTTCCATATCGGATTTTATAATTTCAGCTTCTATTGCCTGTGAAACTTCAATCTCGTCAAAATCACCCGTTACCTGTTTTTCTCTTACAGGTCCGTGATCGGTATTCACTACTTTTTTCACCCAGTCCCCTTCGCTGTCATTCTGCTTCTTTTCTTTATTGCCATCACAAGATGCCAATACTACAAAAGCTGAAAAAATAATAAGTCTTGTTGATTTCATATTCAATGGTTTTTATGATTATCTTATTTATAGACACCTAATTTATAAAAAATATTACATCTCTTTTTATATATTATAAGACCAGAGTCATAATACTTGATTTTTAAATATTCTTTTTCTATTGAATCAAAATTAAAAAACTCTAAAAATCAATAATTTATACCACATTTATTTGTCTAATGGTACATCTATTGAACTATAATTTATACACATTACAAAATATAATATTATGATTTCATCGAAAACACACGCTATTCTGGATTACGTGGTTGGTATATTATTAATTGCCTCACCATGGCTGTTAGGATTTGCTGATGACAGTGCAGCCACTGTAATACCTGTACTATTAGGGGTATCGACATTATTGTACAGCCTTTTAACAAACTATGAATATGCCATGGCAAGAGTCATTCCATACAAAATTCACCTGACGATAGATTTCGCAGCTGGCTTTCTTCTGCTGGCTTCACCATGGTTGTTTGGATTCAGTGACAGGATTTACCTTCCGCATGTTATTCTGGGAGCTTTTGAAATTGTTGCGGTACTGCTTTCCCGCAAAGCAACGTCAACAGTTTATGCGCCAAAACAGATTTAAAACTCCTATAATTTTTTCAATGCAATATGATAGAGCTTTTCCGAATCAGGAGGAGCTTTATTTCTTTCTGATAAATGTAAACCCTAAATCTTTAGCTAATATTTAATATCTTTAGACATTATTAATAAATCATTATGAAGAAGATTTCATCAGTATTATTAATTTCTGCGTTAGCATTTAATCAATCCTGTACTACAATGAAAAGCACTGAAATTCAAACGGAAGTTCCCACTCCGGACGCTTCCCTGTCGTCTAACCCTTTTATGAAGAAAAGCAAACTTCAGTATGAGGCACCGGAATTTGACAAAATTAAAGACGAACATTTTAAACCCGCATTTGATTTCGGACTAAAGCAACATGATGCTGAAATTCTAAAAATCGCCAATAATCCTGAAGCGCCTACTTTTGAGAATACATTGGTAGCTCTGGAAAAAAGCGGTGAGGTGCTGAAAAGAGCCGTGATTGTTTTTTCTAATCTTACCAGTGCCAACACAAATCCCACATTACAGGCTCTTGATGAAGAATATGCGCCGATCTTTGCTGCACATTCCGATAAAATGTATCTGAATGAAAATCTTTATAAAAGAATAAAAGCCATTTCGGAAAATGGCCTGGACTCTGAAAGCAAAAAATTATTACAATATTACAAGCAGAACTTTGAAATTGCCGGAGCCAATCTTTCCGCAGCGGACAAGGAAAAATTAAAACAGATCAACCAGGAACTGGCTTCTTTATCTACCCAGTATTCCAATAAATTGCTTGAGGCAAGAAAACAGGGCGGCGTTTTCTTTACGGATGCAAAGGAACTTGACGGACTTTCTGCCGATGAGATTGCGGCTGCCGCTACCGACGCGAAAAATGCAGGTAAAGAAGGCCAGTATCTTTTGCCATTACAGAATACCACACAGCAGCCTCTGCTGCAAAACCTGAAGAACAGGGCCACTAGAGAAAAGCTATTTAAAGCATCATGGACCAGAGCTGAAAAAGGAGACGCCAATGATACCCGTGAAACGATTGAAAAACTCGCTAAATTAAGGCTGAAAAAAGCACAGATTTTAGGCAAAAAGAATTTCGCAGAATGGAAATTGCAGGATCAGATGGCAAAAACTCCCGAAGCGGCTACAAAATTAATGAACCAGATTGCCACTCCTGCCGTGGAAACCGCAAAACGTGAAGCAAAAGATATTCAGGATCTTATCAAACAGCAAAACGGTGGATTTGAAGTAGAACCGTGGGACTGGAATTTTTATGCAGAACAGGTACGAAAAGCCAGGTTTGATCTTGATGAAAGTGAAATTAAACCGTATTTTGAAATTACAACCGTTCTTGAAAAAGGTGTTTTCTTCGCTGCTGAAAAATTCTACGGACTTACTTTTAAGAAAAGAACAGATCTGCCGGTTTATCATCCTGATGTGGTAACGTACGAAGTTTTTGATCATGACGGCAAATCTATTGCGATCTATTATCTTGATTTCTACACGAGAGATTCTAAAAACGGAGGCGCATGGATGAGCAACTTTGTTGAGCAGTCTTATTTACTGGGCACAAAACCTGTTATTGTAAACTGCTACAATTATCAGAAACCGGCTCCGGGAAAACCTTCATTAATAAGCTTTGATGATGTTTCAACTATTTTCCATGAATTCGGACACTCTATTCATGGTATGTTTGCCAGCCAGAAATATCCTTCTCTATCGGGAACCAATGTGCCAAGAGATTTTGTGGAATTTCCTTCACAGATCAATGAACACTGGGCGCTGGATCCTGTAGTTTTGAAAAATTATGCTTTACATTATGAAACAAAACAGCCGATTCCCCAAACCCTGGTAGATAAAATAAAAAAGGCTTCTACATTCAATCAGGGTTATATGACAACGGAACTGGTATCCGCTGCCGAATTGGATATGGACTGGCATACGGTAACCAGCGAAAGCCAGCTAATTCCAGTTTTAGATTTTGAAAAACAATCATTAGCGAAGCATGGTTTTACTTTATCAACAGTTCCTCCAAGATACCATACTCCCTATTTTGCCCATATCTGGGGTGGCGGTTATTCCGCAGGATATTATGCTTATCTGTGGTCTGAAACATTGGATAATGACGCTTGGGAATGGATTAAAAATAATGGAGGGCTTACCAGAGAAAATGGTGATCGTTTCAGAAAGTATATACTGTCTGTAGGAAATTCTGTTGATCTGAATCAGGCATTCAGAGATTTTACTGGACATGATCCGGATATCAAGCCTCTATTGAGAAGCAGAGGATTTATTAAATAATTTTTTAAAGCATTCATTTTTGAATGCTTTTTTTTTGGGTTCTGAACACTAATTGCAAAAATATTTTCATTAATGATTATTCTTCGCGCAGATTTTTTGATTAAGGTGAAAATTAATGAAATTGTCTGTAAAATTTATGTTCTGTGCAACTATACGTTGCCTAAAGCCTATTGAATTATTTATTTTCAAGCCGAGCTAAGCCCGCTTCTATTTACTCTGTTGATAATTAAAAAAATAATCCTTTACATTTGTATCAAAAAAACGATGAATTGTCCCTGCTGTTCCGGAAAAACCTACGAAGAATGCTGTAAGCCGTATCATACAAAAGAAAAATTTGCTCCAACGGCAGAAGTATTAATGCGGTCGCGTTTTTCTGCATTTGCGATTCCGAATGGTGATTATTTAATGGAAACTACCCTTCCCAGCAAAAGAAAATATCACAGTAAAAAGGATTTACAGGAATGGGGAGAAAGCAATACCTGGACAAAGCTGGAAATTATAAACAAGCCGTCTTTATATAAAGTAGAATTTAAAGCCTTCTATACTGATGAAAATAATCAACCGCAGGTTCATCATGAATTATCAACTTTTAAAATAATTCAGAACCGCTGGTATTATGTAAGCGGCGAATTTTTATAATAAAGAGAGCATACAACTGTAAAACTATAGATTATAAAAAAATGTCCGAATAAATCGGACATTTTATATTTTAGTGAGCTTCGTTTCCGTCAACTCCATGAGCATGACCGTGTGCAAGCTCTTCCTGCGTTGCTGGACGTGTGTTTAAAACTTCTACCTGGAAATCTAAAACTTTTCCTGCCATCGGATGATTAAGATCTGCAACCACTGCTTCCGGTGTTACTTCTACCACAAATGCCTGGAAATTATTTCCCTGGTTATCAGATAATGGTAAAATTGCTCCAACAGGAGGAACTCCGGATTCCTGGAACATATCGATCGGCAACTGTGCAATGGCATCCGGCTGTCTTTCCCCGTAAGCTTCTTCCGGCTGAATTACAAATGATGCTTTATCTCCAGCCTGTAATCCCAAAATATTCTGCTCAAATTTTGGAATCATCATTCCAACACCGTATAAGAACGTTAGTGGATTTTCTGCTGTGGTCTCTTCTACAAGAGTTTTACTCCCGTCTTCTTCGATGGTGTGAAGGATGTAACTTACAGCTACAACATGATTGTTTTCGATTGTCATATTTTTTTCTTTTTTTCGTGAATTTTCACGATTAACGTTACAAATATACTGTTTTTGGATTCATTGCGCGAAGAATAACAGGTAAAGAAGCATCCACAGCATTCTACTTCTGCCCTCTTGTTTCTTTTCTTTTTCTCTCTCTCAGCACAAAGAGATACAGGCTTTCTACTTTTGTCCTTGCCCATGGAGTTTTCCTTAAAAACTTCAGTGATGAGCTGATGCTTGGGTTATCCGTAAAACATTTGATATTGATCTGCTCGCCAAGTCTTTCAAAGCCGTTGTAATATTCTACCAGTTCTTCAAGAATGGCATCAAGTCTTTTTCCGTGAAGAGGATCTTTAGATTGCTGTTCCATGTTGTAAAAGTAGAAATAAATTGGTATTGGATCATAAGCAATTCTGAAATAAAGATTCCGTTTTTTAATCTGAAATTAAATTTAAATATAGATTACTCTCTATTTATCTTTCTTTTCTGGTTCTGGTTTATCCTTTTTATTTTTAAGAATGTTTTCTGCCATACCTTTAAAATTTTCAGTCTTCATAATCACCAGATTATTATTGGAGTTCCAGATACTGACAAATTTCTTAGAAATCGTCATATAACTTTTCCATTCTGTAAATTTCTGATATAACATCAGTGTACAGATATCCGTTGGTGTAATCATCTGCCAGTTTTCAATAACATGACTGTGCATTCCGCTTATCGTATGTCCTGTTTTCTCATCGTGAATTTTTTGGACGATCATACTATTGTGTAGTTTTTCAACATTTTTTACCTGATCTTTATTATCGAAAGTGATGAGGTAATCATTCCCGAATATAACCGTATTTCCTACAGAAGTTGCTGTCAAAATATACACTTTCTTAACTTTATTTCTGATCAGCGGAACAATATTAAGGTTTGTATCTTTATATACTTTGAAAATTGTATCATTCTTTATTCTTTTCAAAGCATTTTGCCTTATGGTAAAATATTCGGTTTCCTTTTGGGTAAAATCTCTTTCCTCAAGATCAATCTTTGCATCTTTCGGATTGTAATTCGCCGGAAATGAAATAGTGCCGATTACTTTCTGGTTTTTAGAGAAAAAAACACATTTGGGAATTCCTGCGTCCAGATAAGAAAAGTAACCGCCTATATTTTCACGGTTCTTATAGTTTTCAATGAAAATATCAGTGCCGTTCCAGCTGGTCATTTCGCTATGATACAAGGCAACTCCTTCCTCATTAATTTCTTTTGAGAATTTTTCAGGATTTTGTGCTGCTACAGGAAAAGTGAACAATACAGCAAGTACTGTCAGAATTTGATTCATGTTGTTAGTTTTTTCAAAAGTAGTGATAATAATGTTGTATACCACAATTCTTACTTTTCATTTATCTTCTTTACATTTACATTATGAAAATTCTGCATACTGCCGACTGGCATTTGGGTAAACGTCTCGACCGCTTTTCAAGGCTGGAAGAGCAGGTTTTGGTAATGGAAGAGCTTATACAGACTGCCGATGAAAAAAATATTGATCTTGTTCTGATTGCCGGAGATTTGTTTGATAACTTCAATCCCGGTATTGAAGCCGTAGAGTTATTTTATAAAACCTTAAAAAGATTGTCGTTAAACGGAAAACGGCCTGTGATTGCTATTTCAGGAAACCATGATTCTCCCAACCTTATTGACGCGCCGGATCCTTTGGCCCGTGAATGCGGAATTATCCTTATTGGCCATCCCAAAGCCATAATCACTCCTTTTGAACTGGAGCATTTTAACATTTCAAAGGCTGCGGAAGGATTCATTGAACTTACCTTCAAAAATCATGACTTTCCTGTAAGAATTCTTCATACACCGTATGCTAACGAAATGAGGCTGAAACAATATTTCGGTGAACAAAAAGAAGCAGAACTGAACAACGTTCTTGCAGAACACTGGCAGAAAAATGCCAATGAGTTCTGTGATGAAAAAGGAGTGAATCTGCTCATGACCCATTTGTACATGAATAAAAAAGGAACTCCTCTGCTGGACGAACCGGAAGGTGAAAAACCCCTTAAAATAGGGAATGCCGACCTGATCTATTCTGACATTATTCCTCCACAGATTCAATACACAGCACTTGGTCACCTGCACCGTTTTCAAAATATCGGAACCGATGAAAAGCCGGTGGTGTACTCATCTTCTCCCCTTTGCTATAGCTTCAGTGAGGCAGGACAGACCAAATATATCTCCATTGTTGAAGCCGAGCCGGGCAAAGCCGTCCGGTTTGAAAGAATCCCAATTAAAAACGGTAAATGCCTGGAAAGAAAAAGCTTTGACTCTATCGAGAAAACAGTGGAGTGGCTCACCACAAACCAGGGAACTTTTGTAGAACTTACTCTTGAAAGTGAGACCTTTTTAACAGCCGATGAAAGAAAACGGCTATACCAATCGCACAACGGGATTGTACACCTCATCCCGAAAGTTAAAAATCAGGAATTGAATGAAACCAAGCTTCGTGATATTAATCTCAATCAGGATATCCAGTCTTTGTTCAGAGATTATTTTAAATCTAAAAACGCTGGCCAGGATGCCAATGAAGAGCTCATCAATCTGTTTAACGAAATTCTTAACCCTTAGAGCTTATGATTCCAATTCAGCTAACTTTAGAAGGTATTTATTCTTACCAGGAACGTCAGAAAATAGATTTTGAAAATCTTACGGCAGCAGGACTATTCGGTATTTTCGGAGCCGTAGGTTCAGGAAAATCTTCAATCCTGGAGGCTATTTCATTTGCACTCTACGGTGAAACCGAGCGACTTAATGCCCGCGACCGACGTACTTACAATATGATGAACCTGAAATCAAACCGATCTTATATCGAATTTGATTTTATAAGCTCTGAAAATAAAAAATACCGCGCGACACGTGAATTTAAAAGGAATTCTAAAAATTTTGAAGATGTAAAAACACCGTCGGTCACATTTTATGAGTGGAAAAACAATAATTGGATCCCGCTTGATCATTCAAATGCAGAACAGATTGTAGGATTAAGCTATGCTAATTTTAAAAGGACGATTATTATTCCTCAGGGACAATTTAAAGAATTTCTGGAACTGGGAGCTGCCGACAGGACAAATATGATGAAAGAGATCTTCGGGCTCCAGCGCTTTGATCTTCAAAACAATGTTTCGCTTATTAATGCTAAAAACCGCTCAGAACTTGATCAGCTGGAAGGACAACTGAAAGGTTTTGAAGAGGTAAATGAAGAAAAGATTTCATCAATTAAAGAAAATCTCAACCAGGAACAGGAAAAATACCAAGCAGTATTGAAACAATTCCAGGAGACAGAAAACACCTATTCCAGGCTGAAGAGTTTAAAAGAAGACTTTGAAGTACTGGAAGAGAAGAAAGCCCATTTTCAAAAGCTTTCCGAGCAAAAAGAAAATGTTGATCTTCTGGAAACAAAAACGGAACTCTATGACCGGATATCCCGGATATTTATCCCTTTGTTTTCTGAAAAAAACAAGCTGGTAAAAGAGATTGAAGAACAAGCCCGGCTCAAAGAACACCAGCTGGCCATTGTAAAAAACACGGAGCTTCAATTTGAAAAGCTGAAAAATAAACTTGCTGCAATACAGCCTCAGTACGAAGTCCTGCATCAATCTAAACTTCAGGAAAATGATTTGGGCCTGATTCTGCAAATGATAAAAGTTTCCGATGAAATTAAAATCCTGAAGGAAAGAACTGAAAACGGTTCCCAAAAGGTAACAGAAGTGCAAGCCGTTCAGAAACAGATTCAGGAAAAAATAGAAGAGCTTCTTAAAAAATCTGAAGCTTTAAAGCCCGGAAAAATTGATCCCGGATTACTTTTGAGCGTAGGAAACTGGTTTCTGGAACAGAAAAAATTAAAAGAAAACCTGAACATCCAGATCAAAAAAGCTGATGCTAAAAAAAATGAAATTATTTCTATTTCCGAAGAGCTCACATTTTTAAAAATTAATCCTGAAAAATTTAAAGATGATTTCAGAATTCAGGCTGAAAATCTGGAAAATCAGAAAAGAAAATTGTATGAAAAACGGAATCAGCTGGAAGTTCAGCAGAAACTTTCTCATTTTGCCAGCGAACTGCATGACGGAAAAGCCTGTCCGCTTTGCGGCTCCCTGGAACATCCGAATATGGTGCAATATCATGACGTAACGTCAGAATTACATGACATTCAGCAGCAAATGGATCAGCTGGATCATCAGAAAGAAGACATTCAGAAAAAATTATCAGCAGCGGAGAAAGTTCTTGACCGTAGGAAAATCTTTGAAGAACAGCTGAAATATGAGGAAGATCAGGCAAAACAGATTCAGGTTGAGATCGAAAATCATCTTAAAAGTTTTACCTGGAAAGAATTTAATGCAGATCATGAAGCTGATTTTGAAGAACAGAGACAACGTTCTTTCACTATCGAAAAGCTTTTGGAAGAACTGAATGAGCAAATCAGTACGGAACAGAAAAACCTGGACAAAGAAAGAAACAATCTCGACAACTACAATAAGGCACTGGAAAAATTCCGGCTGGACGAAGCGAAAAAAGAAGAACAGATCAAAACCAATGAAGCCAACCTGAAAATTCTGGAATGGAAAAATTATACTGGTAAAACAGCTCAGGAAGTGGAAGAAATTTTTCACAAGCTCTCCGAATCCAATCGCGGGACGGAGCAGAATTATAATCAGTTAATTAAAGAAGAAAAAGAAATTTCGCCCAAACTGGCAGAGCAGAAAACCATTGTGAGTCAGTTGGAAAAACGGATCTCCGAATTGGAACAGGAAATGGCAGGCAATACGCTTTTAATTGAAACAGCATTAGCCGAACAGCAATTTGACCAGCATAAAGTGCTGGAAATTCTGGCAGAGAAAATTAATGTTCAGGAGGCAAAAGGTCTTATTGAGGAATTTAAAATTAAGTTTCAAACCTTAAAAAACAGCATCACTGAGCTTGAACAAAAATTAAAAAATTTCGCCTTTGACCAGGAAGAGTTTTCAGCGGTTGAAAGCCGGTTTGCCTCCCTTGAAGCAGAAGTAAAAACTGCTAACGACACTATTGTAAAAATTAAATCCGAAATTGAAAGGCTGGAGAAAGAATTTAAGAAAAAAGAAGATCTTCTAAAGCTTTTATCACAGCTTCAGAAACGGGCTGAAAATCTTAAAATCATGACAAATCTCTTTAAAGGTGCGGGATTTGTGCAGTATGTTTCTTCAATTTACCTTCGGCAACTTTGTGACCATGCGAATGTACGCTTTCACAGGATGACACGAAATCAGCTGAGCCTGCAGCTCAATGATAACAATGAATTTGAAATCATCGATTACCTCAACGAAGGCCGCAGCAGAAGCGTGAAAACCCTATCCGGCGGACAGGCCTTTCAGGTCTCGCTGAGTCTGGCTCTGGCATTGGCAGAGAGTGTTCAGAGCAATGCAAAAGCGGAAAAAAATTTCTTTTTTATCGATGAAGGCTTCGGAACTCAGGATCTGGAATCAGTGAATATTGTTTTTGAAACCCTTGTGAATCTTCAGAAAGAAAACAGAATTGTGGGCATCATTTCCCATGTGGAAGAGCTGAAAGAAAAAATCCCCGTATCGCTGAACATCATTAAGGATGAAGAAAAAGGCAGTCAGATTGAAATTGTATAAACTAATTAATTATTGTTAAATTAATATAACATGCAAAATATACCTCTTATTTTAAAACCCGGAAAAGTAAAAAGCAGTATTTTACTGGTCATCAGCATCGGATTTGTTGCTTTAGGAATCTCTCTTCTGGATAGAAATATGCTCATTGCAATTCTGAATATTATGTTTTTCGGGATCTGTTTTATCGTTTTTCTTCTTAATCTTATTCCCGGTTCCTCTTATCTTAAAATTGATGAAAAAGGAATTGAGATGAAAAACCTTTTCAGGATGACATTTATTCCATGGCAGGCGGTGAGTTCTTTTGAAACAAAATGGGTGGCCTTTAATAAGCTTGTGATTTTTAACCTGAATAAAAATCTCGCCGGAGAAAAGCTGAAGCGCCGACAGGGAGGCTTTCCAGACACCTACGGAATGTCTGCAGACAAGCTTGCCGAACTTCTGAATGAATATAAAGCAAAGTTTGATCTTTCCGCTTAAAATAAATTCCGCTGAAGTTATTTCAGCGGAATTCTTATTATCTTACCTGTGGACCGACTTTCTCTCCGAATAATTCGATGGATTTCCTCATGACTTCGTTTTCCGGAGCACCTACGTCCATATGCCCGATGAATCTCGTAATCCCGAAAATCTCTTTCATGTAAGCAATTTTATCAGCAACTTCATTAGTATTCCCAATGAATAATGCACCGTCTTTGCTTCTTCCACCTTCATACTGCATTTTGGTGTACGGCGCCCAGCCTCTTGCAGAACCAATTCTGTCCATCTGCGACTTATAGTTGTGGAAATATCCGTCTATTACTGCCTGATCTTCACTTACAAAAGTATGCGAGTGAATGGCAATCTGCATTTCAGATTCCGGATGGCCGGCTTTCAAATATTCCTGCTTATAAAAATCGATCAGATTTTTAAACTGTATCGGCATTCCTCCAATGATCGCAACAACCAGAGGCATTCCCAATTTTGCAGCGCTTAAAACAGACTTCGGTGTGCCGCCAACGGCTCTCCAGATTGGAATCCGTCCTTCATTTTTAGCTCTTGGGTAAACAGTCTGATTCTGCATTGGTGCACGAAGTTTTCCAGACCAGGAAATGTTTTCTTCTGAATTGATCTTTAAAAGCAATTCCAGTTTTTCATCGAAGAGCTCTTCGTAATCATTCAAAGAATATCCGTAGAGCGGAAAAGATTCAATGAAACTGCCACGGCCCACGAAAATTTCCGCACGCCCGTCTGAAATCAAGTCGATTGTTGCAAAATCTTCATATACTTTTACGGGTTCGGAAGAGCTTAAAACCGTTACTCCGCTTGCAAGCTTTATATTTTTGGTAACACTTGCCGCTGCAGCCAGCACAATTTCCGGCGATGAAACCGCATAGTCAGGACGGTGATGTTCACCCATAGCAAAAACATCAATTCCCACTTCATCCATTAATTTTACCTGATCTATTATTTCACGGATTTTAATTCCCGCATCTTTATATTTTCCGGTTGACTGATCTACTGCCAGATCGCCAAACATTCCGATACCTAATTCCATATTGTTGATTTTATGATACAAAGGTACTTTATCCAAAAAACAGAAACATTGATCTTTGATAAGAAACGAAGTGCTGAATCTACACCTTGCTTTTAAGTTTCAGAAACTGCTTTTCAAAAAGATGATAGGATAAAAAAGAAAAAATTACCGAAGCTATGAAGGATAACAAAACAATGACGAGCCAGCTCCATTCAAAATAATTACCTATTTTCACAAACAGCATAATGAATACAGGATGGAGTAAATACAGCCCATATGTGTATTTTCCAAGCTTTGCAAGAATAGTTTTATCGGATATCTTAAAAACATTCTTCGTTCCCAGCGTAGATAAGATCAATCCTGAAAACAAAATACTGAACAGAAACGAAGTCACTTTAGGATCAGATATGATACGGATATTCGCTGTCAGAACAATTATTGTAAGAACAGATAACGCATAGAAGTATTTGTAAATTGCGGGAATCTGTTCCAGCTTTTTAATAATATTCTTTCTGAAAACAAAAATATAAGCCGGAATTCCACCGAAAGCAAAATAATGAATATTGGTAAAAAGATCCAGCGTAATGATCCCGTAATGCTTATATACTGCCTGCATCACAAATGAAAAAACAATACACCCTAAGAGCATTTTCGGGATATTTTTTAACGAAATCCAGTAAAAGACCAGTCCCCAGAAGATATAAAAATGTTCTTCGATACAAAGCGACCAGATGACGTTTAACGGCGAAACATTAGGGAACGTGCCCGTCCACATCTGCATGTAATTTTCCAGAAAGGTCAGGGTAAAAAACCAGTTGGGCGGGTAGCCCTCATTGGAATAGGAAATATGAAAAAAATCAAGAATAAAAGGCGTAAACATGGCAAATAAAACCATGGCATAATACAAAGGCCAGATTCTTAATATTCTTCTTAAAAAAAACTTTTTCAGGTCAATTTTCCCATGAGTATTTATTTTCTCAACAATAAGAATATAGGTAATTAAAAATCCACTCAGTACAAAGAAAAAAGAAACACCAATTCCGCCTTCTTTAGCAAAATAATGAAGAAAACTATTTTCAGGAATCGGTGAATGATGGAGGAAAACCAACAAAAAAGACAGAAACCTCAACGAATCAAACGTATGAAAGTGTACTCTGTCTTTTTGTATAAAATTCATTATGCTGGAATAGATTATTTTTTCAGATATAAATCAAAATAATCCGTTACTTTCTGCATAAGGTGTACTCTGTCTTTTCCGATTACATTGTGCGGATGTCCCGGATATACAAAATAATCTACCTGTACCCCGTTATCAACAGCAGATTTGATAAATTTAACCGAATGCTGCCATACCACCACATCGTCCTGTGCTCCGTGAATCATTAACAGCTTTCCTTTGAGATTCTGTACTTTATCCAGAAGATTGGCTTTTGCATATCCTTGCGGATTTTCCTGCGGCGTATCCATGTATCGTTCCCCATACATGATCTCATACATGCTCCAGTCGATTACCGGACCGCCTGCAACCCCCACTTTAAACACTTCAGGATGACGAAGCATAAAGCTGGTCGTCATAAATCCTCCGAAACTCCATCCGTGAATTCCCATCCGCTCAGAATCAACATACGGTAATGATTTCAGGTAATCAACTCCTTTCATCTGGTCATTCATCTCGGTAGTTCCCAGGTTTCTGAAAACAGCCTGCTCAAACTTTAAGCCTCTGTTTGCGGAACCCCTTCCATCCATCGTGAAGATGATATATCCGTTCTGCGCCATATATTCGTACCAAAGATTCCCGGATGCCGGAAATGAATTGGTAATTAACTGTAAATGCGGGCCATTGTATAAATAAACGATAACCGGATATTTTTTAGATGCATCAAAATTGGTCGGAAGGATGATCTTGCCATATAACAGAGTCCCGTCGTCAGCTTTTAACGTTACATTCTTAATTTCCGGTCGCTGGTAATTTTTCAGCGGATTTTCAGCTGTTAAAATAGTATTTGATTTCAGGTTATTTGTATTGATGATATTTGCTACCCTCGGCGTATTCGCATTGCTGTAAATATCATACAAATGGTTTCCGTCATTGCTTAAAATTCCTGTATGAATACCATCCGCGTTATCCAGTCGCTGCATTTTGAAATTGATCCAGTTGATTCTGTACAAATGTTTCTCCAATGGAGTTTCTTTTGTAGAAGCAAAATAAATTTCTTTTTTCTTTTCATTAAAACCTAAAATATCCGTAACCAGCCAGTCTCCTTTGGTAATCTGAGCAACAAGACCTTTTTCCAGGCTGTAATGAAACAAATGGTTGTAGCCTGTTCTCTGGCTCTGCCAGATAAAATCCGTATTGGAATTCGGGAAGAAGATAAGCGGATGCTGAGGTTCTACGTATTTATCGCTGGTTTCTTCAAATAATGTTTTTATAAAATTTCCTGTTGCCGCATCATACTGATTCATTGTAAGGTGATTCTGCCCTCTGTTTAGCACGCCTACAAAAATATATTTAGAATCCGGGCTCCAGGTAACCGCCGTTAGATATTGATCTTTTTCACCTTCAATTTTCAAAAATGTGGTTGACTGATTTTTGATATTAAATACTCCCAAAGTCACCTGATGGGAAGTCTGTCCTGCCATCGGATATTTGATATTGTGATTGACAGCAGGTGTTACAGACCAGTCGATGATGGGGTAATCTGCAACCATGGTCTGATCCATTCTGTAGAAAGCTACACTTTCAGAATTCGGTGCCGGAAAAATTCCGGTATCAATCCCGAATTCATTACGGTGAACATTAGATGCCCCGTTCAGTATATTTTCATCCGTATCATTTGTTACGGCGATGGTTTTACCATTTTTATTGATAAATAAATTATTCTTTACCGTAAAGGCAAAAGTCTGGTTGTCCCCGAAAAGTTTCAGATCTGAGGCATTCTGATCCATCGCGAACTGATTTTTTATTTTCCAGTCGCTCCCGGATTTTTCAATCCAAGTTATTTTCCCTTCAGCATTAAAATAGCCTTTGGAATTGCTGATGAACTTGATCTGCGGAACAGCTTTTAATTTATTATCGGCAAGATTTCTGTTTAACTGTGTTAAAGATAAGAGAGTGTCCTGTTTAGTTGTTTTCAGATCGGTAATGAGATAACCGCCTTTCACTGCCTGAATATAGGATTTTCCGTCACCGGACCATGAAAACTGGGAAATATTTTTCACTGCAAGATTACTTCTCAACCCATTAACAGCCTCTGCCATCGTAAATTTCTGAGTCTGGGCGAATGCACAATTCCCCAGAAACAGCATCAGTAAAGAAAATTTATATAATTTCATTTGGTAAAAATTGAATCCTCCAAAAATAAGAAATAAATACGAGCCGTTAAGAAAATGTTAAAATAAAACACCAGGATTGGAATTGTGGCATTTATGGCTAAATATTGCGTACCTTCTTGTTAATTAAAATAATAAGAACATAATTCAATTTCCATATTTAAATCAAACAAAAATCATTTCTTATCCTACGTCAATGAAATGAACCTGTATTCTGATATAAATTTGCATCATTAATAACAATCAAAATTACAAAACAATGGCAACAAAATGGACATTAGACCCGGCACATAGTGAACTTACTTTTAAAGTAAAACACATGATGATCTCTAACATCAAAGGAAACTTTACCGATTTTACAGCAGAGATCGATGCTGATGACGATAGTTTCTCCAACGCTAAAACAACGGCTACCATTCAGACGGCTTCTATCTCTACGCATAATACAGACAGAGATAATCACCTGAGATCCGCAGAGTTCTTTAACGCAGAAGCAAATCCTACGATCACTTTTGAATCTTCAGCCCTAAACAACGAGGTAACAGGAAATCTTACCATTAACGGAATTACAAAGCCTGTAACATTAGACGTTGATTTTAACGGAATCAATGTAGATCCGTGGGGAAATACAAAAGCTGGTTTTTCTTTTGAAGGGAAAATTAACAGAAAAGATTTCGGACTGAACTGGAATGCAGCTCTTGAAGCAGGAGGTGTAATGGTAAGTGAAGAAGTGAAAATCGCCGGGGAATTACAGTTTGTAAAACAGGCATAATTCATTCAACAGAATTTGAGGAGTCCCGAAGGGACGATCTATAACAGAATCGGATGTTAATCCGGTTTATTAAAAAAACAAAAATACAGAAGTCCCGAAGTGACTTATTTCAGAACAGGATGTCAAGCCTGTTCCATAACAAAATACAATTAAACATAAAAGGTTCAGGGATTAAAGCCTTGAACCTTTTTAATGAAATATGAGATAAAATGAACCTCAACGATCTTCAAAACATAAGTGATCTTTTCAGCAATACCGCAAAAATGCCGGTCTTGTTTCTGGGGCACGGCTCTCCAATGAATGCCATTGAAGAAAACCAGTTTGTACAGGGATTCCGCAAGGCCGCTTCTGAGATTCCGAAACCAAATGCCATTTTATGTATTTCGGCACACTGGTTCACGGCCGGAACTAAAGTGACCGCCATGTCGATGCCGAGAACAATTCATGATTTTGGTGGTTTTCCACAGGCGCTGTTTGATGTACAATATCCTGCTCCAGGATCTCCGGAACTGGCTAAAGAGACCGCTAAATTATTGGAGCCCGTTTTTGTAGAAGAAGACCACAGCTGGGGGCTGGATCATGGTGCATGGTCTGTTATTAAGCACATGTATCCCGAAGCGGATATTCCGGTAATCCAGATGAGCATTGATTATTCAAAACCTCCGCAATATCATTTTGATTTAGCCCAAAAACTGAACAAACTTCGCGAAAAAGGAATTCTGATTATCGGGAGCGGAAATATCATTCACAATTTAAGGCTTATTGACTGGAGAAATATCAATACTGTGGGAGCTGGATGGGACTGGGCCATTGAAGCACACGAAAAAACCAACAACTGGCTATTGGACGGAAATTTTAAAAATATTATTGAATATCAAAACCAGGGAATTTCCCTGCAGTATGCCGTTCCGACTCCTGATCATTATCTTCCCCTAATTTATACACTGGGATTGAAAACTTCTTCAGATGAGCTGTCTTTGTTCAATGATGAACTGATCGGCGGTTCGCTTAGTATGACGAGTGTAAGGATTGGCTGATATTTAAACAATAAAAAATCGAGGAATAAAATTCCCCGACCTTAGAATATGCATAAAGCTTTTTAGATTCTTGTGATACCAACAACGTGTGGCTGACCATTAATCGGCTGATAGATTTCCACGATTGCCTGCCAAACAACATCTGCTGGTGGCATTGAAGCGTCGCATTTGAAACGGTAATTGGTGCCATTTACCACTTGTGTTGATACTTCGTAAGGTGAATATTTTACTCCCACAAATCCTTTCATTGCTTCGTCAAATACTTTTTGATCTTCCGGAGTAAGAGGGTGAAATGCTGTCCAGCCTCCTACTAATGTTTCTTGTTGTTCTGTCATGATTAATATTTTTGTTTTCCTACTCTTATGGCCTTTCGGATACGCCCCGTTTGAATGGTTTCTGGCTCCATAGTTTTAGTTTTTAAATTCTCACAAATACATCAATAATGGTAAAACTATCAATTGTAAAAGTCGAAATGTTTTGTTGTGATCACATGACAAAGCTACTTCAGAAAACAGATAAATGATAGAGTAGATATACTCAATTTTAGATTACGTAAAAGTACCTAGTTATCAATTATAAAAATTAAAAAAGACAGCAATTATTATCGCTGTCTCTATATTAATTATTAATTATTAATTATTAATTATCAATCATGAATTACTGTACTGCCTGCAGAACATTGATATTACCATATCCATAATCAGAGTTCGGATTAGGATAATAGGTGGCCGACTGCCGCATTTTGTTCAGCACCTGATCTCTTGTCCAGTAAGGATTTTTAGACCATACCAAGGCGGCAATTCCTGCAGTGGAAGCAGTCGCTACGGAAGATCCGCCCACGTAGTCGGTTTGTCCGTTATAGTAACTCAGCACCGGAATACTGTTTCCCGAAGCTCTTTCCATCTGGTAAGTAAAATCAATCTCGGCACCGGAGTGACACACATCGCATTTCTGATTAGATGTATTTTCTTTCACTCCCGTCACCGCTTGTGTTTCAGACATCCACGCCGGAAAGATAACGCCTACGAAATTGGTAAAACTGGTAGAAGTTCCACCCGCACAGAAGATTAATTTCCCTTTTGAATAGGCATATTTCACCCCGTCTTCTATTTTACCGACCGAGAAAATATGTCCCATCGACATCGATATAATTTTTACACTGTTATTATTTCCCAGTTCTGTAAATGCGATTTTCACTCCGTTCTGTTCATGATATCCATCCAGAACAACATTGGATGCAGCTCTATACGTTACCAGATTGGCATTATAGGCAACTCCCACCGGCTGTCCCATATTATTTCGCGGTGCTGCCATTGCAGAAGCCATGCTTGTTCCGTGTCCGCATTGATCTGCCGAACCGTCATAGCCACTGCTCCACGGCCATATGGAATCTACATAGACTCCGTTTTTACTGATGCTTCTGCCCGAAGACAATCCGTTGTTAAAACTTGAACCTAGCAATGACTGTTCAGAAGAAACGCCGCTGTCAATCACACCAATGGTAACTCCTGCTCCGGTACTGTAACTCCAGGCATTGATAATATTATGTTTTGAAAAAGACCAAGGAGCCTTTGCATTAGGGGTTACGGTCGTATAATCTGATGTGCTCAAGGCAGTTGATTCAAATCCGCATCCTGATGACGAGCTGCTGGACTTGGCAGTGCCGTTCAGTTTTCTTTCATTTTCAAAATAGCGGTAATCCGCTGGCTCTACATACCGGATATCCTTCATTTTTCGCAGAGCAATAACCGTTTCCTGTTTTTCTACAACAACATCCATCTGATTAAGGTAAGGATCCGATGATAATACCATCCTGTCGCTTTTTCCTTCATATTTTTCAATTACTTGTAAAATAGCTGTTTCAATAGATTTACTGTCTGGAGTCTGGCTTCTGTCGAAAGAAGATCCGAAGCCTATCGAAGCAATTTTATTTCCCTGAAAAATAGCACTCCATACAAAATGATCGGATGATTCTTTCCAGGAAAATCTGCTCTTAGTTCTGATGGTCTCGTTAATCTTTTCATTGATCTGTTTTGCAGAAAGCGGATCTTTCTGGGTGATTTCCATATCTGCCGTTGTATTTTGCAGATCATCTCTATTACATGCTGTAAAAACGAAAAACAGCATAAGTACTAAAAATACATGTTTCTTCATATAAAATAATATTTGATTGGTAAACCAATATATCACTTTACATTGAATTACAGAACCTTAAAGATGAAATTTTATCCTATTTTTATTATGCTGAAAATAATATTCACTGAAAATTTACAGGATTTTTTCGTAACAGACACTCTTCTCAACACCAATGTACTGACCATAATTGGGAATTCTTATATAGCCGCTTTTTTCATAAACCGAGAGCGCCTCGTTCTGTTCCAGTGAGGTTTCCAGAACCGCTTTTTTATAGTTTAATTCTTTTGCCCACTTTTCAAGCTCTTTCACAATAGCTGTTGCCAAACCTCTTTTTCTGAAATCCGGATGTGTGTACATTCTTTTAATTTCAACCGTATCATCCGCAAATTTTTTGAATGCGCCACACGCCGCAGGAGTTTCATCAACATAAACTACGATACAGTTTTTAATCACATCAATATTATTAAACTGATTATAAAATGCCTGATCTTCACCATTCCTAACTGCCAGGTCAGCATCTAAAAGCTGTACCAAATCCCGAAAATCTCTGCCGGAAGAATCTGTTCTCTGAATTTTCATAACTAAATTTTATTGGATTAAAAACCAAAAGCTCCGGATGAAGGAGCTTTAGAAATATCATTTTTTAGGCATCATTGGAGGTGGCGGACCATCCGATACGGGCGGCGGCGGAGAAGTCAAATATCCCTTCTTCGTGAGATCGTTATTAATTATTTCAGTTACTTTCATTGCCCAATTACCCGTTGCAGTCTGAATTTCTTGTATCATATCCTGTGAATGACGAATCATTTTTCTTCCCAGATCTGATTTGTAGAAAACAAGCAACTCATTAATCTCAGGTTCTGTAAATCTGCTTGAATACATTTCAATCACATTGTTTATAAGTTCTTCAACACTGATTTCTGTTCAAGGCCAGCCCATTCAGATTCAGGGACATTATTATATTTCTTCTTATAATTTGCAATCACTTCTTTCGGAATTCCTCTGGAAATGGTAAAAGCTCCGCTCAGAGAAATTAATTCTTTGATTTTCTCGTGCTTTGTTTGGGCATATGAAAATGTAAAGCAAAACAGCGTGAAGAGAAAAATTATATTTTTTATCATACTATTAATTTACCACGAATTTCCTTTCATTAATCAATTCTGCGATCGCCAGCATATCTTCACCAATCAATCGGTCGTCTTCAAGTTTAGTAACTTTTGATCGCAAGATTGCGAAGTTTTCTTCAATAATTTTAGAACACTTTGAAGGTCTCCTGAATTCTAAGCCCTGTGCTGCAAACATCAGTTCGACAGCTAAAATATTTACAAGATTTCCCAGAACCTGATTAAACTTCCTTCCTGAAATGCTTCCCATAGAAACGTGATCTTCCTGCCCAAGACTTGTAGGGATGGAATCCGCAGAAGCCGGGAAACATAATGTTTTATTCTCTGTAACCAACGCTGCTGAGGTATACTGAGGGATCATAAATCCGGAGTTTAGCCCTGAACTTTCCGTTAATAATCTTGGTAAACCGTATTTTCCTTCCAGCAATAAATAACTTCTTCTGTCAGAAATATTTCCCAGTTCGGCGGCCGCCAAAGTAGCGTAATCCAATGGTAAAGCCATCAGCTGACCGTGGAAATTACCGCCTGAGATCGACTCTTCAGCACTTAAAACAATCGGATTATCTGTCACGGAATTCAATTCTGTTTCTGCCATCATTTTAAGATGTTCAAATGCATTTCTGCTTGCCCCGTGAACCTGTGGAACGCATCGCATGGAATACGGATCCTGAACACGCTCACAGTCTTCATGAGCCTGCAGATTTTCCGAGCCTTTCAGAAACTTCAGCATTCTTGCGGCCACTTTTTTACTGCCTTCAAAAGGTCTGATCTCATGAAGTTCTTTTTTGAAGGGACTTGCAGAACCTCTGTACGCTTCAAGGCTCATGGCTGCCGTCATATCAGCAAGATCCAGTAAATATTCAAACTTTTCCAGTCCTTTGATCGCGTGGGCTAAGATAAACTGTGTTCCGTTAATCAGTCCCAGTCCTTCTTTCGGCCCTAATGACAATGGAAGAAGATCGTTTTTCTCTAAAATTTCTGCCGTAGGAAATATCTCGTTTCCAACCCATACTTTTCCTAGGCCCAAAAGCGGCAATACCAAATGCGCCAGTGGAGCAAGATCACCGGAAGCGCCAACAGATCCCTGCTCCGGAACAACTGGGATGATATCTTTTTCCAGCATGAGAACCATTCTTTCGATGACCTCCAGAGAAACTCCCGAAAATCCTTTTGACAACGCATGAACTTTGGCAATCATCATGATTTTTGAAAGTTCTTTATCAATAGGCTTCCCCACACCTACTGCATGGGAAATGATCAGATTGTATTGTAAAAGCGCCGTTTCATCGGCTGAAATTTTCGTATCGCAAAGAGGTCCGAAACCTGTGTTGATCCCATAAACACAACGGTCTGACTCTACAATTTTCTGAACATTTTTCTGCGATTTTAAAATTTGCTCTCTGGCTGCTTTATTAAGTTTAGCTTTATTGGGAGTTTTACAGATCTCCAGGACATCATGGAAACTGAAAACATCTACACCGTATATCATTCTCTAAATTTTGTCCTAAAATTACACATTTAGCGATAATTGGGAAAGCTTATTTTATATGATGAAAATTTTCTGAGGATGAGCAGATTAATTTCCTATTTTTGCTGCTGAATAAAATTAATATCCTTATGAAACTTAAAACATTACTGCTTGCACTGGTTCTGGCCAGCACTGCATCTTTCGCGCAAAAAGTGAAATACTCCAAAGAAGAAATTAAAAAGATGGAACAATACCTTTTCAATGAAGGGTTCAATATGCCGTCACCTAAGAAAACCTCAACTGTTATTTTAAAAGACGGAAGCGTTCACAAAGGTTTCTGCAGCAAAACAGACTCCAAAAAAGGACAGATCTTTGAAGTATCCTTAAAAGACAGCATTACGAAAAAAACCGAGACTTTTGATGCTGATCATATTGCTGAAATGTATATCTACCCAAGTAATGCTGAGAAAATTGCAAAAGTGGCCAAATACATGGGGAATATCAGAAATTACAGTACCCGAAAACTTACCAAGACTACCAACAGCGACAGAATATATTTTGTAAACCAAACGGTTTCTCTAAAAAACAAAAAAGACGATAAAGAATTCCTGATGCAGGTGATCAATCCGGGATTTGATGATATTATTTCTGTTTATCATGATCCGAGAGCAAAAGAAACAGGAGGCGTTTCATTCGGGTACGGACCTCAGCTGGGCGGCGGTGTTATTAAGTCTTATTATGTTAAAAAAGGCGATAAAGTGATGTGGCTTCATAAGGATGATTTTGAGGACAATTATGATTTTCTTTTCGGGGATAATGCAGAATTCATGAAAAAATATCCTAAAAATTCTGTGGAATGGGATTACTTCAGCTTTTTAGTGAATGAGTATACGTCAATGAGCAACGGATAATTTTAAATCTATATTAAAGTATGCTGCCTTTATCAGAGGCAGCATTTTTTATGCATTCTAAAAGCCGCGCAGGTTTCTTATAAAACCTAAGCACCTTTCACCTGAAACCTAAGCACCTTTTATCAAAAACCTGAGCAGGTTTTGACCGAAACATCAGCACGTTTCCAAACAATGATAATCAGCACTGAAAATCAACACATTATACCACCTGTATTTTAAGTATAACCGATTAACATGGCTTTATAAATAATAACATTTTAACCTGATCCTATTACGACGCTGTTTAAACAAAATTAGCATAACCCTATTACAATTTAATAGATATAGGAAATGAATCTGAAGCCCAGATAGCTATTCGGCTTTTTTTATGCCTTTAAATTCCTTAAATTTGTTATATGAATCCTTCCTTAGAATTACAGCTCAAAACTTTACCATCTGAACCCGGCGTTTATCGTTATTATGATAAAAACGATCAGCTGCTGTACGTGGGTAAGGCCAAAAATCTGAAGAAAAGAGTACTATCCTATTTCAATAAAACCCTTTCCGGCTACCGTACAAGAATAATGGTCGGGAAGATAAACCGCCTGGAAACTACTATTGTTAATAGTGAATACGATGCACTTTTATTAGAAAATAATCTCATCAAAGAACATCAGCCGTTTTATAACGTCATGCTGAAGGATGACAAAACCTATCCCTGGATTTGTATCAAAAATGAAGATTTTCCGAGAATATTTTTAACGAGAACCAAAATAAAAGACGGATCTGAATATTACGGACCTTATGCGAAAGTGCGACCGGCAAAAATTTTACTGGATACCATCAAACATATTTACAAGCTGAGAACCTGTAATCTTAATCTGGCTCCTGCAAAGATTGAGGAAGGTAAATACAAAGTCTGCCTGGAATATCATATTAAAAACTGCGAAGGACCCTGTGAAGGCCTGGAAAGCAAACAAGATTATGATGAAAAGATCGACGCCATCCGTGGTATCATCAAAGGAGATTTCCGCAAAGCAAAAGAATATCTGGTAAACCAGATGATGAAATATGCCACGAACCTTCAGTTTGAAAGCGCACAAATCGTAAAGGAAAGACTGGATGCTCTTGAAGATTACCAGGCTAAAAATACAGTCGTAAATCCGAGCATCGATGATGTGGATGTTTTTGGTATGACAAGCGATGAAACGGCCGCTTATGTGAACTTTTTTAAGATCAGAAACGGAAATATTATTCAGAGTTTCACGACCGAAATTAAGAAAATTCTCGAGGAAACCGATGAAGAAATTATGGAGCAGGCTTTAGTTGAAATCCGTCAGAAATTTGATTCTGATTCTAAGGAAGTGCTGCTGCCTTTTCATCTGGCTATTGAAATTCCGAACGTAAAACTGATCGTCCCGAAAGTAGGCGATAAAAAACGTATTGTAGAACTTTCTGAAAAAAACGCAAAAGAATATCGTCTTGAAAAACTGAAGCAGGTACAGATTGTAGATCCGGAAAGACACACCAACCGCATTATGGCAGAAATGCAGAAGCTCCTCAGGATGCCTGTGGAACCCCGCCACATCGAAGGTTTTGATAATTCCAATATTCAGGGGACCAATCCTGTTTCCGCCTGTGTTGTTTTCAAAGACGGAAAACCCAGCAAAGCAGACTATAGAATTTTTCATCCTAAAACTGTAGAAGGTCCGAACGATTTTGCAACGATGGAAGAGGTCATTTATCGGCGTTATAAAAGAATGCTGGATGAAGGAGAAGACTTACCACAGCTGATCCTGATCGATGGAGGTAAAGGCCAGCTCTCTTCTGCAGTGAAAAGCTTACGTTTGTTGGGGTTATATGGTAAAATTACCATCATCGGCATCGCCAAAAGACTGGAAGAGCTTTTCTTTCCGGAAGATTCCATCCCGTTATATCTTGATAAAAAATCTGAGACCCTTAAAATTTTACAGAGAGTAAGGGACGAAGCGCACCGTTTTGGCGTAAAGCACCACAGAACCAGAAGAAAGAATTCAACGATAAAATCTGAACTGGAAGAAATTCCCGGCGTGGGCGGAAAAACAATTGAACTGCTCTTGTCGCGGTTAAAATCTGTGAAAAGAATTAAAGAATCAAGCCTGGAAACTCTGGAAGAGATTCTTGGGAAAAGTAAGGCTAAAATTGTGTATGATTTTTTTAATAATGAATAAAAGGTTGGAAAATTTTCCAACCTTTTATTATTTGAACTATTTCTTTACAAAGATTTCTTTGCCATACTCGCCATTGGCTTTAGGCATTTCAATGACAATATTTCCGTTTTCATAATATCCTAAAGTCGCCTCTCCATTCTGTAATTTCACTCTGAAAACATCTGCCTTGGTTGTTGTCTTAAAAGTTGCATACGGCGAAGAGCTGTTAGAGTTTACCAGAATAAACTGATTGTTATCAAGCTGTACTTTCATGACATCAACTTTGCCGTTACTGAATTTTACGGCATTATTATCAGATGAAGCCGAGCCTGAAATCTCAGTTTCTCTTGTCTCTGTAACAGAAGATGTTGTGTTGTTAATAGTTGAAGCGTCAGCCGTACTCTGAACTACAGGACTTGAAGGAGAAACCGACACAAAAGTCTGCTTAAGTGCATCCTGAAAACCTTCTTTAAATTCTTTAATATTAGAACTGCCTTTAGTTGAGGATATTACTTTATTATTACAGTCGCGGAACTGGAGCAATACTTTATTTCGAAGGAGACCGCTGTCATTTACCACATCTGCCATCAGTACACTGCATGGATTAGCCTGTGCTTCAGACGGCCACTGCAATTTGTCGTACGGTACTATAGTGTAATTTTTACTTTTTAGCGTTTTTATCAACATATCTGCCAGACCGAAATCTTCCTTAAAGGTTTCGAAATGTAGCGGAAGTGAGATGTATTTGTAATCGGAAACCTTCTGTCCGAAAGCAAACATCGAATATGCTGTAAATATAACCAGTGAAATTTTTTTCATTTTAAATAAATTAATCATTTCTGAATTGTCCCATATCCAGTTTCAGGGAAAAGAAGTTGGAATAAAAATTGGATCCTCCGATTCCGGAATTGGTAATGGCATAATCTAACGTAAGGCCTCTATATCTGATCCCGATTCCCGCACTCGGCTGGAAGGATACTTTTCTTTTGAGATCTTCAATATCTGTGATCGACTGGAATCTGTTGACCCCAAGTCTCACAAAAATCATTTTCTGATACCCAAGTTCTGCTCCAGCATAAGGAGTGATACTTGCAATGTCTGAAGAAATAAGAGCGGCTGTTTTAGCAAAATCGATATTTAAGCCGGCTTCCGGTAAAATATATACACTGCTGTTAATCTCGAAGATTTTACTTGCTCCCACATTGAGTTTCGGCATGGTAAGTTCCATTTTATCTTTTGGCGCCGGGTTGAATTCTTCCCCATTAACCACCGTGGAAAGTTCTTTCTGATTAACACTCCAGAAGTTGACTGTAGTTGTTGCATCTCTCAGCATACCTCCCAGCTTCCAGCCATTATCCATTTTATAGATAGCCCCCACATCGAATCCAAATCCGTAGCCGTTGGCAAATTTGCCCACATTTCGGTATACGATTTTAGCATTAACACCTACATCCAATTTGGTATTCCCTCCCGGATTGAATGCATAGGAAAGTATGGCTGCATAATCTGACTGTGAAAATTTTGTAATTTTATCGTAATCAATATTTCCTTCAGTATCGATAAGCTGTGTAGTATTGAGGATGTTATCAACACCCAGTCTCACTACAGAAACTCCGAAAACACCTGTTTCCAGAACTTTAGCATACGCGAGATAATCATATTTGGCAATAGATTCAAAATATTCTGCGTGCATTGCTGCGCCCTGCCAGTCTCTTTCTATTGCCATAAGTCCTGCAGGATTCCACATCGGAGAATATACATCATCCTGATTGGAAACTACGGCTCCTCCCATGGCCAGACCTCTGGCTCCAGCTCCGATATTCAGGAACTCATTGGAATATTTTCTGATGATCTGCGATTGCGAGATGCCATACATCAGGGATAATACAAGTAAAAGATATTTTTTCATCATATAATTTGATGCTTAATTTAAAGTTTTTTGTTTCTTAGCTTTTATCAATCCGTTGGCAATGATTGCCAGTATCATAACTCCTGAAGCCACATAAAAAACAGGACTCATATGTTCTGATTCTCCAAAGATAAAAAAAGCTAGTATAATTCCGTAAACCGGTTCTAAATTAACTGTTAAAATTAATGTAAAAGGCGAAATATATTTCATAAGGTTCACTGATTCCAGCATCGGAAAGGCAGTGAAAACACTTGCTAACAAGCATATTAACGCAATATCACGGTAACTTATTTCATTCATGTGAAAAATTTGTCCTGTAAACAGATAAATAATCATTAAAATAGACCATCCGCAGAATATTTCGTAAAAAATAATGTTTCCTGAGCTTGTCTTTCCAAACATTTTACCGTTGAACACTGAAAAAACAGTTCCGAAAATGGCACATAATACTCCGTAAAAAATACCCTCCTTGAATCTGAATTCCGTTTTGAATATCAAAAGAATACAGGCGACAATCACAACACCCATAATGACTTCCGAGATATCAATCTTACGTTTAAAAATAATAGGTTCCATAATGGAAGCAAATAAGGTTGATAATGAAAGACAGCTTAAAGCAATGGAAACATTGGAAATTTTAATAGAATAAAAAAAACAGTACCAGTGCAAAGCCATGGAAAAACCTATTGCCGCAAGCTGGAAAAAGATCTTTTTTGAAACTTTAATGCTTTCTTTTTTAAAAATTCTGATGTAAAGATATAAGAAGACAGCAGCAAACAACATTCTGTAGAATACAAGAATCTCCGCATTGGCATGAATCAATTTTCCCAGAATTGCTGTAAATCCCCATAAAAACACAATCAAATGCAATCTGAAAAGAGCCAGTTTATGCATATTCTACTTCTTTTTTATTTTTGCAAATTTACAAATCGGATTTACATTGCTGTAACATATTTACAACTAAATTATATTGTTTCTAAAGTTTTTATTTCTATAAAATGAATGTTTTGAACTTTCATATAATTAATTTTTTAAAATTAAAAAAGTATAAAGTCTCTTTTGCAGAAAATTACAGAAATAACTAATGGTAAAATGAGAATTGATAGGACCAAACAAAAAACCCTGAAAATTTATTCAACTTTCAGGGCCTTCAAATAATAAACTATTAAAAAAATAAACTAGGAACTAGAGAAAAGTGTAAGATTTCACTCTCACTTTCTCTATTGTAAAGTTAGCAAATTACGCACCAGAAAAAATACTTTTTTTGTTAAAAATTTCATAAATTTCTGAAAACCAATTTATTAAACAAATGTTTACATCAATTTTTATTCCATTCAAAAAATAGTATCTTTAAAACGAAAAAATTGTGATTTTATGGACATTGAATTCAATAAAAGAGAAGATCAAAACAGATTAAAGTTATCAGAAATAAATCGTCTGCTCGCTGAAATCAAAAAAGGAGGCGGAGAAAAAAGGCTTCAGAAACTTCGTGATGAAGGTAAAATGACAGCAAGAGAACGAATTGAATATCTTCTTGATAAAGATTCTGATTCCATAGAAATCGGTGCTTTTGCCGGGTATGAAATGTATGAAGAGCACGGTGGCTGTCCAAGCGGCGGTGTTGTGGTGGTTATGGGGTATGTATCCGGAAGACAATGTATCATTGTTGCCAATGATGCTTCCGTAAAAGCAGGTGCCTGGTTCCCGATTACAGGTAAAAAAAACCTGAGAGCACAGGAAATTGCAATGGAAAACAGACTCCCTATTATTTACCTCGTAGATTCAGCGGGTGTATATCTTCCGATGCAGGACGAAATTTTTCCTGATAAGGAAATGTTCGGGAGAATTTTCAGAAATAATGCGAAAATGAGTGCTGCAGGGATTATCCAGATTTCTGCGGTGATGGGAAGTTGTGTTGCGGGTGGAGCTTATCTTCCGATTATGAGTGATGAAGCGATGATAGTTGATAAAACAGGTTCTATTTTCCTTGCAGGAAGTTATTTGGTAAAGGCAGCGATTGGTGAAAGTATTGACAATGAAACATTGGGAGGCGCAACAACACACTGCTCAATCTCCGGAGTTACCGACTATAAAGCAAAAGATGATAAAGATGCCCTGAACAGGATCAAAAATATCATGAAGTCTCTGGGAAGTACGGACAAAGCAGGTTTTGACAGGATTGAAAGTGCCCAACCGAAAGAAAAACCGGAAAATATTTTCGGAATCATGCCGGTTTCAAGGGCAGAACAATATGATACGTATGAAATTATTAAATGTTTAGTGGATAATTCTGAATATGAAGAGTATAAACCTGACTATGGTAAAAGCATTATCTGTGCTACCGCCAGAATAGATGGATGGTCGGTGGGAATTGTTGCCAACCAGAGAAAACTTGTAAAAAGCGGAAAGGGCGAAATGCAGTTTGGTGGTGTGATTTATTCTGATTCTGCAGATAAAGCAACAAGGTTTATTGCCAACTGTAATCAAAGAAAGATTCCGTTGGTATTTTTACAGGATGTAACAGGTTTTATGGTTGGTTCAAAGTCCGAACATGGGGGAATCATCAAAGACGGCGCTAAAATGGTGAATGCCGTTTCCAATTCTGTAGTACCTAAATTTACCATTATTACAGGAAATTCTTATGGTGCCGGAAATTACGCCATGTGCGGAAAAGCGTATGATCCAAGGCTTATTGTAGCCTGGCCATGGGCAGATCTTGCAGTTATGGGTGGAGCTCAGGCGGCGAAAGTGCTGGCCCAGATTCAGGAATCTACTTTGAAAAAGCAGGGGAAAGAAATTACAGAGGAAGAACATAATGAAATTCTAAACAGCATTTCAAAAAAATATCAGAAACAAACAGAAGCCACTTATGCAGCAGCCAGACTCTGGACGGATGCTATCATTAATCCGGCAGACACAAGAAAATGGATTTCCATGGGAATTGAAGCAGCCAATCATTCTCCCATTACTGAGAAGTTTAATTTGGGAGTGATACAGGTTTAATTGATGATTGATGATCTAATAAAAAAATATGCGGAAAAATTCCGCATATTTTTTTTATGGATGTCTTAATTACTATTTGTGTCCTCGGCCTAGACCC